>NZ_JBEXPG010000104.1:0-18073 GCF_040611935.1 Streptomyces sp. NPDC006512 | reverse complement strand
TTCCGCCCGGCGCACCGAGAGCACGCACCAGACGCCGCAGGGCCGCCCTCCGGGCGACGACGGGAGTTTGACGACAGGCCCTAGTGCCGTGACCGTGCGGGCTCATCTGCCGCCGGACACCCGCAGGATCGCGCCCGTCGTGTACGAGGCGTCCTCGGACAGGAGCCAGGCGATGGCTCCGGCCACCTCGTCGGGCCGCCCCGCCCGCCCCAGCGGGATCCCGGCCGCGGCCCGGGCCGGTCGGTCGGGGTCGCCCATCGCCGCGTGCATGTCGGTCTCGATGATGCCCGGGGACACGCCGTTGACCCGGATCCGGTCCGGTCCGAGCTCCTTGGACAGGCCGACGGTGAGGGTGTCGACACCGGCCTTGGTGGCCGCGTAGTGGACGTAGTCGCCGGGGCTGCCGAGCGTCGCCGCCGCCGAGGAGACGTTCACGATGGCCCCGCCGCCGCCCTCCGCCATGTCCCGGGCGGCCCGGCGGCAGCACAGCAGGTACCCGAGGAGGTTCACCTCCACCACGCGCCGCAGGTCCTCGGCGCGGGCGTCGGCGAGACGGCCCAGCGGACCGGTCACCCCGGCATTGTTCACCAGGCCGGTGACCACCCCGAACTCGGCGCCCGCGATGTCGAAGAGCCGCTCCACGGCACACTCCTCGGAGGTGTCACCGCGTACCGTCACGCAGCGGGCGCCCGCCGCCCGGGCGCGCTCGGCCGTGGACTCCGCGGCGGCCCCGTCGCGGGCGTAGCCGAGCACCAGGTCGTGGCCTTCGCCGGCGAGCCGTACGCAGGTCGCCGCACCGATGCCCCGGCTGCCGCCGGTGACGACCGTGACCGGACGACGTGTCATGTGAACCTCCTGGGGCGGGCCGTGGGCCGCGGCCCCGTGCGGGGGGCCGGGCGCGGCGCAGGCTAACACCCCGATATCCGCTGGACCAGCGTGAATGGCGGCGTGGAGAGTGGTCGGGCGTGGCGGGCCGTCCCCGACGTCCCCCGCCCCGCCCCGCCCGTAGCCGTACCGGTATCCGACCGTGCCGGAACCCGAGGAGCCGCACCATGTCCACCCTGCGCGTGACCGTCGAAGAGCTGACCGTCCACGACCATCCGAACGCCGATGCGCTGGAACTGGCCCAAGTGGGCCTCTACCGCGCCGTCGTCGCCAAAGGCGTCTACCGGACGGGCGACTTGGCCCTCTACATACCCGAACAAGCCGTACTGCCAGCCGAGTTGATCGAGGAGCTGGGTCTGACCGGGCGGCTGGCCGGCAGCGCCGCCGACCGGGTCAAGGCCGTCCGGCTGCGGGGCGAGCTCTCGCAGGGGCTGGTGTGCCGTCCGCGCGCCCTGGACGGCGTGGACCTCGCGTCGGCCGCGCGGGAGGGCGTCGACTTCGCCGGGGCGCTGGGCATCGTCAAGTGGTCCCCGCCCGTCCCGACGACGATGAACGGCGACGTCGAGTCGGCTCCCGATCTGCTGCCCTGGGTGGACGTGGAGAACCTCCAGCGCTACCCGCACATCTTCGAACCCGGTGAGACGGTGGTCCTGACCGAGAAGCTCCACGGCACGGCCTGCCTGCTGACGTACGTCGCCGAGGAGAAGCGGGTCCTCGTGTCCTCGAAGGGCCACGGTTCCAAGGGCCTGGCGCTCAAGGAGGACGAGCGGAACGTGTACTGGCGTGCCGTACGCGGCCATGGCGTACCGGACGTCGCGGCGCGGCTGGCCGAACGGCTGGGCGCGAGCCGGGTCGGCGTCTTCGGGGAGGTGTACGGGGCCGGGGTGCAGGACCTGGCGTACGGGGCGCTGGCGGGGGCCGCCGACGCGCCGCCCGGCTACGCCGTCTTCGACGTGTCGGCGGAGATCGACGGGCAGGTGCGCTGGCTGGACCCGACCGAGGTGCTGGAGGAGGGTGAACTGCCGCTGGTACCCCGGCTGTTCGAGGGGCCGTACGCCCTGGAGACCGTACTGGAGCTGGCCACCGGCCGGGAGACCGTCTCGGGGCGGAGCCTGCACCTGCGCGAGGGCGTCGTCATCCGGCCGGTACCGGAGCGCTACAGCCCCGTGGTCGGCGGCCGCGCCATCGCGAAGGCGGTCAGCCCCGGCTACCTGACGCGCAAGGGCGGTACGGAGTTCGAGTGAGGCCGGTGGCCGGCGGGGCGGAGCCTCAGGGCGCCGCGGTCCGCGGCCCCCGTCCGGCGCGTGAACGCGCCGGACGGGCGGCGTCCGGCCCGTGCCCGGGCCTACGACTCGTCGTCGGTCAGGTCGTCCTGGACCCGCAGCCCCGCCACCCACAGCGGCATCATCCAGTGCACGGCGAGGACGCCGAAGAGCAACGGGGTCGCGGCTGCCTGGAGCGGAGTGTCCGTCAGGGCGCTGTGGGCGCCGGTGCCGAACGCGGCGGCGACCAGCAGCCACAGGGTGATGCGGTGGGCCAGCGCCCGTACCCGGTCGCGCTCGACGAGCTGCCTCTCGTCCAGCATCCGGCCGCGCAGTTCGAGCAGTCCGCGCGTGGCCCCGTTGAGCATGCCGGTGAGCAGGACCCAGGGCAGCAGTGCGACGGCGACCACGACGGCCGGCCCGAGTCCGGGGCCGAAGACCGTGGCGATCCACGCTCCCACCCCGACCGCGGTGAGGGCCATGTGCGTCCCGACCAGCAGTCGGCGGCGTCCCGTCGTGGCATAGACCGCCGCCGCCCGGCGGTCGTTCATCAGGGTGTACATGCGCCGGTCGTAGCGCGTCGTGGTCGTCATTGCTTCCTCCCGTAGACCTCGTCGGTGAGCGGCTGGAACGGCTCCAGGGAGAACAGCGCCTCCACCGGCAGACCGAAGAAACGGGCCACCTTCAGGGCCAGGTCGAGGCTGGGGTTGTACTGCCCGCGCTCGATGTAGCCGATGGTCTGGTAGTGGACGCCCACTGCCTCGGCCAGTGCCTGTCGCGACACCTTCCGCTCGGCGCGGACCACCGCCAGCCTGTTGTGCACCTGCTCGCTCATGTATAAGAAGTACTACATTCAGCAGCGGAAGCACAACATCCGGAACGCCTTACCCGGACGGGGTGTTGTTCGCGACGGACGGCCGCACGGCCCAGGGGGGCCTGCCTGGTGCTGCGGCAATGCCGGCGCCGGACCCCGCAGGACGTGGCGGTGGTCGGCTTCGAAGATTCGAGCGCGGCCAAGGCATCCCGGCCCGGGCTGACTCGACGTCCACCTCGACGGGAGCGCGGCGGAGGCCGCGGGCGGATCAGCCCCGCGTCGGCCCGGCGCCCGCCCCGGGTCCGCTCAGCCCGGTCACGTGGCCGTCGTGCTCCGGACCTCCAGCGCCGTCTGCCAGCCCGGCTGTTCGGGCGGGCGTTCCGGGAGGGTGCGGCGGCCGCCCGCGGCGAAGAAGGCCGACAGGGGGAGCGTCGCCGCGCCCACGGTGACCGCGTCCGGGCCGAGGGAGCCCAGGTCGATGGAGACCCGGGCCGCCGGGTGCCGCAGCGAGTAGCGCGTCGCGTGCTCCCGGACCGCCGGGAGGACGTGCGGGCCCAGCAGCAGGCCGGCCCAGCCGCCGATGAGGATCCGCTCCGGCCGGAACAGGTTGATCAGGTCCGACAGGCCGGCGCCCAGGTACTCCGCCGTCTCCTCCAGGACCTCCAGCGCGAGCGCGTCGCCTCCGTCCGCCGCCGCCAGCAGCGCCGCCAGCGCCTCCTCCTCGTCGATCCCCTCGATCCCTTCGATCCCTTCGGCCTCGTCGGCCCCACCGTTCCCCCGGCCCGGATTCCCGCCCCGCTCCGCCCACCGGGCGAGGACCGACTCCGCCCCGGTGTACGCCTCCAGGCAGCCCCGCGCCCCGCACCGGCAGCGGCGGCCCCCCACGGACACCGTCAAGTGCCCCCACTCCAGGGCGGTGCCCGAGCCGTCGGTGATCAGGCTCGCGCCGACGCCCGACCCGAAGAGGACCACGACCGCCTCCCGTGCGCCCCGGCCCGCCCCGAACCACATCTCGGCCTGGCCCAGGGTCCGCGCGCCGTTGTCGATGAGGTACGGGACCTCCTCCGGGAGGGCCTTCGTCGCGCGGAGCAGCGCTTCCAGCGGTACCGCGTCCCAGCCGATCGTCTGTCCGTGCACCACCGTTCCGCCGGGTGCCTCGCGGTCCACGATGCCCGGGACGCCCACGCCGACACCCAGCAGGCGGTCCGTGCCGACGCCGGCGTCGGCGAGGACGGTGGCGATGCCGGTCCGTACGTGGTCCACGATCGGGCCGACGTCGTAGCAGCCGCGCGGCAGCAACGGCAGTTCGGTGCGGGCCAGTTCGGTCAGGGTGAGGTCGAACAGCTCGACCCGCACCCGGGTTTCGCCGACGTCCACCCCGATCATGTGGGCGCTGCCGGGGGCCACCCGCAGCAGGGTGCGCGGCCGGCCGCCGTCGGAGTCGACGATCCCGGCCTCCTCCAGCAGTCCGTCCGCGACGAGCTCACCGACGACGTTGCTGACGGAGCCCGAGCTCAGCCCGGTCTCGGGCCCCAGTTCCTGCCGGCTCATCGGTCCGCCGAAGTACAACCGCCGTAGGACGGCGCTGCGGTTACCGCGCCGCAGGTCCCGCACCGTACGTCCGCTACGCCCCGTGGTCATCTGGCTCCTTCCGACGTGACTTCGCTCGCAACATACCCCTGCGCGACCCCTTGACGCGACCCTTTCGCGAGGCTTAACTCACGTCCTAAATTAAGGCCTGGACGCAACAGGTGCTGCCGAGGTCACGGGCCGACGACACCCGGGGCCCGGCGTGCCGGCCTTCCCACGACCCTGCCGAAAGGGGCCGATCCGCCATGCGCAGAACCCGAGCCGCTGCCGCCGCCGTGACCGTCTCCCTCCTCGCCGTCACCGCCACCGCCTGCGGCGGCGGCACCGCGGACGGCGGGGGCGGAACCAACACCGCCCCCAAGGAGCTCACCTACTGGGCCTCCAACCAGGGCCCCGACATCGCGGCGGACGAGGCGGCCCTCGGCCCCGAGCTCAAGAAGTTCGAGCAGCAGACCGGCATCAAGGTCAAGCTCGAAGTCGTCCCCTGGTCGGACCTGCTCAACCGGATCCTCGCCGCCACCGCCTCCGGCCAGGGCCCGGACGTCCTCAACATCGGCAACACCTGGTCCTCCTCGCTCCAGGCCACCGGCGCCCTGCTGCCCTGGGACGCCGAGCACTTCGACGCCATCGGGGGCAAGGACCGCTTCGTCGCCTCCGCCATCGGATCGGCCGGCGCCACCGGCCAGGACCCGGCCGCCGTCCCCCTCTACTCCATGTCGTACGCGCTCTACTACAACAAGAAGATGTTCCGGGAAGCGGGCATCGAGAAGCCGCCCGCCACCTGGGACGAGATGGTCACCACCGGCCGGCTGCTGTCCAAGGACGGAAAGTGGGCGCTGGGCGCCGAGGGGGCCAACCTCTCCAACAACATCCACCAGGCCTTCGTCTTCTCCCAGCAGCACGGCGCCGCCTTCTTCGACGCCTCCGGCAAGCCCACCTTCGACAGCCCGGGCAACGTCGAGGCCGTCAAGCAGTACGTCGACCTCATGGCCAAGGACAAGATCATCGCCCCGGGGAACGCCGAGTACGACAAGAACCAGTCCCTCCAGGACTTCGCCAACGGCAGGACCGCGATGGTCCTGTGGCAGAACGCGGCCACCAGCTTCAAGGCCAACGGCATGAAGGACGGCGACTGGGGGGTCGCCCCCGTCCCCGTCCCGGCCGGAGGCACCCCCGGCAGCGGCCGGAACATCAACTCCATGGTCGCCGGGATCAACCTGGCCGTCTTCAGGAACACCGACAACATCGACGGCGCCCTGAAGTTCGTGAAGTTCATGACCAGCGACGAGGAGCAGAAGCTCCTCAACAAGACCTACGGGTCCATCCCGCCGGTCAAGGCAGCCCAGAGCGACCCCGCCTTCGCCACCGACGACCTCACCGTGCTGCGCGAAACCCTCGGCACCAGCGCCGCACCCCTCCCGCAGGTCCCCGAGGAGTCCCAGTTCGAGACCGCCGTGGGCACCGCCGTGAAGGAACTGTTCGCCGAGGCCGCCGCAGGGCACCCCGTCACCACCGAATCGGTGCGGGCGAAGCTCACCAAGGCCCAGCAGCAGATGGCGAACTGAGCCGCCCGCGATGACCGTCTCACCGTCCGCGCCCCCCGCACCGGCCGCGACCCCGCCCCCGCCACCACCCGCGGCCGGCCCGGTGCGGCGCACCGCCCGCCGGGTCCGCCGCGGCGCCCGCGCCCGCCGCGCCGCCCTGCCCTACCTGCTGCTCCTGCCCGCACTCCTCCTCGAACTGCTCGTCCACCTCGTCCCCATGGCGATGGGGATCGTGGCGAGCTTCCGGGAGCTCACCCAGTTCCACATCCGCGACTGGACCGGCGCCCCCTGGACGGGCTTCGACAACTACGAACTCGCCGTCGACGTCGACCGGCCCGTCGGTGAGGCCCTGCTCGGGTCCTTCCTCACGACCTGCCTGTTCACCCTGCTGTCCGTCGGCCTGTGCTGGCTCCTGGGCACCGCAGCCGCCGTGTTCACGCAGGAGCGCTTCCGCGGCCGGGGGTTCCTGCGGGCGCTGTTCCTGGTCCCGTACGCCCTGCCCGTCTACGCGGCCGTCATCACCTGGTCGTTCATGTTCCAGCGGGACAACGGCCTGGTCAACCACGTCCTGCACGACCAGCTCGGCATCGGCGGCGCCGACCACACCTTCTGGCTGCTCGGCGACAACAGCTTCTGGGCCCTGCTCGTCGTCTCCGTCTGGAAGGGCTGGCCGTTCGCCTTCCTCATCGTGACGGCCGCGCTCCAGAACGTCCCCCGGGAGCTGTACGAGGCCGCCGCCCTCGACGGCGCCGGCGTCTGGCAGCAGGTCCGGCGGATCACCCTGCCCTCCGTCGGAGCGGTCAACCAGGTCCTGCTCCTGGTGCTGTTCCTGTGGACCTTCAACGACTTCAACACACCGTTCGTCCTCTTCGGCAAGTCCGCCCCCGAGGCCGCCGACCTGGTCTCCATCCACATCTACCAGTCCAGCTTCGTCACCTGGAACTTCGGCACCGGATCGGCCATGTCCGTGCTGCTGCTGCTCTTCCTGCTGCTGGTCACCGCCGTGTACCTGCTGGTCACCACGCGCGGACGGAGGAAATCCGATGCCCACTGACACGCGAACGCGAACACGAACACGAACGCGAACACGGACGCGGACGCGCAGCCCGCTCGACCCGCCCGCCTCGTTCAGGGCGGTGCGGGCCGTCTTCCTCACCCTGCTCGCCGGCTTCGTGGCGCTGCCCGTCTACGTGATGGTCACCAGCTCCCTCAAGCCCCTGGAGGACGTGGCCGGCCAGTTCCGCTGGATCCCCAGCGGGCTCACCGTCCGTCCGTACGCCGACATCTGGCACACCATCCCGCTCGCCAAGTACTTCCTCAACTCCCTGATCGTCGCCGGCGCCGCCACCGTCCTGTCCGTGGTCATCGCCGTCTTCGCGGCCTACGCCGTCAGCCGCTACCGGTTCCGCGGCAAGCGGGTGTTCACCGTCACCGTGCTGTCCACCCAGATGTTCCCGGGGATCCTCTTCCTCCTGCCGCTTTTCCTGATCTTCGTCAACATCGGCAACACCACGGGCGTCGCCCTCTACGGCTCCCGCGGCGGACTCGTCCTCACCTACCTGACCTTCTCCCTCCCCTTCTCCATCTGGATGCTCATCGGCTACTTCGACTCGGTCCCCCGCGAACTCGACGAAGCCGCCACCGTCGACGGCTGCGGCCCCCTCGGCGCCCTGTTCCGCGTCGTCGTCCCGGCCGCCGTACCCGGCATCGTCGCCGTCGCCGTGTACGCCTTCATGACCGCCTGGGGCGAGGTGCTGTTCGCCTCGGTCATGACCAACGACACCACCCGCACCCTCGCCATCGGCCTCCAGGGCTACTCCACGCAGAACGACGTGTACTGGAACCAGATCATGGCCGCCTCGCTCGTCGTCAGCATCCCCGTCGTCGCCGGATTCCTGCTGCTTCAGCGGTACTTGGTGGCCGGACTCACGGCAGGAGCCGTCAAGTGACCCTTTCCCAAACCCGTTTCGTCACCACCAGCCACGCCGTCGACCTCGCCGCCCTGCCCCGCGACTTCGTCTGGGGCACCGCCACCTCCGCCTACCAGATCGAGGGCGCCGTCGACGAGGACGGCCGCGCCCCCTCCATCTGGGACACCTTCTCCCGCACCCCCGGAGCCGTCGACGGCGGCCACAACGGCGACACCGCCTGCGACCACTACCACCGGTGGCAGGAGGACATCGCCCTCATGAAGGAACTGGGCACCAACGCCTACCGGTTCTCCGTGGCCTGGCCGCGCGTGGTCCCCGGCGGCGACGGCCCGGTCAACGCCAAGGGCCTCGACTTCTACGACCGCCTCGTCGACGGACTCCTCGCCGCCGGCATCGCCCCCTCCGTCACCCTCTACCACTGGGACCTGCCCCAGGCCCTCCAGGACCGCGGCGGCTGGCCCGAACGGGCCACCGCCGAGCACTTCGCCTCGTACGCCGGCCTGGTCGCCGGTCGCCTCGGCGACCGCGTCACCGAGTGGGCCACCCTCAACGAGCCGCTGTGCTCCGCCTGGATCGGCCACCTGGAGGGCAGGATGGCGCCCGGCCTGACCGACCTGACCGCCGCCGTCCGCGCCTCCTACCACCTCCTCCTCGGCCACGGCCTGGCCACCGCCGCCGTCCGCGCCGCCGCCCCCGGCGCGCGGATCGGCATCGTCAACAACCTGTCCACCATCGAACCCGCCACCGCGGGCGACGCCGACCGGGCGGCCGCCCGCCGCATGGACGGCCACGTCAACCGCTGGTGGCTCGACCCCGTCCACGGCCGCGGCTTCCCCGCCGACATGCGCGAGGTGTACGGGGTCGACCTGCCCGAACGCCCCGACGACCTCGACGTCATCGGCGCCCCCCTCGACTGGACCGGCCTCAACTACTACTTCCCGCAGACCGTCACCGCCGACCCGGACGGCCCCGCCCCCCACGCCCGCCAGATCGACCGCCCCGGCGTCCCCCGCACCGGCATGGACTGGGAGGTCGACGCGAGCGGCATCGAAACCCTGCTCATGCGCCTCACCGACGAGTACGGCGCCCGCCGCATCCACGTCACCGAGAACGGCTCCTCCTACCCCGACGCCGTCGCCCCCGACGGCAGCGTCCACGACCCGGAACGCGCCGCCTACCTGACCGCCCACCTCGCCGCCTGCGCCCGCGCCGCCCGCCGCGGCGCCCCCCTCGCCGGCTACTACGCCTGGTCGTTGCTGGACAACTTCGAATGGGCCTACGGCTACGACAAGCGCTTCGGCCTCGTCCACGTGGACTACCCGACCCAGCGGCGCACCGTGAAGTCCAGCGGCCGCCACTACGCGGAGGTGATCGCCGCCCACCGGGCCCGGTGACCGTCCCGCCGGACGCGCCGCGCCGTGCCCGCCCCGCCTGCCGGGTCGGGCACGGCCTTTCGTGGTGGGATGAGGAAGGGAGTGCTTCCACCAGCTCACGGAGAGGCGAGGCGCATGTCCGAGGACATCGAGGGCACCATGCGGGCGATGGCGTACGAGACGTACGGCGGAACGGAGGTGCTCTCCGAGACCCGGCTGCCGGTCCCCAAGGTCGGCCCCGGCGAGGTCCTCGTCCGCGTGCGGTGCGCGTCCGTCAACCCGGTGGACTGGAAGATCATGTCGGGCGGGCTCGACAGCCTGATGGACGTCGCCTACCCCGTCGTCCCCGGCTGGGACGTCGCCGGCACCGTCGAGTGGGTCGGCATCGACACCCCCGAGTTCACGGCCGGGGACGAGGTCATCGCCTACGCCCGCAAGGACTGGGTGCACGGCGGCACCTTCGCCGAGTTCGTCACCGTGCCCGTACGCGCCCTCGCGCCGAAGCCCGCCTCCCTGACCTGGCAGCAGGCCTCGGGACTGCCGCTCGCCGGGCTCACCGCCTTCCAGCTGCTGACCCGCCTCGACACCGGGAAGAGCGACACCGTACTCATCCACGGGGCGGCCGGCGGCGTCGGCTCCCTCGGCGTCCAGATCGCCCGCGCGCTCGGCGCCCGCGTCATCGGCACCGCCTCCCCCCGCAACCACGACCGGCTGCGCGAACTGGGCTGCGAACCCGTCGAGTACGGGGACGGCCTCGCCGACCGGGTCCGCGCCCTCGCCCCCGACGGGGTCAGCGTCGTCGCGGACTTCGTCGGCGGCGTCCTCGACACCACCCGGGCCGTCCTCGCCGAGGGCGGCCGGCACGCCTCCATCGCCGACCAGACGGTCCTCGGCGCCGGGGGCCAGTGGATGTGGGTGCGCCCCGTCGGCTCCGACCTCGCCGCCCTGGGCCGCCTCGCCGACGAGGGCCGCCTCACCGTCACCGTCGCCGAGACCTTCCCGCTCTCCGAACTCGCGGCCGCCTTCGCCCTCAGCCAGGCCGGCCACACCGCCGGCAAGATCGTCATCGAGGTCTGAGCGGCACGGCGGTCCCCGCCCGCGACACCTTGAGGGCGTGCGCCCTCCCGTACGCGGACGGGGCGGCCCGCCGGCCGCCCCGTCCGCTCCGGGGGTCAGGGGCGGATCAGGGGAACGAGAGCACGGTCGAAGGGACGGTCGAGGTACCGGAGGTGGGCGCGCCGGTGCCGTTGACGACGTGCTCGTACTGGCCGTTGCCGCCGAGCGAGACCACCAGCAGGTCGTGGAACCTCACTCCGGGCTTCACCGGCGTCTGGAAGCCGTGATCCTGACGGATCGTCGGGTCGACGTTGTAGTAGCAGTAGCTGCCCAGGCCCCAGCCCTCGTGGGTGTTCACCGAGTCGGCCACCTTGTAGGCCGCGTAGCCCTTGACGGAACCGTTCTGGATCGCGGCCTGGTTGGGCGCGTCGTACGCCTTCTCGTTCTGGAAGAAGATCGTGCGGCCGCGCTCGCCGTTCCACTCCACGTCGTACTTGTTGAAGTGCTCGACGAACAGCCCGGTGGCCAGCACGTCGTCCCCGTTGACGCGGAACCCGTAGTCGGAGCGGTTGGTCTCCCAGCCCACCCCGTCCCCGTGGTCGGCCCGCCAGATCCAGGTGTGGTCGACGATCGTGTCGTGGCTGTTGACCACCATGCCGAGCGTCGCCTTGCCCGCGCCCGCGCCGCCGACCCGGATGAACACGTCCTGCACGGTCGTCGGGTTCGCCGCGTGGTCCGTGGCGGCGCCCGCCGGGCCGACCTCCAGCAGGGTGGGCGAGTTGACCGGGCCCGCGTCGACGAGGAAGCCCGCCAGCCGCACCCCGTCCACGTCGGCGACCTTCATCGCGGTCACCCCGTTGTCCGGGACGATCGTCGCGAGGCCGAGGCCCAGCACCACCGTGTCCGGGCGGTTCACCTGGATGGTGCGGTCCACGTGGTAGACCCCGGGCGTGAACAGCAGGTGCAGGCCCTGGGCCAGCGCCTGGTTGATCGTCGCCGCGGTCGCACCCGGCTTGACCACGTAGAACCGGCTGAGCGGCACCGAGGTGCCCTGCGGCGCGCCGCCGCCCCAGGAGGTGCCGCGAGCGTTCACGCGCTTCGCCGGCACGAAGACCTTGTACTCGGCCCCGTCCAGGTACAGGAAGGGCTTCTCCCGCGAGACGGGCGTGGTGTCGAGGGTGGTGTAGGGCGGGTTCGGGTACGACTGCGCCGGCGCGCCCTGGGTCCCGGAGAACACCTGGTTCCACACCGCGTTGGACCAGCCGCCGATCGAGCTGTCCCGGGTGTACCACTGCTGCTGCGAGTAGTTGCCGACCTGCCCGTCGATCTTGGAGTCGGCGATGTAGCCGCCCGACGCCCAGCCGTAGCCGTTCGGAGCCAGGTTGAGGCCGCCCTTCACGTGCATCCGGCGGAAGGGCGCGGCCTGCGAGACGGCCCAGCGGTTGGTGCCGTTCACCGGGTTGAGCGCGAGGTTCTCGGCCGAACGCCAGAAGTTCTGGGTGGCGTTGCCGCCGAACCAGCCGGCGTCGACGGTCACGTCCCCGTTGATGGTGGTGTCGTCGGGGTTCAGCCCCAGGCCCGAGACGGAGGTGTAGAAGCCGATCTGGGCGTTGAGACCGTTGTAGGTGCCCGGCTTGAAGAGGAACTGGTAGCGGCCGGAGCCGAACTGCGCCGACTCCTGCTGCGCGAAGACCTGGTCCAGCCGGCCCTGGATGTTCGGCGTCGACGGGTCGAAGACGATCACGTTGGGGCCGAGGTCGCCGCCGCCGGGGATGACCGGGCCGCTGCCGTCGGTGCCGTACACCTGGAACTCCCACAGCGAGTAGCCGTAGCCGGTGGTGCGCTCGGTGCCGTACATCCGCACGTACCGGGCGGTGCCGGTGATGTCGTGCGTCGCGGTCCCGCCCGCTCCGGCGGAGGCCGAGTACGCGGTGGACCAGTTGGCGCCGTCGGTGGACAGCTCGATCCGGTACGCCTTGGCGGCGGCCGCCTCCCAGCGCAGCACCACCTGGCTGAGCTGCGCGGGCGCGCCGAGGTCGACCTGTATCCACTGCGGGTCGGCGAACTGGCTGGACCAGCGGGTGCCGTTGTCGCCGTCGACGGCCGCGGCGGCCGGGGTGCCGGCGCCCTCGACGCTGGAGGCGGTGGCGGGCCTGCCCTGGGAGAGGAGCGTGGGCGCCGCCGTGGCGGCGGTGCCGGGGAGCAGCACGAGCAGGGCCGCGACCAGTGCGGCGGCGAGGGCCGCGGCGGTGAGTCGTGGCGGGTGATCGGAGAGGCGTGGCATGGGGGGCACTCCTGACGTCTTGGATCCGGGGGGATCGAAGCGTGAGTGAACTGCCCGCCACGGGGGCCGTCAAGGGGTTGGGCGTTCATGAAACGAAGGCCGAATGGTGTGTCAATTGCCGGTCAGGCCTGTGAACTTGGGGTTTCTTCAATCCTTGTGAAAAGTGTTGACGAAAAATCCCGACGAGGCTCTACTGATGCTCCTGACCGCTCCGTTCCGCCGTGCCCGCTGAGGCGGGACGGAGCTCCGGGCAGGCGGACGGCCTTCGGGAAGTGTCCGCACCGGGGAGGCGGACGGCGCCGTGCGTTCGATACTCGTCGCCGTCCGGCGGCCCGTCAGATCAGGTCCGGCACCTCGCCGCAGGCGGCCCGGCCGACCTCGACCCCGGGCAGCGATGCGGACCACGCGGCCCCGACGCCGTCCAGCCGGTCCGCGTCCGGCGGCGCGCAGCCCAGCCCGACCGCGTAGCGGGCCAGCGTGGCCGTCAGCTCGAAGGGGCGGGGCCAGGCGTGCGCGTCGGCCACCCCGGCCTCCTCCAGCGCGCCGAGCAGGGCCCGCATCCGGCCCCGGGCCCGCCCCAGGTTCTCCTCGAACTCCCCGGGCGCCTCACCCCGTACGGTCACCACGGCCCAGGCCGCGTGCCGCCGGTGCAGCGGCGGGGCGCACAGCAGCCCCTCGAAGCCGTCCGGCTCCGCCTCCAGCACCTCCCAGGCCCGGTACAGCTCCCGCACCAGCAGGTCCCGCAGCCCGGCCCCGACCTGAGCGGTACAGCTGCGCACCGGCTCCGACGGGGTCAGTACGGTGACCGGCGCGGGGCCGGATCTGCTCCCCGGCCCCGCCGGACCGGACGGCAGGAGCTCCACCGGCTCCTTCCAGTCCCAGGCGGCCCACGTCCCGAAGAACTCCCGCCGCAGCGCCGCCGGCTCCAGGTCCCGGGCCGTCCGGACGGTCCGCGCGGCCAGCACCGCCCAGGCCAGCCCCGGCAGTCCGCCGAAGGGAGCCGAGTCCAGACCCCGCGCCCGAGCCCAGGCCTTCACCTCCAGCGCCAGCCGGGAGAAGGCGGCGGCGCCCTCCGCGCCCACGGACTCCCGTACGGCGTCCGCGTCGCCGAGCGCGCTCAGCGCCACCGCGGCGGCCTCGCCCAGCTCCGCCCGTCGTACGACGGCCTCCGCCGGGTCGGTGCCGCCGGTGGCGACCACCACCAGGTCGACGTCCCGCTGCCCGAGGCGAAACCGCAGCCCCGGCACCCGAGCCCCCGTCACCTCCCGTAGCCGCACGGCCTCCGGCAGAGCGGCCGCCACCCGCTCCCGCAGCCCGGCGCGGCCCGGCCCGCCCGGCACCAGCGCGACCAGGTCCAGATCGGCCCACGGCGGAGCGCACCCCATCCGCCGCGACCCGGCGACCCGCACCACCGCGCCGTCCCCGAGGGCCGTGGCCACCCGCTCCACGACCTCCGCCGTGGGCAGCAGCCGCTCCTCCCGGGCGGCCCGCTCCGGCCAGGTCGCCTCCTGCGGGCCCGTACGGTAGGCGGCCAGGGGCGATGCCTCGTGCAGCGTGCGCACCTCGCCCGTGCCCAGTTCCACCGTCGCCCGGACCTCCATCGGCCCCGCGCCGCGCCGCGACAGCACCGCGAGCCGCCCGACCGGCGCGCTGCGCCCGCCCGCGAGCCGCGCGGTGAACTCCCGCTCCGCACGCCGCGGATCCCGGCTCCGCCCCAGCGTCAGGTGCGGGGTGTAGCCGCCGGCGCGGCCGGGCCCGGCGCACCCGGGGAAGCGTTCCGCCAACGCCCGCCGCAGCGCCTGCCACGCGGTGTCCCCGTCGGCCGCCGGGTCCAGCCACACGGTGGCCTCCTCCCGGTGCCCGAAGGCGTGCACGCCCTCCAGCCGGGCGGTGAACGGCGCCGTCCCGGCCGCGACGTCGCCCAGCAGCGGCAGCGCCCCGTCGAAGGAGGACTCCGGTACGAAGCCGAACAGCAGGTTCACGTGCGCGGGCCACCGGCCGTACGCCGGGTCGTGCCGCCGCCGCAGCTCCGCCACCGCCGGGTCCTCCGGGGGCAGCCAGGCCACCGCCGTCCGCGCGGTCGCCGGTACGCCGAGCCGCGCGGGCCCCGCGTCCGGCGTCCCGTACTCCAGCGTCCCGTACTCCAGCGTCGCCTCCACCCCGTAGTGGTCCGAGATGAACAGCCCCTCCGGGGCGGGGGAGTCGCCCCGCAGCGCGGCCGCCGCCACCCGCGCGGCCGACGACCGCAGCAGGATCCGGTCCAGGCGGCCCGGCCGGCCCGTCAGGGAGCCCACCGCGGCCAGCGGGTTGCCGACGGGGTCGAAGGTCGGGGTGTCGTCGCCGGCCCCGTGCACCTCGCTCCACGCGTCCCGCAGCCCCAGCGCGGCGGCCGGCCCCTCGGCCCCGGACCGGCCGTCGTTGAAGTCGCCGAGCAGCGCCAGGTCCGCTTCGAGACCGGCCGTCCCCTCGGCGATCCGCGCCAGTTGGACCGCGCGCAGCGCGGCGCCGTTCTCGGTGTGGTCGCTGGTCAGGTGCGTCGCGGCGACGACGAGCGGCCCGGCGGCGGTGTCCACGGTGACGGCGGCGACCGCCTTGTGCCGCCGCAGCACGTGCAGCCCCGCCTCCCGCACCGGCAGCCGGCTGAGGATCAGCAGCCCGCAGCCCGGCACGTCCCCGCCGTGCGGATCGGTGCCCAGGGTGTACCCCGCCCTCACCCACGGCGCGGCCAGCACCAGTGCCAGCAGGGCCGGTTCGACCTCCTGGAGCGCGATCACGTCGGCGTCGGCGGCCTCCAGGTCGGCCAGCAGCAGCGGCCTGCGCCGCGCGGTGGCGATGAGCGGGGCGTCGTAGCGGTCCCACAGGGTGTTCCAGGACAGCAGCCGGACCCGGGCCGGAGCCGCGGCGACGGGCTCGGCCCGAACCGGCCGCCAGGCGCCGCCGCCCGCGGGGTCCCACGCGTGCGGGGTGCGGGCGGCGAAGAAGGGGGCGTCCAGCAGACGCCGTTCACGGACCCGCCCCGCCGGGGTCGTGTCGATCACGTCCACCCCGGTCGCGCGGTCCCACACCAGCTCGCCGTCCGCCTCGACGAACAGCACCCGGTGCCAGGGGATGTCGCCGCCCGGCACGAAGGAGGGCAGCGGGACCCGCTTGGGGGCGGCGCCGCGCTGGAGCAGGCCGAGCGTGAACCGCGCCGGATCGAACCGCGGGTCCCAGCGGACCTGGTGGTAGAGCTCCTCACTGGTACGCATCAGACGTCCTCCCCCGTGTCGCCGGCGCCGTCGCCGCGCGTCTCGTCCCGCGGGCCCGCGCCGCCGGCCGTGTCCTCGACCGTGCCGCCCGCTCCGACGTACCAGGTCCGGTGCGCCTGGCCCGGATAGGGCGGGCTGAACCGGCGCAGCTGCCCGGTGAGGACGGCCTCCGGTACGGGATGCTGCCGCACGGCGTTGCGCCGCAACAGCTCCGCCTCCCCGACCAGCACCACCGCGTGGGTGACCAGCGCGTCGCGGCGGTGTGCCACGGCCCCGGCCAGGCCGCGCTGCTGCTCGGTCAGCGAGGTGGCGTCCCAGACCACCGTCCCGCCCGCGGCCAGGGCCCGGTCCAGCCGGTCCAGGCCCTCGCGCAGCACTTCCGGATTGGCCCGCTGGTCGGCCCGCGAGCCCCGGGCCGCGCGCAGGTCGTCGAGACCGACGTACGCGTCCACCCCCGGCAGGGTCCGCGCGAAGGTGCTCTTGCCGCTGCCCGAAGGCCCGCACAACTGCACCAGCCGCGGTCGGGACGCGGCGTCGCGCCAGCGCCAGGTCGCCGCGACGGCCTCCTCGGGGGTGGAGATCCCGCCCCGTCCGAAGGCCTCGCGGGCCTCCGCCCAGCACCGGTCCGCCGCGTCCGCGTCCAGGCCCGCCAGGGCCCGCCGCAGTCCCTCGCGGAGCGCGCCCAGCGGGTCCGGGCCGAGCAGCCCCGCCTCCTCCGCGTACAGCGCGGACCACTCCGCGCACTCCCGCGCCCCCGCGTCACCGTCGGACCCGGGGGAGTCGGAGGAGCCGGGGGAGTCGGGGGAGCCGGGTACCGAGAGCGCCAGCGCGTGCAGCACCCCGAGGTCGGCGGCCGCCGCCATGCGGACCAGCCCGGCCCGCCGCCGCTCGTCCGGGAACGGCCGCCGCAGGGCCGGGTACAGCCCCACCAGGTCCGCCACCCGGCGCGCCGCCGCCATGCCGAGCGGGCCCCCGGCCAGCCGCGCCGCGAGGGCCGCGCGGGGTTCCCGGTGCAGGACCGCGGCCAGCACGCCCGTCAGCCGGGCCTCCCCGGTCCGGCCCGCCGCGTCGAGCCGGGCGGCCGTGTCGGCGGCGGCCTCCCGCGCCCCGGGCGCCGGTCGCGGCTCCATGCCGAGCGCACCGAGCAGCCCGGGGACGTCCGGCGCCGCGCCCGAAGCGGCCGCCCACAGCGGAGCCGCCGGGCCGAGCCCGTTCGGCACCACCGGGGCGTACATCCAGTGGGTGTCGGTCTGCACGTGACCGCCCCGGACCCACTTGGCCACGTAGCGGCCGAAGTCCTCGCGTCCGAAGCCCGCCACGGTCCGTACGACGTAGCCCTCCTGACGGCTGGTGTCGAGACGCAGCCGGCGCAGCGCGCGTTCGTCGTAGACGCCGCGCCACAGCACGCGCGGGGAGGGCACGCCGAGACGGCGCAGGAATCGCACGGTCCGGTCCCAGTCCAGGCAGTGGTCGCCGTCCCACACCGAGAACCCGTAGAACCAGCTGTCCAGGTCCTCGTAGGCCAGCGAGTGACGGGCGTACACGTTCTCGCCGCACACCCGCCAGCCGTCGGGGATCCCGGCGCCGATCCGGCCCTGGAGGCCCTTCACCCAGGCCCGGGAGGGGTGGTGCGCCGCATCGAGCGAGCGCGCGTGCAGGCCGTCCGCGTACAGGGTGGTGTTCTCCCCGTCGAGCTTCTCGGTGACCACCACCTCGCGCCCGGCCAGCGCCGAGGGCCCGGAGGCCCGTACGTCGTCCGAGGACGCACCGGGGGACCAGGGCAGATGCGCCGTACGGGGGTAGTGGGTGCGCATGGCGGGCTCCTGGTCGGCGGCGGGGTGTCCGGTCACTCTAGGTATCCGGATCGGGCGGATCCACCCGATTTACCGCCGTGCACGGGGCGTTCGGCTCAGCCGGCGCCCTCCGGGACGGCCACCGCCGGCCGTCCGCCCGCCGGGAACACCAGCCGTCCCGGCCGGGCCCCCGGTCACGGCCCTAGGGCCTGTCGTCAAACTCCCGTCTGCCCCGCGACGCCTGGCACGCGCTCTCGCCGCACCGGGCGAAAGCCAAGTACGTCCAGTACGCG
>NZ_JBEXPG010000103.1:0-18251 GCF_040611935.1 Streptomyces sp. NPDC006512 | reverse complement strand
GGTACTGCAGGGGGGACCCTGTGGGAGAGTAGGACGCCGCCGAACAATCATTGTGGGAAAGCCCCGCACCTTATGGTGCGGGGCTTTTCTGCGTTCAGGGCCCGGCAGGCCGGCTCGGGGACTCCTGTAGGGTCAGGGGGCATCGATTCGACATTTTCTACAGTCACAGTGGAGGCCCCCGGGTGGAGGTCCAGGAGACTCGGGTCCAGACTGACCGAATTTTCACCATTCCGAACATCCTGAGCATGGCTCGGCTCGCAGGCGTACCGCTCTTCCTCTGGCTGATCCTGGCGGGGTACGACGGGTGGGCACTCGCGGTCCTCATGCTCAGCGGGATCAGTGACTACCTCGACGGGAAACTCGCGCGGCGCTGGAATCAGATCAGCAACCTGGGGCGGCTACTGGACCCCGCCGCGGACCGCCTCTACGTCCTGACCACGCTGTTCGGCCTCACCTGGCGGGAGATCCTGCCCCTCTGGCTCACCGCCGCCCTGCTCGCCCGTGAGGCAATGCTGCTGGTCATGGTGTGGATCCTGCGCCGGCACGGCTATCCGCCGCCCCAGGTGAACTTCCTCGGCAAGGCCGCCACCTTCAACCTGATGTACGCGTTCCCCCTTCTCCTGCTCAGCGACGGCACGGGCTGGCTGGCCTGGACGGCGTCCGTTTTCGGATGGGCGTTCGCGGGATGGGGTACAACGCTCTATTGGTGGGCAGGAATCCTTTACGTGGTGCAAGTCCGCCGTCTCGTGAAGGCGGACACCACGGCCGATTGAGCTCACTCGGCGCCGGTACTGACGCGGAGGAGTAGCGGAGTCACCGTCCGAGACGGGTGAGGTCGGCAAGACCGTCATCTCTCTAGGAGGACTCTTCCGACATGAAGGCCGTCGTGATGGCCGGTGGCGAAGGTACGCGGCTTCGCCCCATGACCTCAAGCATGCCCAAGCCGCTCCTGCCGGTGGCCAACCGGCCGATCATGGAGCACGTGCTCAGGTTGCTCAAGCGGCATGGGCTCAGTGAGACCGTCGTCACCGTGCAGTTCCTGGCGTCGCTCGTCAAGAACTATTTCGGGGACGGCGAGGAGCTCGGAATGGAGCTCACCTATGCCAACGAGGAGAAGCCACTCGGGACCGCCGGCAGCGTGAAGAACGCGGAAGAGGCGTTGAAGGACGACACCTTCCTCGTCATCTCCGGCGACGCGCTCACCGACTTCGACCTCACCGATCTCATCAACTTCCACAAGGAGAAGGGCGCACTCGTCACGGTGTGCCTGACGCGGGTGCCGAATCCGCTGGAATTCGGCATCACCATCGTGGACGAGGAAGGGAAGGTCGAGCGCTTCCTGGAGAAGCCCACGTGGGGCCAGGTGTTCTCGGACACCATCAACACCGGCATCTACGTGATGGAACCCGAGATCTTCGACTACGTCGAAGCCGACGTGTCCGTCGACTGGTCCGGTGACGTCTTCCCCCAGCTCATGAAGGAAGGCCGGCCGATCTACGGCTACGTGGCCGAGGGCTACTGGGAGGACGTCGGCACCCACGAGAGCTACGTCAAGGCGCAGGCCGACGTGCTCGAGGGCAAGGTCCAGGTCGACATGGAGGGCTTCGAGATCTCCCCCGGGGTATGGATCGCAGAAGGCGCCGAGGTCAGCCCCGACGCGGTACTGCGCGGACCCCTGTACATCGGGGACTACGCCAAGGTCGAAGCCGGAGTGGAGATCCGGGAACACACGGTCATCGGGTCGAACGTGGTCGTCAAGAGCGGGGCCTTCCTGCACAAGGCCGTCGTCCACGACAACGTGTACATCGGCCCCCACAGCAACCTGCGCGGCTGCGTCATCGGCAAGAACACCGACATCATGCGGGCCGCGCGGATCGAGGACGGTGCCGTCATCGGCGACGAGTGCCTCGTCGGTGAAGAATCCATTGTCCAGGGCAACGTCCGCGTCTACCCGTTCAAGACGATCGAAGCCGGCGCCTTCGTCAACACGTCCGTGATCTGGGAGTCGCGCGGGCAGGCCCACCTGTTCGGTGCCCGGGGCGTCACCGGGATCCTGAACGTGGAGATCACCCCCGAGCTCGTGGTCAAACTGGCCGGTGCCTACGCGACGACCCTCAAGAAGGGGGCCATCGTCACCACGGCCCGTGACCACTCCCGCGGCGCGAGAGCGCTGAAGCGGGCCGTGATCTCGGCGCTCCAGGCCAGCGCCATCGACGTACGGGACCTGGAGAACGTACCCCTGCCCGTGGCCCGGCAGCAGACGGCCCGCGGCGCCGCCGGCGGGATCATGATCCGAACCTCGCCCGGGGTGCCGGACTCGGTGGACATCATGTTCCTCGACGAGCGGGGAGCGGACCTCTCGCAGGCGGGCCAGCGCAAGCTGGACCGGGTCTACGCGCGCCAGGAGTACCGGCGTGCCTTCCCGGGAGAGATCGGCGACCTGCAGTTCCCGTCGAGCGTCTTCGACTCGTACACGGGCTCCCTGCTGCGCAGGGTCGACATCACCGGGATCGCGGACGCCGGCCTCAAGGTCGTCGTCGACGCCTCGAACGGAAGTGCCGGTCTGGTGCTGCCCAGCCTGCTGGGCCGGCTCGGGGTCGACGCGCTGACGATCAATCCCGGACTGGACGAGTCCCGGCCGACGGAGACCAGGGAGTCCCGGCGGGCCGGACTGGTCCGGCTCGGGGAGATCGTGGCCTCGGCCCGGGCGGCCTTCGGAGTGCGCTTCGACCCGGTGGGCGAGCGGATCTCCCTGGTCGACGAGCGCGGGCGGATCATCGAGGACGACCGGGCGCTGCTCGTCATGCTCGACCTGGTGGCCGCGGAGAAGCGCAGCGGCAAGGTGGCGCTGCCCGTGACCACCACGCGCGTCGCCGAGCAGGTGGCGGCGTACCACGGCACGCAGGTGGAGTGGACGACGACCTCGCCCGACGACCTGACCCGCGTGGGCCGGGCCGAGAGCACCATCTTCGGCGGCGACGGGCGGGGCGGGTTCATCGTCCCGGAGTTCAGCAGCGTCTTCGACGGGTCGGCGGCGTTCGTGCAGCTCATCGGGCTGGTCGCGCGGACCCAGCTCACGCTGAGCCAGATCGACGCCCGGATCCCGCGGGCGCACGTCCTCAAGCGGGACGTGCCGACGCCGTGGGCCGTCAAGGGGCTCGTCATGCGGCGGGTCGTGGAGGCGGCCGGAGACCGGCAGGTGGACACCACCGACGGGGTGCGCGTGGTCGAGGCCGACGGGCGGTGGGCGCTGGTCCTGCCGGACCCGGCGGAAGCGGTCACCCACCTGTGGGCGGAAGGACCCGACGACGCGTCCGCGCAGGCGCTCCTCGACGAGTGGGGCGCGGTCGTGGACGGGGCCGGGCAGCACTGAGCGCGGTACGCGGCACCGCGTAGCAGAGGGGTCCGGCGGGCCGGTACGGGCAGTCGTCCGTACCGGCCCGCCGGACGGCCGCATTCGGTGGGAGCGGTGGCGACATGCGACGATGTGCGGCATGTCCCAGCCGCCCAACGACCGGAGTTCGGCCACGCCGCCCGCGCGCCCGGACGCCTCCATGTCGCTGCTGACGCACGTCATGGACCACAGCCTCGACGAGGGCTACGCGGAAGCGACGGCCCGGCGCCAGGCGGACGGAACGGCGGGGCTGCCGCGGACCCTCAAGGCCAAGCTGGCGCTCGCCGCCGGGCTCGTGCTCGCGGCCATGGTCGTCACGCTGGGTGCGGCACAGGCACGCATAGCGGCGCCGGTCCTGGCCAAGGAGCGCGAGGAGCTGATCGACCGCGTCGAGCGGGCCGACGGCCACGCGAACGGGCTGGAACGCGACATCGAGCGGCTGCGCACCGAGGTCGCCGACCGGCAGGCCGAGGCGCTCAAGCAGCACGGCGGGGACCAGGGCAGGCTCGTGGCCCTGCTGTCGGGCGCAACCGAAGTCCGTGGTCCCGGCGTCAAACTGGTGGTGGACGACGCCAAGGGCGCCGCCGCCGGCGGTGGCGGACCGCGCGAGAGCGCGGGCTTCTCGGACACCGGCCGGGTCCGCGACCGGGACATGCAGCGCATCGTGAACGGCCTGTGGCAGGCCGGCGCGGAGGCCGTCTCGATCAACGGGCAGCGGCTGACGGCCCTGTCGGCGATCAGGGCGGCCGGTGACGCGATACTGGTCGACAACAAGCCGCTGGTGCCGCCCTACGAGATCCTCGCGGTGGGGGACAAGAAGCGGCTGGGGACCACCTTCCAGGACTCCGTGGACGGCCAGTACCTGCACGTGCTGCAGGAGAGCTACGGGATCCGCTACACCCTGTCCGCCGTGGACGAGGTGAGGGTGCCGGCCGCGTCGAGCCTGACCGTGCGCACAGCCACTGCAGAAGAGCCGAAGAAGGGTGCATCGTGATCGCGGTACTGGGCCTCGTGGCCGGAGTGGTGGTCGGACTTCTGGTCCGGCCCGAAGTGCCGGCCGTCGTCGAGCCGTATCTGCCGATCGCCGTGGTCGCCGCGCTCGACGCGGTGTTCGGCGGTCTGCGCGCGATGCTGGACGGGATCTTCGTGGACAAGGTCTTCGTGGTGTCGTTCCTGTCCAACGTGGTCGTGGCCGCGCTGATCGTCTTCCTCGGCGACAAGCTGGGCGTCGGCGCGCAGCTGTCGACGGGCGTGGTCGTGGTCCTCGGCATCCGCATCTTCTCCAACGCCGCGGCCATCCGCCGGCACGTCTTCCGGGCGTGAGGCCGATGAGCAGCGAGAACGCTCCGCTGGGGGAGTCCGGGGAGCCGGAGCGGCCCCCGAAGGGCGAGCAGGCCGAGCAGCCCGCGCAGGCCGCGCCAGGGCCCTCCCGGGGCCCTTCCGAAGGTCCCGCGGCCGCCCCCGAGGAGACCGGGCGGCAGCGCCTGGCGGCGGGGCTGTGGCCGCCGCGCGTGAGCCGGGCCCAACTGATCGTCGCGTTGCTGCTGTTCGTCCTCGGGCTGGGCCTCGCGATTCAGGTACGGTCGAACAGCGACTCCAGCGCCCCGCTGCGCGGTGCCCGTCAGGAGGACCTCGTACGGATCCTCGACGAGCTCGACGGGCGGACCACGCGGCTGGAGGACGAGAAGCAGAAGCTCGACGACCAGCGCAAGGAGCTGGAAAGCAGCTCCAACCAGGCCGAAGAGGCGCGCAGGCAGACCGTGGAGAAGGAACGCCAACTGGGCATCCTCGCCGGTACGGTGGCAGCGCAGGGACCCGGCATCACCCTGCGGATCACCGATCCGCAGGGGCAGGTGCAGTCCGACCAGCTCCTGGACACGCTGCAGGAGCTGCGGGCGGCCGGGGCCGAGGCGATCCAGATCAACGGTGTGCGCGTGGTGGCGAGCTCGTACTTCTCGGACGAGGGCGGCGGCGTCGCGATCGACGGTAAGAAGATCACACAGCCCTACGAGTTCAAGGTGATCGGAAGGCCGCAGGATCTGGAGCCGGCGCTCAACATCCCCGGTGGGGTGGTGCAGACGCTGGAGAAGGAGCAGGCGACGGTCGCCGTCACACGGTCGGCGAAGATCGTTGTGGATGCCTTGCGGGCTGCGAAGCAGCCTGACTACGCTCGGTCGTCATCGCCGTGATGTCGGGCGGAACGTGGACCGGCTCACGCGGGCGGATGCCTGCGGGGGGTCGACGCACCGAAGTCGCGGTGCGTGGTGGAAACTGTCTGGTGGTTACGGACGTTGTGAGAATGTCCGGGTCGGCAGGTGTGTGCATGCAGAGTTCGTCCTGCCCCACGGGCGGGTCTGTTTCGGTCAAGGGGAATCGCCCGTGAAGTTGTTTGAGAAGTTGTTCGGCAAGAAGAACCGCGAGGAAGGCGGTGCCGCACGGCACCGCGCTGGGCACGGCGAGGTGGAAGGGCAGGGCGACCGGCCGCTCTTCCGTGACGAGGTGGCCGGCCAGGGTGACAATTCGGGCGCGCAGGGCGCGTCGAGTGTTGACCCTGCCGGTTCCGGACGCATAGGTTTCGGTGAACCATCAACCTCAAGTGCGGGTGGAGGGTTTGCGCCCGACCCGTATGCCACCAATGCCTCCGCGGGGCAGCCGCGGCGCGAGGAGCCGTCCATGTCGGCCGAGCAGGTTTGCAGCAGGTGTGGGCACCGCAGCGATGCGGCCAGCCGCTTCTGCTCGAACTGCGGGGCGCCGCTGCGGGCGGGCCTGACGCCGGAGCGTGCCTCGGAGACCACGTCCACGATCTCGATCTCGGGCCTCGAGGCCTACGAGGCCGAGGTGTCGGGACAGCCGCACGCGTCGTCCTCGCTGTCCCCCGAGGCCCAGGCCGCGGTGGAAGCGCTGCCGCCGGGTTCCGCCCTGCTGATCGTCCGGCGCGGCCCCAACTCGGGCAGCCGCTTCCTCCTCGACGGCGAGCTGACCACGGCGGGCCGGCACCCGCAGAGCGACATCTTCCTGGACGACGTCACCGTCTCCCGGCGCCATGTCGAGTTCCGCAGGGGCCAGGAAGGCGGCTTCACCGTCTCCGACGTGGGCAGCCTCAACGGCACGTACGTGAACCGCGAGCCGATCGACTCGGTCGCCCTGCACAACGGCGACGAGGTGCAGATCGGCAAGTACCGGCTGGTCTTCTACGCGAGCCTGCGGGGCATCTGACCCTCCCCCGGACCCGGTCCGGGGGGACCCCAGGGAAGGTTCCATGCTGCGTACCCCCACCGGCGGTGCCCCGAAGAACGGCACCGCCGGCCAGGCCGGGCGGCTGGTGAGCATCGGCACGGTGCTGACCATGCTGCGCGACGAGTTCCCCGAAGTCACGATCTCGAAGATCCGTTTCCTGGAGGCGGAGGGGCTCGTGGAGCCCGTGCGCACACCTTCCGGATACCGCAAGTTCAGCACGGCGGACGTGGAACGGCTCGGGCGCGTCCTGCGCCTCCAGCGCGACCACTACCTGCCGCTGAAGGTCATCCGGGAGCAGCTCGACGCCCTCGACCGGGGTGAGCAGATCCGCATCCCCGGACCCACCGCCCACGGGGAGTCCGTCGATCCCGCGAGCCCGTCCGCCGTGTACGGCGAGGTGGGCCGGGAGCGGCCGACCGTGCCCCGGGTCGGGCGGGCCGAGCTGATCGCCGCCGCGGAGGCGGACGAGGTCCAGCTCGTGGAATGGGAGTCGTACGGGCTCATCTCCGAGGCGCCGGGCGGCGGGTTCGACGCGGAGACCGTCACCGTGGCCCGCCTGATCGCCGATCTCGGACGGTTCGGGCTGGAGCCGCGCCACCTGCGGGCCATGAAGGCCGCCGCGGACCGCGAGGCCGGTCTGGTGGAGCAGGTCGTCTCGCCGCTGCGCAGGCACCGCAACCCGCAGACCAGGGCGCACGCGGAGGCCACGCTGAAGGAGCTCGCGGGACTCTCCGTACGGCTGCACGAGGCCCTCGTGCAGACCGCTCTCGGCGTCCGGTTGCGCTGACGGCGCTGGTCGGCGTGCGGCCCCGACTACCCAAACCGGCCGGGCAGGTCCTAGGGTTGCTGTGTGAACGAGCTCGACGTTGTGGGTGTCCGGGTGGAAATGCCCTCCAACCAGCCGATCGTGCTCCTGCGTGAAGTGGGAGGCGACCGGTACCTCCCCATCTGGATCGGTCCTGGGGAGGCGACCGCCATTGCCTTCGCACAGCAGGGGATGGCCCCTGCCCGGCCGCTGACGCACGACCTGTTCAAGGACGTGCTGGAGGCGGTCGGTGAGGAGCTCACCGAGGTCCGGATCACGGATCTGCGGGAGGGCGTCTTCTACGCGGAGCTGGTCTTCGCCAGCGGGGTCGAGGTGAGCGCGAGGCCTTCCGATGCCATAGCGCTGGCCCTGCGGACGGGGACGCCGATCTACGGCAGTGACGGTGTGCTCGACGACGCCGGAATCGCCATTCCCGACGAGCAGGAGGACGAGGTGGAGAAGTTCCGCGAGTTCCTCGACCAGATTTCGCCGGAGGACTTCGGTACCGGCCCCCAGTGAGGAGCGGAGCGGGGAGCACGGCGAAACGCGGGCCGCGTCGTCCACCGGGAACCTTCAGCCCATTCGAGTAGCCTTTCCCCGCAATGGGGTACGGGAAACCACTCTCAGGGTGATTATCACTCGGCGTGCCGAGTGTGGCGATCGTTGACGCACCCCTGGTCACTGCCTACCTTCAAGGTGGGCAGGTCAAGGACGGAGGGTCGGCGTGAGGATCACGGGCGACGGTACGACCGGGGGCACCCCCGCACGGAGTGATGGTGGGTCGTACCCGCTGCACGGCGGCGCGGCCGGGCCCGCGCACCGTCAGCCGGCGTCCACGCCGGTCGGACCGGTGGGCGACGACCCGGCGCCCGAGCAGGTCGGCTACCGGGGCCCCACGGCGTGCGCCGCGGCCGGCATCACGTACCGGCAGCTCGACTACTGGGCACGGACCGGGCTGGTGGAGCCGAGCGTCCGGCCCGCGTACGGGTCCGGCACGCAGCGGCTGTACAGCTTCCGCGACGTGGTGGTCCTCAAGATCGTCAAGCGCTTCCTGGACACCGGGGTGGCGCTGCAGAACATCCGCGCCGCCGTGCAGCACCTCCGTGACCGGGGTTTTCGCGACCTCGAACGCATGACGCTGATGAGCGACGGCGCGACCGTGTACGAGTGCACCTCGCCGGACCAGGTGGTGAGCCTGCTCCAGGGCGGGCAGGGCGTCTTCGGCATCGCGGTCGGCGTCGTCTGGCGCGATGTGGAGAACGCCCTGTCGCAGCTGCACGGGGAGCGCATCGACACGGGCGAGACCCTCCTCGGCCACAATCCGGCCGATGAGCTCGCCGCACGGCGGAACCGGGCCGTCTGACCGATGTCAGTGCCGTAGGGCAGCATCGGGGCTGTGAGAGCCGCGCCGACCATCCTGCACCTGGACATGGATGCCTTCTACGCCTCGGTGGAACAGGCGTCGAAGCCCAGCCTGCGCGGGAAGGCCGTGATCGTCGGCGGGCTCGGACCGCGCGGGGTGGTCGCCACCGCCTCCTACGAAGCCCGCCGCTTCGGGGTGCACTCGGCGATGCCGATGGCCCAGGCCCGGCGGCTGTGCCCGAACGGGGCCTGTCTGATCCCCCGCTTCAGCCTCTACCGCGAGGTCAGCGAGCTGGTCATGGGCCTGCTGCGGGAGCTGTCGCCGCTGGTCGAGCCGCTCAGCCTGGACGAGGCCTTCGTCGACCTGGAGGCGGGCGGCTCCGCCTTCGACGCGCCCGGTGCCAGGGCGGCCGGGGAGCGGCTGCGGGCCGACATCACGGCTGCCACGGGGCTCAGCGGCTCGGTGGGGCTGGCCGGGTCGAAGATGCTCGCCAAGGTGGCCTCCGAGGAGGCCAAGCCGGACGGGCTGCTGCTCATCGAGCCGGGCACCGAACGGGAACTGCTCGCGCCGATGTCGGTGCGGACCCTGCCCGGGGTCGGGCCGGCCACCGGGGAACACCTGCGCCGGGCCGGGATCACCACCGTGGGGGAACTCGCCGAAGCCGGTGAGGACGAGCTGGTCCGGATGGTCGGCAAGGCGCACGGGGCGGGGCTCTACCGGATGGCGCTGGGCCTCGACGACCGGCCCGTGGTCGCCGAGCGCGACGCGAAGTCCGTGTCCGTCGAGGACACCTTCGACGTGGACCTGCACGACCGGGTACGGATCCGCTACGAGGTGCAGCGGCTCGCCGACCGGTGCGTGGGGCGGCTGCGCGCCTCCGGACACTCGGGCCGGACCATCGTCCTGAAGGTCCGGCGCTACGACTTCTCGACGCTGACCCGCTCCGAGACCCTGCGGGGCCCCACCGACGATCCGGGGGTGGTGCGGGAGGCCGCCGCGCGGCTGCTGGAGGGCGTGGACACCACGGGCGGGGTGCGGCTGCTCGGCGTCGGCGTGACGGGCCTCGCGGACTACACGCAGGAGGACCTCTTCGCCCAGGTACTGGCCGCCGAGGCGGAGGCGGAGGGGGTCGCGGCGACGGTCGGTGACACGGGCGGGGCCGTTGCGCCGGACGGGGCGGAGGGGACGGACGAAACGTCGCGGGCTGCGGATGCCGGTGCCGCTGCCGATGCCGTGGAGGCGGCGGGAGAGGCCGTGGAGGCGCCCGGGGCGCCCAGGGCGCCCAGGGAGCCCGGGGCGGACGGGCCGGCCGTCGCGCGGCACTGGGCGGCCGGGAGCGACGTACGGCACGCGGTGTACGGGCCCGGCTGGATCCAGGGCAGCGGGGTGGGCCGGGTGACCGTACGGTTCGAGCGGCCCGGATCCCCGCCCGGCCGGGTCCGCACCTTCCGGGTGGACGACCCCGAGCTGGAGCCGTCCGATCCGCTGCCCCTCGTGGGAACGTCCGATCCCTAGTGCCGCGGCCGGAAGGACTAGCTGCGCCCGGTCAGGCGGCCCGCGGCGCGGCGGCGCTTCTTGGCGGGCGGGGGCGGGGCGTGGCGGAACTCCGACGGGAGGGCCACGTCCAGGCCGTAGTGGTGGTACAGCTGGAGCTCCTGCTCGGGGGAGAGGTGGCGGCCGACCCCGAAGTCGGGGGCGTCCTTGATGAGGGAGCGCTCGAACGGCACGCGCAGGGCGTCGTCCACCACCTCGCTGGGCTCCAGGGGGACGAACGCGTCCCGGCCGAAGAGCCCGGTCCGTACGGCCGCCCATTCCGGAACGCCCGTGGCGTCGTCGAGGTAGACCTCGTCCACGGTTCCGATCTTGGCGCCGTTGCGGTCGAATGCCTTGCGGCCGATCAGGCTGCGCGGATCGATGTCGGTCTGCACGGTCCCTCCACTTGGTCGCAACTCCATCCGTAATCACTACAAAAGTGCATATCCGGGGAGGGGGCCACTCGAGGGAGGGTCCAGATCCTCGCTGGTAGGCTGGGTGACGGCTGTTGACCCTGTGCGGGAGAGTCCTCCGAGTGAGCTCGACGGAGGCGCCGAAGGAGCAAATCCTCCCCGGAATCTCTCAGGCATACGTACCGCACGTGAAGAGGCCACTCTGGAAAGCAGGGGCGGTGCCGGGACGCAGTGCCGGCTCCTCCCCTCACCGACGGTGAAAGCCGGACCCCACGGGCGACCCCTGTGAGGCCCGGTGAAGCTCTCAGGTTGAGATGACAGAGGGGGAGGCCGTCCGGGTGCCCGCGCCGTGGTGCCCCTCGCAGGTCATACGACCAGGAGGCCTCCGTAATGACCGCCAACCGCATTCCGCTCTCTCAGCTCGAGCGAGGCATCCCCTTCGAGCAGCGCCACATCGGCCCGGATGCCGAGGCGCAGGCGAAGATGCTCGCCCACGTGGGCTACGGCTCCCTGGACGAGCTCACCGCCGCCGCGGTACCGGATGTGATCAAGACCGCCGAGGCGCTGAACCTGCCCGAGGCGCGGACCGAGGCCGAGGTGCTGGCCGAGCTGCGTTCGCTCGCCGACCGCAACCAGGTCCTGACCTCGATGATCGGTCTCGGCTACTACGGGACCTTCACCCCGCCGGTGATCCTGCGCAACGTCATGGAGAACCCGGCCTGGTACACGGCGTACACGCCCTACCAGCCCGAGATCTCGCAGGGCCGCCTGGAGGCGCTGCTGAACTTCCAGACCGTCGTCGCCGACCTGACCGGTCTGCCGACCTCCGGCGCCTCCCTCCTCGACGAGGGCACGGCCGCCGCCGAGGCCATGACGCTGGCCCGCCGGGTCGGCAAGGCCAAGGGCAACGTCTTCCTCGTGGACGCCGACGCGCTGCCGCAGACGATCGCCGTGATTGAGACCCGCGCCGAGCCGATCGGCATCGAGGTCGTCGTCGCCGACCTGTCCGCCGGCATCCCGGCCGAGATCGCCGAGCGCGGGATCTACGGCGTGCTCGTCCAGTACCCGGGCGCCTCCGGTGCCGTACGGGACATCAAGCCGGTCATCGACCAGGCGCACGGGCTCGGCGCGATCGTCGCGGTCTCGGCCGACCTGCTCGCCCTGACCCTGCTGACCTCGCCGGGCGAGCTGGGCGCGGACATCGCGGTCGGCACCACCCAGCGCTTCGGCGTTCCGATGGGCTTCGGCGGCCCGCACGCCGGTTACATGGCCGTCCAGGCCAAGCACGCCCGCTCCCTGCCCGGCCGCCTCGTCGGAGTCTCCCTGGACGCGGACGGCAACAAGGCCTACCGCCTCGCGCTGCAGACCCGCGAGCAGCACATCCGCCGCGAGAAGGCCACCAGCAACATCTGTACGGCGCAGGTGCTCCTCGCCGTCATGGCCGGCATGTACGCCGTCTACCACGGCCCCGACGGCCTGCGGACGATCGCCCGCCGCACCCACCGCTACGCCACCCTGATCGCCGCGGGCCTGACGGCGGGCGGGGTCGAGATCGTGCACGGCTCGTACTTCGACACGGTCACCGCCCGGGTTCCCGGCAAGGCCACCGAGGTCGTCGCCGCCGCCCGCGAGGGCGGGGTCAACCTGTTCCAGGTCGACGCCGACCACGTCTCCCTCTCCTGCGACGAGACCACCCTGCGCGCCGACGTCGACGCCGTCTGGGCCGCCTTCGGCGTCTCGGCCGACCTGGAGGCCCTCGACGCGACCACGGCCGACACCCTCCCCGAGGGCCTGCTGCGCTCGGACGAGGTCCTGACGCACCCGGTCTTCCACCAGCACCGCTCCGAGACCGCGATGCTGCGCTACCTGCGCAAGCTCTCGGACAAGGACTACGCGCTGGACCGCGGCATGATCCCGCTGGGCTCCTGCACGATGAAGCTCAACGCCACCACCGAGATGGAACCGGTGACCTGGCCCGAGTTCGGCCAGCTGCACCCGTTCGCCCCGGTCGCGCAGGCGGAGGGGTACCTCACGCTCATCACGGAGCTGGAGGAACGTCTCTGCGAGGTCACCGGCTACGACAAGGTCTCCATCCAGCCGAACGCCGGCTCCCAGGGCGAGCTCGCCGGCCTGCTGGCCGTGCGCGCCTACCACCGCGCCAACGGTGACGAGCAGCGCACCGTCTGCCTCATCCCCTCCTCCGCGCACGGCACCAACGCGGCGAGCGCCGTGATGGCCGGCATGAAGGTCGTCGTCGTCAAGACCGCCGACGACGGCGAGGTGGACGCGGACGACCTGCGCGCCAAGATCGAGCAGTACCGCGACGAGCTCGCCGTGCTGATGATCACCTACCCGTCGACGCACGGCGTGTTCGAGGAGCACGTCGCCGACATCTGCGCCCAGGTGCACGAGGCCGGCGGCCAGGTCTACGTGGACGGCGCCAACCTGAACGCCCTGGTGGGTCTGGCCAAGCCGGGTCACTTCGGCGGCGACGTCTCGCACCTGAACCTGCACAAGACCTTCTGCATCCCGCACGGCGGCGGCGGCCCGGGCGTGGGCCCGGTCGGTGTCCGGGCGCACCTGGCCCCCTACCTGCCGAACCACCCGCTCCAGCCGACGGCCGGTCCCGAGACGGGCGTGGGCCCGATCTCGGCCGCCCCGTGGGGCTCGGCGGGCATCCTGCCGATCTCCTGGTCGTACGTACGCCTGATGGGTGGTGAGGGCCTCAAGCGCGCCACCCAGGTGGCGGTACTCGGCGCGAACTACATCGCCAAGCGTCTGGAGCCGCACTACCCGGTGCTCTACACCGGCCCGGGCAGCCTGGTCGCGCACGAGTGCATCATCGACCTGCGCCCGCTGTCGAAGTCGACGGGCGTGAGCGTCGACGACATCGCCAAGCGTCTGATCGACTACGGCTTCCACGCGCCGACCATGTCCTTCCCGGTGGCCGGCACGCTGATGATCGAGCCGACGGAGTCCGAGGACCTCGCCGAGATCGACCGCTTCTGCGACGCGATGATCGCCATCCGCGGCGAGATCGAGCGGGTCGCGGGCGGCGAGTGGCCGCTGGAGGACAACCCCCTCGCCAACGCCCCGCACACCGCCGCGGCGCTGGGCGGCGAGTGGAACCACCCGTACACCCGGGACGAGGCCGTCTTCCCGGGCGGGGTCACGGCCGCCGAGAAGTACTGGCCGCCGGTGCGCCGGATCGACGGCGCGTTCGGCGACCGGAACCTGGTGTGCTCCTGCCCGCCGCTGGACGAGTACGACAACTGATCCCGCCTGATGCGGTGACAGGACGCTGACGCGTGGGAAGGGGCCGGTCCCGGAGCCAAAAGCTCCGGGACCGGCCCCTTCGTCGTCCTCGTCGGTCAGGCCGCCGCGAGCGGGCGGTGCGGCGCGATGATCTGGCCGTCCGGCAGGAGTTCACCGGTGTCCTCGAAGAGCAGGACGCCGTTGCACAGCAGGCTCCAGCCCTGCTCCGGGTGGTTGGCCACCGGGCGCGCGGCCTCCCGGTCGGCGGACTCTGATGACGGGCAGGCAGGCTGGTGCTGGCACATGGATGCGTTCTTTCGCTGCGGTGTGGTCTGTTCGCTACGGCTCGATGCGTGATTCATGGCCGTCCCCCTGGGTCGTCCCCGCACCTGCGGGGAGGATGGGCTCAGTCTTCCCCCAGGACGGCTGCTTCGCAGGTATTTCCCCGCAGCTGTCCTCATGGATTGAGGACGCATCACTCGTGCGGGCGGTTCAGGTCAACTCCCCTGTCATTTCGGGTGGTTCGCTAGTGGCCCGAGCGGACTAGGCCGAATGGGCAATCCGGATGGATCGGTTCAGGCCGCCGGGGCGGCGACCGGTGGCGGTACCGGAGGTGCCTGGGGGGTCAGCCGGTGCGTCAGCACGGGCAGCAGTTCGGAAACGGTGTGCGGCCGGTACGCGGCGATCCCGGGCGGCGCCGGGGCCAGCGGAACCAGCAGGTCGGCGGCGGCCGGCAGACCGGCCGCGGCATCGGCGCCGACCGCGCCGTGCAGCCACAGGGTCAGCATGTACAGCTCCGGGACGGACAGCAGGCGCGGCTGGTAGCTCTGGCCGAGGGACTCCGCCTGGCGCAGGGCGCGTTCGGTGGCCGCGACGTAGGGGCCCTCGAAGAAGTGGGAGAAGGTCCAGCCGTCCGCGGTGAGGCGGGTGTCGGCCGCGGCCACGAAACGGTCGCCGCTGCGGATCAGGAACCGCCACGCGGTGAGCCGGGTGCGCGGGGGCCTTCCGCCGGCCGCGAGGTTGGAGGTGTGGAGCCGGTCGAGCACGTGGACCGGGAGCGGGAGTTCCGCGGTCAGCGGGCCCTGGACCGCGCGCAGGGCCGGAGTGTGCGCCTCGTGGACGGCGGTGGGGGAACCGAGTGCCGCGAGGACGCTGCGCAGGGCGGGCGCGGGAGCCGGAGGGACATGCAGCGGCATGGTGGGTCGCCTCTCACTTGGGAGACCTGTGGTGCGGGGGAAGGTGCGGGACGGCGCTGTCGCATTCTGGGGCCAGAGGGGGGCTGAGGGGCAATGACCGCGCGCCAACTCTCTGCCTCGTTTGCGGAGTTTATACGACACGTGTTCACGCAGTGTTTCGGCTAGCTGTCCCGGCCATTGCCGACAAGTCGCTTACCGGTCCCACTGTGATGCCATTCATGCCGCGCGAGCGCGAACGTGCCGCGCTGACCTCGGAGGCTACCGGAAGGGGGCTCGGCTGGAAAGCATCGGCTATCCGGAACCGGCAAAGTCGACGCGGAATTTGCATACGAAGACTTGCCAGGTGAATGTGCCGAAGCGCCCTTCCGGCCATACCGGCGCGCGCTGCCGTCAGAGGGCTCGATACCGGCGTTATCGATCACGGCGTCTGGGCATCATCGACCGTACACGCGCGCCCGGGTGCACAAGCCGGGCCGCTCGAGGGAGGGACGCTTCGATGGGGGAGAAGGTCGTGGCAGGCGGATTCGACCTGTCCGATCGGCAACGGTATCGGAGGAAGCTTCACGAGTGCCTGGAGGGACTGGAGCGGCTTCTGGCGGAGAAGAGGTTCGATCGCCCCAAGAACATGATGGGGCTGGAGATCGAATTGAATCTCGCGGGTGCCGACGGTTTGCCGCGAATGGTGAATGCCCAGGTGCTGGAGCGGATTGCCAGCCCCGATTTCCAGACCGAACTCGGAATGTTCAACCTGGAGGTCAACGTACTTCCGCACCGCCTCGAAGGCCGGGTTTTCGACCAGCTCGCGGAGGAGCTCAGCGCAGGGCTGCACTACGCCCACCGGCAGGCCGCCGAGATCGACGCGGGCGTCGTGATGATCGGGATCCTGCCGACGCTCTCCCGCGCCGACCTGGCACCGGCCAACCTCTCGGCGGTGGACCGCTACTCGCTGCTGAACGAGCAGATCCTGATGATGCGGGGGGAGGACTTCACCCTCGACATCGACGGGGTGGAGCGGCTGACCTGGAGCACCGGGTCGATCGTGCCGGAGGCCGCCTGTACTTCCGTACAGCTGCACCTCCAGGTGACTCCGGCGCGGTTCGCGGACGTGTGGAACGCGGCCCAGGCGGTGACCGCCGTACAGATAGCGGTGGGCGCCAACTCGCCGTTCCTGTTCGGGCGCGAGCTGTGGCGGGAGTCGCGGCCGCCGCTGTTCACGCAGGCCACCGACACCCGGCCGCCCGAGCTCCAGGCCCAGGGGGTGCGGCCGCGCACCTGGTTCGGGGAGCGGTGGGTGGACTCGGCGTACGAGCTGTTCGCCGAGAACGTCCGCTACTTCCCCGCGCTGCTGCCGATCTGCGACGAGGAGGAGCCGCTGCGGGTCCTGGCCGACGGCGGGGTGCCGAGCCTGCAGGAACTGGTCCTGCACAACGGCACGGTCTACCGCTGGAACCGGCCCGTGTACGGGGTCGCCGACGGGGTGCCGCACCTGCGCGTGGAGAACCGGGTGCTCCCGGCCGGGCCGACCGTCGCCGACGTCGTCGCCAACGCGGCCTTCTACTACGGGCTCGTACGCACCCTCGCCGACGAGCAGCGCCCGGTGTGGACCCGGATGCCGTTCGCGGAGGCGGAGGCCAACTTCGACGCCGCCTGCCGGTACGGGATCGACGCCCGGCTGCGCTGGCCGCGGCGGGGGCGGGCCGGGGGACTGGTGAGCGTACCGGCGGTGCGGCTGGTGCTGGACGAGCTGCTGCCGATGGCCGCGGCCGGGCTGGACGCCTGGGGGATCGAGGCCGCGGACCGGGACCACTACCTGGGGATCATCGAGGAGCGGTGCCGGCGGCGCGTGAACGGGGCGACCTGGCAGGTGGACACCTACCACCGGGCCCTCGCCGGCGGGCTGGAACGGGACGCCGCGCTGGCCGCCACCACCCGCCGGTACAGCGAGCTGATGCACCGGGGCGACCCCGTGCACACCTGGCCCGTCGGGCTCGCGGAACGGGAGGTGGACGCCGCCACGGCCGTCGGCCGCTGACCGGCCCGTCCCGTGATCCCGCCGCGTGATCCCGCCGCGATGATCCCCCATGGCTCCCGAGGGGGCAGTATGGGGTGGTCGAACAGGACGTCGCGGCGGGATGGCCCGCAGCGGTGGCGGGACGGGAGTCGGGCGTGCGCACGGAGCCGGAGCCGGTGGTCGTGGAGCTGGACGAGCAAAAACGGCGCGGTGTCCTGCGCACCGAGATGCTGCTCGTGCTCGCCCTGTCGCTGGGCGCGAGCGCGGTCTCCGCGCTGATCAGCTTCATCGGCTCGCTCACCAAGCCGGGCGGCCTGAAGGACCAGGCCGCGACGCTCAACGGCTCGTACGCGCCCGGCCGGCCCTGGCTGGACCTCGCCTGGCAGCTGTTCGGCATCGCGACGGCGCTGGTCCCCGTCCTGCTCGTCGCCCACCTGCTGACCCGCGAGGGCGCGCCCGGGCTGCGGGTGCTGGGCTTCGACCTGACCCGGCCGTGGCAGGACCTGGGCCGGGGCGCGCTCGTGGCCGCCGGGATCGGCAGCGCGGGCCTCGCCTTCTACCTGGGTGCCCGCGCCACCGGCTTCAACCTCACGGTCGTGCCCGAGGCGCTGCCCGACGTGTGGTGGAAGTTCCCCGTGCTGATCCTCTCCGCGGTGCAGAACTCCGTGGTCGAGGAGGTCATCGTGCTGGCCTACCTGCTGCGCCGGCTCGATCAGCTGGGCTGGTCGCCGATGGCCGCGCTGGTCGCCAGCTCCGTGCTGCGCGGCTCGTACCACCTCTACCAGGGCATCGGCGGCTTCATCGGCAACGTGGTGATGGGCGTGGTCTTCGTCCTGGCCTACCAGCGCTGGGGCCGGGTGGGGCCGCTCGTCGTCGCGCACGCGCTGCTCGACATCGTGGCCTTCGGCGGGTACGCGCTGCTCGCGGGCGAAGTGGACTGGCTGCCCACCCCCTAGGGCCTGTCGTCAAACTCCCGTCTGCCCCGCGACGCCTGGCACGCGCTCTCGCCGCACCGGGCGAAAGCCAAGTACGTCCAGTACGCGG
>NZ_JBEXPG010000102.1:0-18505 GCF_040611935.1 Streptomyces sp. NPDC006512 | reverse complement strand
CTGCACGAGTTCCCACTCAGCGTCCGACAGTTCATGGCGACGTATCACCCAACCATGATCCACAACGCAAGATCACTTTGACGACAGACCCTAGGCTGGCCGTGGTAGCGGCGGCTTCGTCGTATGCGGCGAGGGTGCGGTAGAGGGTGGAGCGGCCGCCCCGAGGATCCGTGCGCTGTGGTCTGTAGCCCGGAGCTACCGCAGTACGCACTGACGCAATCCATTCGCACGACCCCCGGGGCCTCGCCAGGACCAGGCGGGGCCCCGGCTCTCCCTTCTAGGATGCTGCCATGCGGATAACCCGTGCCCTCGCCGTTCTGATCGCTACCGCCGCCCTCGCCACAGCCTGCACCCAGGACGGCGGCAGCCGGACAAGGGAGTGGGAGCCCGACGACGCACTCCAGCGGGTCCAACGCGCCTTCGACGCCGACGACGCAGATACCACCCTCATCGCCGAGGCGTCCAAGTTCGTCGTCTCCGGGATTGATCAGACCCTTGATACCCCTGGCGACAAGCCCTACCGATTCGACATGGCGTGCGACACCCAGGGCGTACCGTCCATCACCCTGACCCTCATACGCGGCGAGACCACGCGGACGTTCGAAGTCCGTTGCGGGAACCGCCAAGTCGTACGGGTTAACGTGCCCGCAGGCTCGCCCGTCACAGCCAAGGTCCCCTCGATCGAAACCGAACCTCCGCCGAGCGGCGTCATCGTGTGGAACCTCAGCACCATCGAACCAACGGACGTGCAAGGCTGCCGGGACGATATCCAGGGCTGCGAGGCGTGACGGACAGCACGTTGCAGCTCGACGCGCTCAGGAGCCGAGCGACGCAGGCGACCTGACGAAGGTCCGCACTACCGCGCCGCCAACCCAGATGGGAGGGCCGGCCGGCGCGGCAGTTGAGGGCTGACGCTTCCGAAGACTCGTTTGTTTGTCCCCCGGCCCCTGCCCATGCCCCTGCCGCGTTCCAGCATCGTGCTGGGCAGGCCCCCATATCCACAACGAATACGACAGGGGCCGCGAGCGTCCAGTGGGAGTCCGCCGTTCACGGGGGCGCAGCGTCGCGGCGGCGGACCTCTTCTTCCTTATGGACGCTCAGTCAGCTCGTGGCGCCCATGTGGCGGCATGCGTGGCGGTGGTGCGTCCGCAGGACCAGGCCACGGCCAGGGCGCACACGGCGACCACGGCGACGCCCGCGCCGAGCAGGGCGGTGGACATCCAGCCCCCCCCTTGCCCAGGTTGATCATCAGGGATCCCAGCAGGGCTGCCACACCCGATCCGACCAGTCCGACGGTGCCCAGGGGCAGGGCGAGGTTGAACAGGGCGATCCTTCGGTAGAAACCCTGCCCCGTCTGGTAGACGGCCAACGGGCCGAGAGCCTGGGACTGCTCGATGAATACCCCCGCGGCGCCGAGTGCGCCCGTGGCGGCCAGCGCGGCGATGCCGAGGAGCGCGGACTCCAGCAGCCACCGGACCTGGGCCGCCTGGGCGGCCGATCCCAGATACCAGGACTGACCCGGCTGTGCGGTCATCGGCCCGATCAGATGCCGGTAGTTGGCCTGCTCGATCGCCTCCACCCCGGACGCCCCGCCACGGTTGAACACCAGGAACCCGAACAGCGTCTCGTCCCCTTCGGCGGGGGCGGCACACGCGCACACTGGGTTTCTTCACGGGTTGTGGTTCTGGCTCGCTTTACGTGAAGCGCGCACGGTGGGTGACCTTCGCTGGGAGACCAGTGGGAACGAAGGTGGGTCTCAGGTGCAGACGATGGGGCAGCCGCGTCGGATTGAGTGCTGGGCAGCGCGCAGGAACAGCGCGACGTAGAAGGCTGTGTCCAGGTCCTTAGTCCACGGTCCTGTTCGGTTAGTGGCCGGTTCCTTTGCTTGGTGCCTGAACCACGTGCTCAGGTCGAGGTTGTCGCATGTCGCCGGGGTTTCGGCTGGCAGATCGATGGCTGCCGCCAGCTTCTCGGCGAGCGGTAGTACCTGAGGAGCGCCGGCCACCATGGACTCGTGGTCGTCGGATTCGATGGGCAACCAGACCTCCTCATCGAGCGAGAAGGGCACGAGCACGGTCCAGCCGCAGAGGATCTCCGATTCCTCTCGTGACAGGTGCCTCTGACACAAGGCGAGGAACCCGGTCAGGTCGGGGGTCAGCTTTTCCTCGAAAGCTTGCCCTGAGCCAGGTGCGAAGGCCGTCTCTGCGGGGACGTCCTCGTAGGGCGGCAGGCCCCGCCGCCTGAGTTCAGCATCGAGTGCCGAAGCAACTTCACCCCATCCGTCCTCCTCGTCCCCGAACCATTCCTCAGCACTGACGCTCACCAGGTAGACACCCATGTGGGAAAGCTATCGAGCGCATCTGACATCGATCAGTGAGCCAATATGATTCGCTTACGGAACAGCGCGAAGCCGGCGCCTCTGAACATCTGGCGCTTGAGCATCTTGATCCGGTTGACATGGCCCTCGACGACGCCGGAGCTCCAGGGCAGGGTGAGTCCGGCGATGACCGCGTCGCGGTCTCGGTCGATGCCGGCCGCGAGAGTGTGGAGGCTGGGCAGGTCGTCCTGGCGGACGGCGTCGAGCCACTGCGGGAGTCGTTCGCCCTGGCGCTCGGTGAGCATCTGGGCGAAAGACCGGACGTGACCGGTCAGGGCATCGAGTTCGGGGCAGTTGGCCAGGATGGTCTTGAGCCGGAGCTGTTCGGTCTCGGTCAGCGTCTCGGGTCGGCTGAGGATCCATCTCGTCACCATGCGGGGTGCCGGCGGCTGCGCAGTGACCGGCCGTGGCGAGGCGCGCTTCTCTCGCAGGTAGGCGCCGACCCGGTCGTGGCTGCCGCGATAGCCCAGGGGAACGATCTCTTCCCAGAGCTTCCAGGCGTTGGTGCAGCCCTCGTCCCAGCGTTCGTCCAGGTAGGGCTTGTACTCGTCGAGGACGGAAGTCCGGTTGTGCTGCCACTGGCCACGAAAGAGGTCTTCCGGCTTCGCAGCGTCGGCGAGGCTCTCCACGGTGCGGTGGGTCATGTTCAGCTGGCGCCCGATGGAACGGCGGCTGTGGCCGGCTTCCAGTAGCGCGTGGACCGTGGCGTGCCGGGCTCGGACGCGGTTGGCGAATCGCTCGCTCCGCCAGGGCGAGTCCGCCTTCTCGACGGGCGGCGCCGGTTCGTCGGCCTTCCCCTCGCGATCGGGACCAGCACGCGAAGGCACTGGCGGTGGCGGGCGACCGCCCGCTCGGCAGCCTCCCCGAGGTTGTGCCACAAATGCCAGCGGTCGGCGACCTGCGTCGCCTGGGGTGCCCCGGCCGTGGCCCCCTCTGCGAAGAACGGCGCGCGGTCCCGGCAGACGACCTCGATCCCGGGTCGCTTCGCCAGTCATGCGGCCAAGCTGGACGCCTCCCGGTCAGGCAGCAGATCCACCGGTCGACGGGTCTCGACGTCTACGAGCACCGTGCCGTAGACCCGTCCCTTGCGTGTGGCGTACTCATCGACACCGACCACCCGCGGGGCCGGGACTTCGGGTTCGGGCAACGCATCGAGCAGCCGCAGCACCGCGCTGCGGCTGATGGGTACCCCGAAGGCCCGTGCCAACCGGGCGCCGACCCGGCCGGCGAGGGCGAGACCCACCGCGGCGAGAGTCGACCGCAACCGCTCCGTCCACCTGCAGTGCCGCCGGGTCAGTCCCGGCAACTGCTCAGCGAACGTCCGCCGGGCACACGAAGACTCCGGACAGACGAACCGCCGAACTCGCAGTTGCAGGACCACCAGACGTCCCCCACTCGGCACGTCCGCAGGAAACCGCAGGTAAGAGCTGTGCACCCGGGTCGACTCGCTCCCACAGTCCGGACATGCCGCCCTGCTCGCGGTACTGCAGACGTCGATGTGTATCGCCTCATGACTCACTTCCAGCGACAGCGCTGACACGTCCGCGATGGACGGTAACGGCAGGCCCTCCAGAGGAGGCGACGTTTCTTCCACGACGCCGCACTGTCGACCCCACCAAGAACGGCCCTGGTCATTTTCAGGCAACTTCCCGAAACCTGATCGGAGCGGCAGCCGTCACTCAGCGTGCGGGCTTCACGGAAAGCGAGCCAGAACCCCTAGAAGTGAACAAAGCCACCTGCGCATGTACGCCGAATCCGACTGGCTCGTAGAAGACCACGTAGAAGAACTCCTCACACGCATCCAGCAGTGACTGCACACCCTGAAACCCACTGCGCACTGACTTCACACAGAGGGGATCGCCGTCTCCGGGCGGGGGACCGGGCTGCCGTCTGGCTGGAGCGGGACCGGTGGTACATCGACGAGCTCCCCTCGGCAGCCAGGCCGAGGTTGTCTGCCGTGAACCGTTCCACGGGCAGGGTGTGAGTACCTGTCAGGGGCCGGGCATCCACCCGGTGCCGTTGTCGGCGAGGTGGCGGGCCTGGTGTGCGCGTTCTTCGATGAGCCGGCGGAAACCGGCGAGCGCGTACCGTTCCCCGGTGGCCGAGCCGGGTCCGCGGATCCCGGCGACATCGGCCATGAGCTGCTGGGGCTGGGGCCGCCAGCCCACGACCAGGACCCGCAGTCCCCAGCCCTCCGCCCGCCGGTGCAGGTCCAGCAGGTGCAGCAGCCCGTCACGGTCCATCAGGACCACCCCGTGCAGATCAACCATGAGAACCCGCTCATAGGCGGTGGCCTCCTCCAGTACCCGCCCCAGCGTCATGCCCGCCTCGGCGTCGAGGTTCCCGTCGGCGCTGACCCACAGGGTGCTGTCGCGGTGCTGCACGTCCACACTGATCAAAGGGTTTCCTCCCGTTACCCGGAAAGCCGGTGTCCCCGGGGCCCTCATCTTGGCGCGGACCTGCCGCGCCCGGCACGTGACTCGCTGGCGGCCTCACGCCCGGGGACGGGTGGCTGGTCCGGCCGCTGGCGGCGGACCGCGGGCCGGGGTGGAGCGGCCCCGCGCCAGCGTGACCAACGTGTCCTGCCCTGGGATGGTCACGATGGTGAGGGGCCGGGCGTAGTCGCTGTTGCCTCCCGTCACCGGGACTGTGGCCTCTGGAGCTGTCACCTTGGCGTCAGGACCTACAAGGCGGGTACGTGACTTCGCCGGCACCCGGCGCTTCGTGCTGACACCGGTGAGAGGTCCGGGAGCGCGTTGGTCCGAGCCTCGCGGTGGGCGTGCACTGTGGGGCCCGGTAGGAGGCGGGTGCGCTGTGCCCTCCGTCGGAGTGGATCCTCTCACCTTGCCCAGCGCGTCAGCCGGTGCTGCCGGTGCGGAGCAGTTGGATTGATGCTGTGGGGAGCGGTGCCCGGACACCGCTCCCGGCCCCGTGGCGCTGCCGGCCGCGGCTGGCCGGCAGCCGTCACACGCGCCGTTCGCCGCCGCGCCCGGCAGCATCCGTTCCCGCGTCGCCGTACGGCAGATGAGCCCCTGTTCTGAAGCAAGCGGGGCGGCCTGCCCCGGAGCTCATGGGTATCCCAGCCCGACTGCCGGCGAGTACTGCGGCAAGGTCGCCTCGGTGCGCGGTCTGGGCGCATGGGATGGGGTGGTGCTGCGGCCCCGTCCTGCGTGGTGGGGGAGCCGCAGCACGAATCGAACGTCTGGGTCAGCTGCGGTCCTGGTAGTACTGGCCGAGCTGGTCTCGGTAGGCAGCGTCGCCGCGGTGCTTGTCCTTGTCGTATTCGGGGGAGTCCTTGATCTGGTCCTTGGTGAGGCTGACGAGGATCTTCTCGTCCTTGGTGTCGACGCGGACGATGGTTCCGGCGGGGATCAGGACGTGCTTGCCGAAGATCCAGGGGCCGGTGTCGACGACGATGTAGGAGGAGCCGACGTCCTCGGTGTGTTCGTCGACCTTCCCGATGTGGCCGTCAGTTGCTTCGACCTTGAAGCCGGCCAGGCGGGTGCCGGGCGTGTAGTGGGACTGCGGGTTGTGGCTCCACATGTCAGTCACAGCTGCTTCTCCTTCTCGTGGTAGGGCGCACGTGTGGAGGAGGCCGTCGTGGCCGTCGGCTTCCTCCTCGTCGAACCAGTTGCCGTCGTGGGCGAGGTAGCGGAACCCGTGCTGTTCACCGGCCAGAAGAGTGACGGCGACCGCGCGGCTCCCGTCTGACCGTTCGGCCAGCGGATGGAGGCCGGGCTCCCAGCCGTTGAAGCCGCCGACCACACCGACCGCACCGGCCGGATGACCGGCGGGCAGGACGAACGTGACTTCGGTCCGCTTCTTACGCCGCGTCCGTTCCGCACCGGCACTCAACTCCTCACCAACGGCGGCAATGACTTCCCCATCCCTGCCCAGCTCGCCGGGAGGTGTGGGGGAACTGCTCCAGACGCGCGATGGCTGCCACCCGCACGGACCCGACGCATGGGCCGACTGGGACCTGCCAGCCCGGGCGGAAGCCTCAGCGGGGCCGGCACCACGACGGCCCTCGGTTGTGAGGTTGACGCTCGTCGTGTCCTTGAGGTTTCCCCTGTGTCTGGATCGTCACTGCCCGGTGGTGCCCGGATGGTGCTTGTGCCCTGGCCTGTGACGGGCAATCCGGTTGCGGCCGCCCCTCGCGCCCGTCCGTGTTGTTGTTCGAGGCCGATTACCTGATCGCCGAACGCGCGGAAATCTATGCTGGCCGGAGTAGACATTAGGCGTTGGCATGGTTATGGTTTCTCTCGTAACCAAGAAGGACCGCAGGGCCCGGCAGAGACGAACTGCCGGGCAGCAGTACCAGCAGTACCCGCAGTTGCAGTGCGCATGACGGTGCGGTGGCGGAGTTCCGAAGTCAGGGTTGTTGCAGGACGGCGACGGGACTGGTGACCGGACCGGGTGGCCCGCAGTGATCAGGGGCCGCCGTGAGCAGTACCGCAGTTAACGCAGTGGCAGTACCCGTAGTAAGTGCAGTGGGCAGTACCCAGCAGTGAAGTCAGTGAGTGGTACCTCGGTGAAGGCGTCGGCTGCGGGCGCGCGCACCGGGAGGTTCGGCAGTGGGGTTCTAAGCCAGAGCAGACGCAGGACGGGCGACGGGGCTGGCTGCCGAAGGTGGTGCTGTGAGAGGCCACCAGCAGTACGCAGTGTCAGCAGTAAAGGGCAGTACCCGCGTTAACAGCAGTTCGCAGTATCAGCAGTACGCAGTTCCCGTTTGGTAAGTGATTGATCCAGAGGGAAGGAACGGAGGAGCCGAGCGCCATCAGGATCGCCCGGGCGAGCAGTACCAAGCCCGGGTACCGCAGGACATCGATAGTGAGGTGGTCTCCGGTCACGCATCCGCGATCCCCGCACCCCCGGCAGCGTTCAGGCCGGCCGTGCGGAAACAGAAGGCCGGCGCAGCACCAGGGCCGGCAGATGGTGTGAGTAGTTCCTTCGGGGCCCGGGAGCCACATGCTCCCGGGCCCCTCCACGCATTCCACAGGAAGGTGTGATGACAGCAGACGACACATCCGGCCGTCTCGAGGACGACGACTACCCCGCCTACACCATGGGCCGGGCCGCCGAAATACTCGGCACCACCCAGGGCTTCCTCCGCGCCATCGGCGAACACCGCCTCATCACCCCCCTCCGCTCCGCCGGCGGGCACCGCCGCTACTCCCGCTATCAGCTGCGCATCGCCGCCCGCGCCCGGGAACTCGTCGACCAGGGCACCCCGATCGAGGCCGCCTGCCGGATCGTGATCCTCGAGGACCAGCTGGAGGAAGCCCGCCGCATCAACACCGCATACCGCCGCGCCGCCGACTCGGCGAATTCAACGGCCGCGGCTTGAGCGCCTGCCGGGTTGCGGCAGATATGCGCGCACCTGGTCCAAGGCGCGACGTGTGCAGAGCGCGCCCGCCCCCTGTGGGAACCGGCGGCCGGACACGCCTGAACGACACGGCCATTCGCAGACCTCGCCCGTTCGGGGGAAACGCCGGCTTGTGGCTTCGGTCGGTGCGGCTGCGCCGGTTAGCATCCTGCCCGGCTAGTGCGTACTGCCGATCACCGCCCGCCTCCGGAGCCACGCCGCCGGACGCGGGGGTCAAGGTCCTGCGGGTCCCGCTCCTTCCCGTTCTGCGTTCCGTCGTGTCCACGGCAGTCGTACGAGCCGGGACCGGGGGCGTGGCCCGGCCCGGCAGAGGAGTACGCCATGCCGAAGAACCAGTCCACCGCCGCACAGGCCGCCCGCCGGGCGAGCCGGAGCGGAGCGAAGTACACCGAGGCCCTGCGCGTGGCGACCGGCGCTACACCGCACGCACCGCACGTCCTGCGGTTCCTGGCGGAGCGCTCAGGGAACCTCTACCACCTGGTCGGCGGGATCGCGGCGGCCTGGGCACACAGCGGACAGCGGGTCCTGCTCCTCGAGGAAGCCGAGGACTACTGGAGCTGGACCATGAGCGGCGCGCGCCGCGGCCGGGGCCGCCGCAAGAAGGAGATCGAGCCGGCCACCCCGCCGGAGCCGACGACCAGCACGCTGTGGGCCTCGCCGGACGGCCCCGGCCTCCTGACACACCATGCCTGCATGTGGCAGGTCCGCCGCGCCTCGCAGGAAAGCGACCGCGGCTTGCCCCGCACCGACCGCAGCCCGCTCGTGGCGGCGGTGGCCGACGCTCTCGTCACCTACGATGTGATCGTCCTTGTGCCGAAGCACTGGTCCTACCCCGACCGTGAGAACGCAACGGCGCACGTCGTCATCGGGGAGATCGACATCTTCCCGGACACCGACTGCAGGACCGCACTCCCCGGCCCCGGGGGCGAAGAGAAGGGCGTCCCGCTGAGCCCCGAGCAGAGCGCGGCAGTGCTGCGCGAGCGCTGTCTGGGCTTCCTCTTCGGATTCCCGCACCTCCCCATCGCCTTGGACGGGGTGATCTGGCAGTCGAACTGGGAGTTGCCCGTCGACGCGGACTACCTGGCGGGAGTCGACCGGGACATGGACCGTGCCGGACTGCGCCCCCTGGGCTGGTCGCTCACCGGGCAGCGCCGGTCTGACCCGCACAAGCAGCTGCCCGAGGCCGACCAGCTGAAGGACCCCGATTTCGTCCAGCGGTACCAGCCCATCGCGGGACGCCTGCGCACGGCGCTGGATGCCCGTCCCGTCAGCCGGAGCTGACCCGGGAGGGCTGACCGACGCCGCAGCACGTGGGTCAGCCCTCCGAGGCCCCCGGTGGTCCGCGCCCTCTACGAACGGCTGGTGTGCCGGTCCGCGTAATTGTCACTGGCTGCACTACCCGACCTGGACAGACCTGCGGGCGGGTCGCGAGGGTTGTCACCGTCTGCTCGCCGTACATGTCACCAGCGCATGGTTGTGACGCTTGTTGTCACCGCTGGGGCCCGAGGAGGCGGGTTCCGACCTGTTGGTCTACGTACGCCCTCGCGTACCGGTCGGCCGGTGCGTGTGGCCCGGGACTTCGCAGTCCGGGGCCACACGGATCTCCTCACCCGGAGCTGAGCCAGGCGTGAAGCAGGTTCAGCCGCGGCCGTCCCGGCGGGCAGGGATCACGGAAGCGTCAGCACGTGGCCGACGCTCACCTCGTCGGGGTTGTCGATGCCGCTGGCGTTGGCGATTTCCTGGTAGCGGTTGCCGTCACCGTAGAAGCGTTCGGCGACGGCCCAGAGGGTGTCGCCGGCCTCGAACGTGTAGGTGCTCGGCTTGGCATCGGCCTGAGGAGCGTCCTCGTTGTAGTCACCCATGAATGTTCCTTTCGGGGAAAGGGATCCACTTCGACGCGCATCGTCACCTCGCACATCGACAGCCGTCCCATAGGCAGCGCGTCACGCTCCGGGCCCGGAGCGGACCACCAGTCAACGACCCCCGCCCCGGCAACGGCACGCCTGTCCTGTCGCACTGCGGCTGTCAGTTGGTGGGCCGCTGAGGAGCCGGAATGCCAGGTCGTCTGCGACCGAGGGGGCTCGGGGTTCTCAAGCGACCTGGCTTTTATGGAAGTCTCGTTCGCGCTAGAGGCGGGCCACGACCATGGAGACATCGGTGTGGCCCGCCATGCCGCCTGCTGGTCTCGCCCGTTTCAGCCTTGGTTTCCGGGCTGGAGCCTCAGCTGTTGGCCAGGGTGCGGTCCAGGAGGGGGAGCAGGCGATCCCAGTGGTGCTTCAGCCCGGAGGCGCTAAAAGCGTCGGTGTCGGACATGGTGAAGCCGTGGATGGTGCCGGGGTAGATCTCGGAGGTGTAGCCGACACCTGCCGTATCCAGGGCGTGGTTGAGTTCGCCGAGGGCCTCAGGTGTCATGTCGCCTTCGGCGTGGCCGAGGTGGACCTGGGCGGTGAGCTTGGAGAAGAGGCTGGCCCCATCGACACTCACGGGGCCGTGGAACGCGGCGACGGCCGCCACATGGTCGGGGTGGGCCGCGGCGGTGCGCATCGCGTAGAGGCCGCCTATGCAGTAGCCGGTCACCGCGACCGGTCCGGCACCGACTTCGGGCTGGGTGGTGAGGAACCTGAGGTAGGCGTCGGCGTCGCTCAGGACACGTTCGGCGGTGTGCGCCTCGATCAGGGGCATCAGCTGGGCGAAGACCGCGGGCCGGACCTCTTCTCCGATGTACTCGGGAAGCTCAACCAACGGTGCCGGGCCGTGCCGGTAGAAGGAGTTGGGGACGAGCACGTAGTAGCCGTGCCCGGCCAGTTCGCGGGCCATCTCCCGCAACACGGGCCGGATGCCGAAGCCGTCCGCGTACATCAGCACCCCTGGGTGCCGCTCGCTGTGGTCGGGGAAGGCGGCGAAGGCGTCGGCCTGGCCGTCCGTGGTGGGAATCCGCAGCGTCTTGGTGCGCATGAATGCTCCTGTCGTGGTTGATGTGCAGAGCCTGTGATCAACACGACGGAGGCGGCGCCCGCGCAGCAGCGCAAGAGCCTCGATCAAACAGCGGGCCCGAACCGGCCCGTACGGCGCTCAGAAGAGCCCCGGGTCACCGATCCGTGTGTGGCGCAAGGCCGTCCCGGTATTCATATCCGCACAGTAGCCCACCGGATATGAGCCGACGCCAGCACTTCAGCCCGATCGGATGTCTCGATTGGATGAGAACCGACACGCGCCGCATGCGACACAGTGAGAATCCGACAGCTTCAGTGCGACAGGACAACGCCACCACCCACGGAGGGCCGGCTGCAACGATCTTGGTGACAGATTGCGCGGCGAAGTGACAGATATCGCGTTCCGTCACAGCCGGACCGACTGGAGGCCGCGCCCGCCCCGGAGAGGGTTGCACCGCAAGGGGGTTGCAGAGGTGTCTGGAGGGGTGCACTAGGCGGGGGACCGCAGGTGTGACCGGAGGTGGGACCCCCCGAATCCGGTGATCTCTCATTCGGGCAGGTCAGAGGCCGTGGGCAAGCCCCTTTCGTAAAACGACACCTCTTACCCACGCGATAGCCGTGGGGAAGAGGTCAGCTTCGACCATGGGGCCGGCGGCGGCGCGATGGGTACAAGTACCGGTATGACGCGGGAGCGGATCCGGTGGCCGCTCGTCGTGGACCGAGCCCGGGAGATCGTGGAGAGCTACGAGGGCGGCGTCACGCTGCGCCAGGTCATGGACCGCCTCGCCTCCGAAGGCGTACTGCCGCACACGCCGTCGATGTACCGGCACCTGTCCTCCCACCTCGCGCAGGCCCGCCGCGAGGGCCGCTTCCCCGACCTGATCGACACCCTGCGCGAAGTCCACGTCCCGCCGGCCTGGACGGACGCGGGCACGTTCCTGCGCGAGAGCCCCGACTGGTTCGGCCTCGACCTCACGACCGGCCAGTCGCACGCGCTCTATGTCGCAGCGGGAAAGGACACCCTCCGGCAGCTCCTCACGGGCTGGCTGGCCCCGTACGGCATCCCGGTCCTGGTGGTCCGCGGCTTCGGCTCCCAGTCCTACGTCGACGTCGTCCGTGACCGCGTCGCCGCCGACCCGAGGGAAGCGGCGCTCCTAGTGGTCGGCGATTTCGACTGTAGTGGTGAGGATGTCGAACGTGACTGGACAGCGCGCACGGCCTGTTGGAGCCACACCGAGCGGGTGCTGCTCACCTACAACCAGGTCGTCCACGACTACGAGCTGCCCGCGACCGAGGGCAAGCGCGGCGACCCGAGATGGCCGGCCTTCGCTCGGCGCTACGGCTTCGACATCGAGCACCCCGTCCAGTGGGAAGTCGAAGCGCTGGAGCAGGACGAACTCCGGCGCCTGGTCCTCGCCGCCGTCGACCCGTACATCGACCGCCAGGTCCTCGCGCAGCAGATCGCCCGGCAGGAAGAGCAGCGCCGCGCCCTGGCTTCCTTCGTACGAGGCTGGGGCGCGGCGGGCGGGATGCCGTCCTAGCCCTGTGGCGGGGCCCGGGCGGTGGGTGATCACTGCACGCCCGAGTCTGTCAGCGCCGGTCCCCGGGGCGCGGAGCTTCCATCGAGCCCGGCGCCGCCAACTGCAACACCCGGCCCCGCCTCCGCAACACCACCTTGCGTTTCACCCCTGACCTGGGGCGATGCCGCACGGACGGCTCTCATGATCCGGTGTTGCCCCTCGCGTTGCAGGGCTGGTGCCAACCCCGGCCGGTCCGCTGGCAGCATGAGACCCCGGGGTCTTGGTGCACTTCACTTGACCGTCAGGCCCAACGACAGGCCGCGGCCTGTGTCACGCCCACTCCATGCCCAGCCTCCGCAGCGCATCCAGCTGCTCCTGGGTGAGCTTGTCGCGCCTCGACTTGGTGTTCGAGACCCACACACCCAGCTTCACGATCACGGGCTCCGCCTCGCCGTCGACCGCGGTCGGCTCACCGTGCCCGCGGGGCACCGGCCGGCCCGCGCCTTCCCGCTCGACGTACTGCGTGAGGGCCGTCAGGCCCCGCTGAAATGCCTGCTGTGCCTTGCTTGGCCGCTTCGTTCCACGCCCGGCGGCCGGGGCCGGAGGCGGCGTCTGGGCGGGTTCCACGCCCAGTGCGGTCAGCCGTTCCTGCTGTTCGGGCAGGAGCCGCGCCCAGTTGGCCGGCTGCTTCTGCTGCTGGAGCCACCTGCCGATGTCGTCGCCGTCCATGAGGACGCCCGGGGCGATGTGGGGCAGGGCGCCGTCGGCGTCGACCAGGTCCGCCAGGACGCGGTAGTGCCGCTGCCAGTCCAGCGGCCACGGGCAGTTCCAGTCCTTGTCGATCGCTGTCAGCTGCTTCGCGCGCTTCGCCGCCCGCTCCGCGTCCTTCCCCAGGCCGCCCTTCCGGCGCAGGTTCGCCATGTGCTGCCCGATGGGCACCATTGCCTCGCCCTCGCCCCACACCGCGTCCTGGCGCGGCGCGAAGTGGCCGGTGGCCTTCCGGTAGGACCGCAGCGCGGCGAGCTTGCTCTCCCACGCCTCCTCGCCGGGCTCCCAGACCATCCCGGCCTCCGGGGCGTCCAGCAGGGTCTTGCGGCGCTCCTCCAGCTCCCCGGCCCGCAGGGCCTTGCGTTGCTGGTGCACCCACCGCCCGAGGGGGAAGTCCTTGGTGACGCCGACCTCGACCTCCACGTCGTACGGGACGGCGTGGACGCCTGTGATCTCGTTCTCCTTGCGCCAGCGCAGCAGGGCCTGGTAGCCCTCCAGCCACACCAGGGATTCGGGTCGGTAGACCCGGGTGCGCAGGAACGCGGCGATGGTCGCGGCGTCGCGCGGGCTGGAGAAGTGCAGCAGGGCGGCTTCGGCGGCGGCCTGCGTGTCGTCGTCCTCCTGGTCCTCGCCGTCACCTTCGCCGCCGGCCTCGACGATCTGGCCGTCCTCGTCGCGCCGGACGTGGAGCTTGCGCTTGCCGCTTGTGAGCGCACGGGAAGCGAGCTGCTCAACCAGTCGCTCATCATGCGAGCGGAGGCCCTGGAGGACCGCTACAAGGGGGCGGAAGCTGGCGGAGGCGACCATGTCGGTGGGGTCCTCGTTCGGCTCCAGGAACACCGGCACGATGATGCGGGCGACCTTGGTGGAGCCGTCCTTGTTGAGGCGGAGCGCCCGGCCGATGTTCTGCACGATCTCGACCTGGGAGCCGCGGGTGTCGGCGAAGCAGACGGCCTCCACGCCCCGCTCGCCGGTGATGTCGACGCCCTCACCGAGCACGCGAACGCTGGCGAGGAAGGCGCGGTGGACCCGGTGTCCGGACGCGTCGATTCCGTTGGCGAACTGGCGCAGCGCCTCCCGGCGTTCGGCCACGAGGTGGTCCCCGCACAGCCATGCCGACCAGACCCGGTCCGGTGGGACGTGGCGGCCGGCCTCCAGCTCGTAGAACTCCGCGTCGATCGAGGACTTCGGCAGCCTGTCGGCGGCGGCCAGGTCCTCATCGGAGGCGTCGTTGACGTACAGCGCGGCGGCAGTCTCCGGCAGCTTGTCCGCGAACGCGCGGGCCTCCTCCACCTTCTGGTGGAAGGTCATGACCGTACGCAGGTTGTACGCCGCGGCGTGCTCCAGGAGTGCGGTCTGCAGGAGTGCGAGGCGCCGGCCCCGCCGGGCTTCCTCGGACTCCCCGAGGGCGGGGGAGGGGTCGCGGATCTCCAGGACGTCGATCTCGAACCCGGCGAGGATCTCCCGCTCGATCGCCTCCGAGAGCCCCAGCTCTGCGAGCCACGCGCCGTACGTGCCGTCCGGGTCGTCTGCCATCGACGCGATCTCCGCCTCCTGGCGGCCGGGGCCCCGCTGCGGGCTGGCTGCGGCGAGGATGCGCGGGGTCGCGGTGAGGTAGAGCCGGAAGTCCGCCGGGATCCTCTGGTTGTCGTGGATCGCCGCCCACGGCCGCCCGAGATCACCGGCGGTTCCGTGGGCCTCATCCACGATGGCGAGGTCGAACGGGCTCATCTGCTGCCCGTAGAGCCGCTCCCCGCCCGTGAGCGCAGCCTCCAACGGCCCCCGCACCTTCTGCTGCCACACGGGCGCCTCGACGTCCTCGCGGTCCACCAGCGAGGCGTACGTGGCGAACACGACGACCGGCCCGGCCCCGGCCCACAGGGCGAGCTGGATCGGGTTCGTCGTCGTACGCACGCCGAGCTCCTCCAAGACCGCGTCGTTCTCCAGCGAGCACACCGCGACCATCGGAGCGCGGTGCCCGACCCGCCGCCACGCCTGCGCGGTCTGCACGAGGAGGTCCAGGGTCGGGACGGTGACGAGGATCCGCCCGCCCGGGAAGCACTCCAGCGCGGACGCGGCAGCCATGATCGTTTTTCCCGAGCCGGTCGCGGACACGATCGTGCCCCGAACCCCCCGATCGGGCACAGAAGATCTTGCAGAGAATCCAACCCATTTCCGGAACGCCGACTTCTGCACGATCTGGTGTTCCCTGAGCTGAATCACAGACATTCTCCTGGCCTTCACATCACTAATTCCGGCGGGTTTTCAGACGGCCGCAGGTCACCGCGATCCCGGGAACGTGTCCAGGCCCCGAAGTCCCCATGTATCCAGGCCGGCGTAGACGGTGGCGGTCCGGCACTGCGGCGCGCACATGACCTCGGCCTCGCCGCGGTAGATCGCGATGAGGGAGTCGGGGCCCCGCCACCAGGCGTCCGCGAGGCCGGCAACCTCCGCCACAGGCTCGAACCCGCCGAGGTCGAGACCCTCCACGGCATCACCCGTCAGCACCGTGGTGGAGCGTGCACACCGCCGGGCATGGTCGGCCAGGGCCAACGCCTCCACCCACCCCTCAACACTCCCATGCAGCGGAACCCAGCCCCCGGCATACAGACCGAACTCACCACCCGGCCCGATGACGAACGAGTACGGAAGAGCCGTCCGCTGCTCCCCGGCCTCGAAATACCAGCCCCCGGCACCCAACTCCTCAGGCACGCCCCCGCTCAGCCTCCGCGGGCCACCGTCGTAGTGCGGCGAAGGAGGAAGGACAAGCCCGCCCCAGGCCGCCTCGTAGGCAGCCACCCGATCGATCTGAGACTCGGGGACCCCGTACTTCACGCATCGAGCCCAGTGCTGCTCCATGTCCGAACGGCCGATCCAATGTCCGTGGCAGCGGACGAAGTATTCGGCCCTGCGTGTGACACCTTCTGGAATCCCCGTATCGATCGCCATAGCCCCACCCCTCACAGTCCTCAGGACATGACGCCTATTTTCTCCAACTCTACATGCTGCATCACATCACGATGTTCAGCACAGGCCATGCACGGGTACAGCTGAATGAGTCGACGGAAGGGGCGAGCCCGTGGGGCCGGCATTAATCACCCTCGGAGCTGCTATCGCAGGAGGCCTTGTCACATTGCTCTCTGTGCTGCTGACGCAGCGAAGCGCAGAACGGCTCCGCAGGAAAGAACATGAACGTTCGGACCGGCACCGGCTGGAAGACCGGGAACACGCTCGGGACAATCAGCTCCTCGAAGGGCGCCGCGCGTCCTACGCCAGGACGAACGCAGCAGCTCGTACCGCAAGGGATGCGCTGGTCTCATGCAGGATCGAGCTCCACGAAACCGGCAGGATCGAGCCGGGCACGTACGCCACCCTGGACAGCGCCTGGGCAGCCTACGTCTCGCAGCACGCAGAAGCGCACATGACGGTGTCCGATGAAGTACTCGACGCCCTGGGATCCGTGAACGGTTCCCTCCGGCAGATGTACGGCCTGGTGCAGAGACTGCGCAGGGGCACCCCGGACCGGGAAGACTCCATGCGTGAGCTGGAAACGCGAACAGGCGAACTATGGGATCGGCTGACTCGCCTGCGGGACGAGATGAGGAAAGACCTCGGCGTCACCTCCAGCACGCGCCACCCTGACCTCCCGTAGAACCCCAGCAGGCCCCCCGCACAATCGGAGCTGAACGCTCCCCCTAACCAGCCGCCCGCGAAGCGGACTCAGGTCCGAGGAGAGCAGCGGACCGGGCCGGCATACAGCGCAAGGGATGACCCTCGGTCATCCCTTGCGCTCCGCTTCGAGATCGAGCAGCCCCGAAGCGGAGACCCGCCTCAGCGCAACGGACCCAGCCCCCAACGAGATCCTGGTAGCCGACTTGGCCGCGAAGCGGGCTGGTCCTGGAGGCGGAGCCGGAAGGACCCCGGGTGGGGGAGCGGAGCGGACCCACCCAACGGGCCGAAGGCTCGGACCTAGTGAGATGGGATCACCCCAGCCCGCGGAGCGGGCCGTTCGGGTGGAGCGCAGCGGAACCCGAACCAGTCCGGAGCGAAGCGCAGGACTCCGGCCCGAAGGGCCGGCTCTGGCTCGGCGAAGCCGAGCCCCGCCGAGCGCAGCGAGGCGGTTCGTTGGCACAGTGCGCAGTACTGTGGGACCCGTCCCTGGGGAGCCCGGTCTTTGTTGTTGGTGTGGTCTGTGTGTGGGTTTTTTGGTCGGTGGGTTGTGGTTCAGAGTGTGATGCGTGTCCATGTGTCGCCGCTGCGGAGCCAGAGGTTTCCGTCGCGGCCTTGGGTGCAGGAGTAGCCCATCGGTTCGGGCAGGGTCAGTTTCTCCTGTGTGGTGATGACCCAGGTGTTGTTGATGAGTTCCGCGTGGTTCAGTTCGATGCCGGGCCGGTTGTGGAAGCTGTGAGTGAGGATCATCCGGTTGCCGCGGACGGTGAGGCTGTCGATGTCCCTGACCGGATTTTTCCAGCTGGTTTCCTCGCCGGTGGCGGGGTCTACTCGGGTGAGGAAGGCACCTTCGGGGCTGTACCAGGCATACCAGGCCAGTGTTCCTTCGGTGGCTGATGCTTTGCTGCCGAGAGGTAGTACGGGCAGGTTTTGTGGAGTCCAGGTGTGGTCGCCGTCGGTGTTCCAGCGGGCCAGGCCGGCGCGAGACGCAGGGTCGTCGCCGTAGATGCCTTGGTCGCCATGAGCAGTCCAGATGGCGCCGTCGCGGTCGCCGATGATGCTCTCGGTGCACTCGCCTAGGGATATGTGGTTCATCGGATAGCCGCCGGGTGAGTACACGACGAAGTTTTTCTCCTGGCTCTGGCCTCTGAGGAGGAACCGGGACCATGAGAGGAGGACTAGGCAGCCCGTCGACTTGTTGATGCCGTGCACGGTGGTGCGGCGTTCATGGCCGTCTTTGACCACGATCAAGAGGCCGTCACAGGTGGTGGTTACATGCCAGCCGATCCAGTTCTTGAAGTACGGGGAACGGCGCAGGTTCTGGTCCTGGACCAGGATTACTCCGAGTTCGCCGTCCGGTCCGACGTTCCACCACAGGGCCCGCCATCCGGCTTGGGCATCCTCGGCGGAGAGACTCCATACGATGGGCAGTTGGCCAGTAGTCATCTGCGAGTACCTCAGGGACTCCGGGCCCCGACGGCACCCGAAGAGAGCCACGTTACCCGGGCGAGTCAGTACCGGTTAATCCGGGGAGCTCCGGGTGATTGGAAACCGTACCGGCGGTGTGCGCCGCCGGCTCCCCCGGAGTGGGGCTGGCCTTGGAGGCGGAGCCGGAAAGGTCTGGGTGGGGAGCGGAGCGGACCCGCCCAACGGGCCGAAGGCCCGGACCCCGTGAAACGGGGTCACCCGGGGCCTGCGGAGCAGGCCGTTTGTGGTGGAGCGAAGCGGAACCACAAACCAGTCCGGAGCGAAGCGTAGGACTCCGGCCCGAAGGGCCGGCTCTGGCCCGGCGAAGCCGGGCCCCGCTGAGCGCAGCGAGGCGGTTCTCTCCTGAGCGCGCAGCGCTCAGGGA
>NZ_JBEXPG010000101.1:0-19163 GCF_040611935.1 Streptomyces sp. NPDC006512 | reverse complement strand
GACCTCGGACGCGGAGAGCTTCTTGGCGCCGTCGGCCACGTTGGCGGCCGTGTCCTTGGGCTCGTCCTTCTTGGCCTCGGAGCCGTAGCCGCAGGCGGTGAGCAGCAGGGGAAGGGCGGCGGTGACGGCGAGGACGCGCAGGGCGTTGAGCGGTCTTGCGGCAGACACGGAGGTGTCCTTTCACGGGATGGGGTTCAGGGCGTGTGGAACGGAACCGGCTGCGGAGCGGAGTGGCGCAAGGGTGACGGCACGCGGGGCGCTCCCGGCCGTCGGCGGCGGGATCGAGCCCGTGGGCTGAGCGGCGGACGGGTGCCGGACGGCCCGGGGGCGATCGCCGAGCCGTACTTCGGACACCCGCGACTTCGGACACCCGCGACTTCGGACACCCCCGACTTCGGACACCCCCGACTTCGGACACCCGAGGGCGGTGACGTCGACCGACGGTGACGGGCACCCAACGGCGCCGTGCGTGCGGGGCCGGGACCTGGGGGTGGGTCAGGCAGGCTGACAGATGGCGCTGGACGTACGGACCAGGTCGATGTGCCGACGGGAGGTCAGGGGCGGCATCGGGCCCGCGTGGTGCGGTGTTCGCACGGCCACCTCCTGAATTCCTAGTTTCCCTACCGGGCTGGTAGGCATATTGGCAGGCGGAGGCACCCGCCCCAAGGGGGTGACCACATGATGGACGCCGTGATCTCGCGATATGAGAACCCGCAGGTGGGCGGGGAGATCAGGGCGTAGGGATCGGGGCGCGGGATCAGTACGCGGGGATCAGGGATTGGTCCAGGCGTCAGGGGCACGGGTCAGCGCGGACACGTCGGCGGGCAGGTCGGCCGCCGCGACGTCGGCGAGCGTCACACCGTCGAGGATCTCGCGCACGTTGGCCCGCAGCGCGATCCACAGGGGGAGGAGCGCCTGGGCGGGACCGGTGTACGAGAGGTCCGGCGGGCGGACCCCGCGTACCGAGACGAGCGGTCCGTCCACGACGCGGATGACGTCCGCGATGCTGATGGAATCGGCGGGCTTGGCCAGCCGGTAGCCGCCGTTGCCGCCGCGCTGGCTGAGTACGAGGCCACCCCTGCGCATGTCGTTCAGGATGCCTTCGAGGAACTTGTGCGGGATGTCCTGGGCGTCGGCGATGGCTTCGGCCTTCAGTGGCCCGTCATCCTGTGACGCGGCGAGCTGTAGCGCGGCACGTACCGCATAGTCCGCCCTGGCTGAGATCCGCATGCGGACATTATCCCGCACGACGTGCGCCGATGTCCGTCGCGGGTGGCCCGCCGGCCGCCGGGCGGGTGTCCGTGCCCGGCGGCCGAGCGGATCAGGGCGCGGCGGGGGCGTCCGGTGTCAGTGGAAGGCCGCCGCCACGGCTCGGTGGGAGCCGTTCAGGTAGTGCTCGCCGATCGAACGCAGGCGGTGCGCGGCGGGGTAGTGGGCCGTCAGGACGCGGGCGTTGCGCCAGAAGCGGTCCAGGCCGGGGGCGTCCGCGAGCTCCAGTACCCGCGCGGTGACGTGCAGCGCCGCCTTCGACGTCACCGTCTCGGCGGTGGCGACCAGGGCGGCGACGCCCGCGGGTTCCTCGGCGTCGAGCTGCGCGCCCGTGTCGAGGGCCTGCGCCATGACCTCCGTAGCCCGGTCGACCACGGCGGTGGCCGTCTGGGCGGCGGAGGCGAGTTCCCCGTACGTCAGGAACAGGTCCGGGTCCGCGCCGGGCAGCCGGTACGCGCGGCCGCCCCTGCTGAGGTCGCGCGCTTCGGTGAGGGCGCCCTCGACGATGCCGAGGCCGACGTGACAGAGCGCGAGCCGGAGCGCCGGTCCGGCGAGCGCGGTGAAGGGCGCGATCGACTCCTCGTCGTGCGGCCGGCGGCCCAGCACCTGCCCGGGCGGGACGGTGACCCGGTCGAGGACGACTTCGCCCGCGCCGACGACGCGCTGCCCGAGGCGGTCCTGGGCGGGTTCGATGGTCACGCCCCGCGCGCCGAGCGGAATCCGCAGGAGCAGGTCGTCACCGGTGACGGCGCAGAGGGCGTCGACCACGATCTGGTCCGCGACGGAGACGGCCGTGTCCACGAACCGGCGGCCGTTGAGCACGTAGCCGGTGTCACGTGGCCTCAGCGTGAGGTCCGGCCCGTCGGTGTCTTCGTGCGGTCCGGGCGTGCGGACGGCCCCGGTCCACAGCCACTGCTCGCGCGCCGACTCCTCTTCGAGGGCGCTCGCGTGGTGCGGTCCCGCGTAGAAGCGTCCGCTCCACGCGTGCACGTAGTGGCGGGCGAGTACGTCCCCGACGGAGCTGTCCGCCGCGGCGATCCTCCGTACGACGGCACATGCGGTACGCCAGTCCGCCCCGCGGCCCGGCCCGGGCGGCGTGAGGGCCGCCAGCAAGCCGGCCTCGCGCAGCCGGGCGGCCTCGTCGGTGGGCGGCTCACCCGCCTGGTCGCGGGCGATCGCGTCCGCGGCGAGGTCGTCCGCGACATCGCGGGCGGTACGCAGCAGCCCGCGGCGAAGCTCGTCGGCGGTCCGGCGGGCGGCGGTGCTCGGTGTCGTCGGCACGGGCGTCACTGACAGGCCCGGGTGCAGCCGCGCGGCGCGGGGGATGGGGCTGGGCGGACGGCGGTGCCATGCGGGATGGCAGGGGTCATGTCGGCTACTCCGGAACGTTGTTGGGCGGCGGTGGCGGGCCGAGACGCGTACCGAGCCCGGCGAGTGCCGACGGCACCGGTGTCCGGACGGGCCGAGCTCATCGGAACCCCACCTTTCCCATCGGATTGATAGGGATACTCGCCCGCGGCGACCTTCGCGGCAAGAGCGCGACCGCATGGTGGACAGCGCCGTCTCGTCATGGAAGATGACGTGCCGTCAATTCCTGGCGGTCCGGCCAGAGGTCCGTCCCGGTGCCCCCGCGGGGCTTCCTGGGGTCTCCGGCGGTCACGGGCGCCATCCGTTCCCCATGGAATCGATAGGGAAGTATTGACGCCCGCCCGTCGGCCCGCTCACGATGTGGCCATGTCCCCGTCGCAGCCGTTGCTCGTACGCCGCAGGCACGTTGACTTCCGTCTCGTCGCCAGCTGCGTCTGCCGACCTGGCTAGTGCCGTGGCCGGGAAGGTTTGCCGGGTCGCGGCGTCCGGTGCGGTGCATCTCAAGGCGGAGGGCCACGGCTCGTACTGGACGTACCTCCGTGGTCCGACAACGCGGAGAGGTGCCGTGCCGGGCGTCGCGACCCGGTGGACCTTCCCGGGCACGGCACTAGGTCGTGTCGGGCTCCTTCGACAGGGCGTTCCATCGACGCGCGCAGGCCTTCCGGCCGCCGCTCCTCCCGTACGTCGGGCTCGTCCCCTGACTCCGGGCCTCCCGAGCCGCAGGGGTCGTACCCCCGGCGCGCGTCATGCTTCCTCGCGCGGTCGTTCCGCCACGGAGAGCCCCGCCCCGTCGCGTCCGAACACCCGGCATCCCCACCCACTCCGAGCAGCCGAGGGGCTCATCGTGACCACCGCACTTCCCGCACACTCCACCCGTCGTTCCCCGGGTTTCCACCTCCAGCTGGTCGGCGGCGGCCCGGTCGGGGTCCCCGCCGACGGGACTGGCGGCGGCCGCGTCGGATACCTCGTGTTCCTGCCGGCGGACGTCGACCCGGTGGCGCTCATGGAATCGCACGGCGTGCGCCCCGAGATCCGTCCCCCGGGGCCCGGAACGCGTCCCGCTGCCCAGCCGGAACCGGCCCCCCGGCCCGAACCCGTCCCCTCGGACGACGCCATCCGGGTCGACCAGGACCGGCGGCTGATCGAGGTCGACGGGCGTGAACTGGACCTGACGTACCTGGAGTTCACCCTCCTCGCCCACCTCGTGACGCACCCGCACACGGTTCACACGCGCGAGGCCCTCATCTCGGGCGTCTGGGGATACGGGCACGTCGGCGACGGCCGAACCGTCGACGTCCACGTGGCCCGGCTGCGCCGCAAGCTCGGCCCCGCCTACCGGGACCGCATCTCCACGGTGCGCCGAGTGGGATACAGGTACGCGCCCGACCGCCGGTAGCCCGGGTTCGGCGAGGGGCGTCGTAGGGGACGGCCGGCCGCACGTCGGCGGGCCCGCGCGGGGTCGCCGGGCGCGGGCCCCCGGGCTGCGGCCTTCACTCGGCGCAGGCGCTGGCGAGGTCCGGGGCGATGTTGAGGACCGTGTCGGTACCGGTCACGGAGAACAGCCTCGCGATGTGGGGCGCCAGGGGGCCGGCGAGGACGAGGTGCTGTCGATGATGGGCCATGAGGAGCGTGTTGAGCACGGACGAGTCGACGAAGGAGACCCGCCCCAGGTCGAGGACGGTGCGTGTGACGCCGGCGTGGCAGGCGGCGTGCAGAGCCTGGCTCAGGGCGTCTTGGGAGTCGATGTCGAACTCTCCGGAGCACGCGATGATGCGGGTGCCGTCCTGGTCGGGCAGCGCCCGCACACACGCCAGGTCTCCCACGTCTACTCCCTCGTCGCCTCGTACCCGCCCGCGGCGCCGGGAGCAGCAAGCCGCGCCGACACCGGCCGCACCCCTCGGCGGCTGTCGACACGCGAGATTACATCTAACTTCCAGGTATGAAAAACTATACTGGCCGACATAGAAATCTGCCAGCGGGGGCGTGCGAGCTCTACAGTCGTCCTCTGTGACCGAACCTTCCCCGCACCTCCGTGCGACCACAGACGCCTACGACGCCATCGCCGTCCGCTACGCGGATCTCGTCCGCGACTCGCTCGACGACCTTCCGCTGGACCGCTCGTTTCTCGCCGCGTTCGCCGAACTCGCGCGAGCCGCCGATGCCGGGCCCGTCGCCGAGCTGGGCTGTGGTCCCGGATATGTGACGGGCCATCTCCGAGACCTGCGACTGGACGTCTTCGGCGTCGACCTTTCGCCGGTGATGATCGACCTCGCCCGGGAGGCCCATCCGGACCTGCGGTTCGAAGTCGGTTCGATGCACGCCCTGGACCTGGCCGACGGCGAGCTGGGCGGCATCGTGTCCTGGTACTCGGTCATCCACGCTCCGCCGCGGGAAATTCCCTCGTACTTCGCCGAGTTCCGCCGGGCCCTGGCCCCGGGAGGGACTCTCCTGCTGGCGTTCTTCGAGTCCGGGGGCGGTCCGGTGGCGGCGTTCGACCACAAGGTGACGACGGCCTACCGGTGGCCGGTCGACGAGCTCGCCGGGCTGGCCCGCGAGGCGGGTTTCGTCGAAGTCGGACGGATGCTGCGCGAGCCGCTCGCGGAGGAACGCTACCGACGCGGCCACCTGCTGATGCGCGCCGAAGACCGCCGGCACGGTCCCGCCGCCGGGAACCGGCCCGCCTGAGCCTCCCTGCGCCGCCGGCTCCTCGCCGGCGTGCGGGTCAGGCGGCGGGCTTGCCCGGCTGGTCGTGGGTCGAGCAGTGGATGCCGCCGCCGCCCGAGGCGATGGTGTCGATCGGGACGGGTACGACGTCCCGCTTGGGGAAGTGCTCGCGCAGGATCGCGCGGGCCCGGTCGTCGGCCGTGCGGTCGCCGAAGCGGGGCATGAAGACGGCGTCGTTGGCGACGTAGAAATTGGCGTACGTCGACACGAAGTCGTCGCCCTCGCCGGTGATCCTGTTCAGGTCGGGCTGCGGCAGGTCGATGACCTCGAAACGCCGGCCCCGGGCGTCCGTCGCCTTCGACAGGACGGCCTTGGCCTGGTCGGCGGAGCGCGACCAGGAGTCCGCCGGGGTACCGGGGTGCGCGCGGTCCAGCAGGACCACGCCGGGCGCGGTGAAGCGCACGAGGCTGTCCACGTGGGCGTCGGTGATGTCCTCGCCGCGCACGCCGGCCAGCCAGATCACCTTCTCGACGCCCAGGGTCTGCTTGAGTTCCTTCTCGATCGTGTCCCGGCTCTTGCCGCGGTTGCGGTTGTCGTTGACGATCGAGCTCTCGGTGATCAGCAGGGTGCCCTCGCCGTCGGGCTCGAAGGATCCGCCCTCCGCGACCAGCGGCGCCTGGAGGCGCGGGATCCCGTACTTCTGGAGCAGGCCGCGGCCCACGACGCCGTCGTTCTTGTGTTCCTGCTTGTTGCCCCAGCCGTTGAAGTTGAAGTCGACCCCGACCACCTTGCCGCCCTCCTCGACGAAGACGGGCACGGTGTCACGGGCCCAGAGGTCGTCGACGGCCAGCGGAATGACCTCGACCTGGGAGCCGCACGCCCGCTGCGCCGCGTTCACCTGGTCGGGCCGGGCCATCATGACGACCGCCTCGTACTCCCCGACGGCACGCGCGATCCGGGCGATGTCCTCGCGGACGTAGGGCAGGTCCTTGTCCCAGACCGAGGCCAGCGCGGGCCAGGACATGAACGTACGGGTGTGGCTCTCCCACTCGGCGCCGAGCCGGCGCTTGCCGCCCGGGGCGGCGGACGGGGAGGACCCGGCGGTCGCGGGTGCCTGGGCCCCGGACGCGGAGGGTCCGCAGGCCGCGGCGCCCGTGATGGCGGCGCCGATTCCGGCGAGGGTGCGAAGGACGGTCCGACGGGTGGGGGGCAGGAAGGACACGGGAACTCCGATCGTGGGCCGGCCGGAAGGCGTGCTTCCGGCCAGGGCGGGCGCGGGAGGTGGCGTAGGCCGACAAACCGGGCTCTACGGACAAGAATGCGCGCTCCGCACCGCGAACGGCCGCTCTGTAGGAAGAGTGATGCGGCCTAGTGTTGCCACTGTGGCACTGACTGGAAATTCAGTCAACTCGTGGCCGACGCGGAACGCAGTCGTCCTATTTCCACTCGGACCGCCTCGCGCAGCAGGTCGCGGGCGTGCTCCAGGGGGAGCAGGCCGCTGAGCCAGCGGACGCTGAGTCCCTCGAGCAGGGCCGTCAGTCGCTCCGCGGCGGCGGTGACGGCCCCGCGCGGCGCCTCCGGGCACAGTGCGGAGAGGGGGTCCGCGACCTCCGCGACCCAGGCCGCGCCCGCCGCGGCGAGTTCGTCCCGCAGCTCCGGATCGAAGACCGAGTGGGCCCGCAGCTCTCCCCACGCCGTACTGTTCTCGCGGACCTCGGGGACGTCCTGGAACTCCAGCAGCAGGGTCCGTTCCAGGAGCTGCCGCGGGTCGGTCGCGGGGGCTCCGGGCCCGGCCTCCCCCGTCGCGGTGTAGCGGTCCGCCCGGTCCCCGACGAACGCCAGGGCGTGCCGCAGGATGCCGGGCCGGTCCTTGAAGTGGTAGTAGATCAGGGCGGTGGACACGCCGGCCTCGGCGGCCAGGTCCGCCACGCGCAAGCCCCGGACGCCCTGACGTGCGATGACCCGTGCGGCGCCCGTGAGGATGGCTCGTCTGCGGTCGGTCACTATGTATCCCTTCCCGGTCGTGTGCGTCTCGCATTGTCACACATTGACTGAAAGTTTAGTTAGGGGCACGATGCGCGCAGGTCGATTGCCGCCTCGTTGAAAGAGCCCCCGCATGTCCGAGCACCTCCACGGCGTACCACCCGCGCCGACGGCGCTGTCCGCCGAAGACCCCTACGAGATCGGCGGCTACCGCCTCCACGCCCGACTCGGCTCCGGCGGCATGGGGGTGGTCTACCTGGCGTACACCCCCGGAGGGCGCCCGATCGCGCTGAAGGCCGTCCGCAGGGAGTTCGCCGCGGACCCCGAGTTCCGCGAGCGGTTCGCCCAGGAGGTGGCCAGCGCCCGCCGGATCCACGGACTGTTCACGGCCCAGGTGGTCGACTCCGGGGTCGACGACCGCACGCCGTGGCTCGCCACGGCCTACGTGCCCGGGCCGTCGTTGCAGGAGGTCGTGCGGCGGCACGGACCGCTGCCGGTGCGCACGGTCCTGCTGCTCGTCGCCGGCATCGCCGAGGCGCTGCAGGCCATACACCGGGCGGGCGTCGTCCACCGCGACCTCAAGCCCGCCAACGTACTGGTCACGGACGACGGCCCCCGGGTGATCGACTTCGGCATCGCGCGCGCGGCGGACGCCGCCGCCCTCACGGGTACGGGCCTGCGCATCGGCACCGCGGCCTTCATGGCCCCCGAGCAGGCGCTCGGTCGTCCGTCGAGCGCGGCGACCGACGTCTTCGCCCTCGGGGCGCTGACCGGGTACGTGGCGGGCGGGGTCCCTCCCTTCGGGCACGGGCCGGAGTCCGGAGCTCTCTACCGGGTGGTCCACGAACACCCCGACCTCGCCCGCGTACCCCGGGACCTGCACGACCTGATCTCGTGGTGCCTGGCCAAACGCCCCGAGGACCGCCCCACGACCGCGGAACTGATCGAGTCCGTGCACGCGCACCCCGTGGTGGGTCCGCGTCCGGAGTTCACCGACGGCTGGCTGCCCCGCCCGGTCCTGGAGGAGGCCGGCGGCCTGGGAGGCATCGGTACACCCCCTCCCGGGCACCTCCAGCCGACCCGGACCGCGACCGCGACCGCGCCCGCGGCCCGCGAGGGCGGCGGGCCCGCCCCCGAACCGTCCGGGCCGCCGGGGACACGGAACAACCCCTCCGCCCCGGCACCGGCGCCCAGCCCCGACCGCCGGTCGCCGCGCCGCGGGCGACGGGGCCTGCCGGTGGCGGCCCTGACGGCCGCCGCCACCTTGCTGGGCTGCGCCGGGGCCGTCTACTACCTGGACGACCCGGGCGGGGAGGGGGCGGCCACCGGCGGAAACCCCGCGCCCCGATCAGCAGCTCCGCCCACGGGCTCCGGGTACCTGCCCGGCTACGCGCAGGCCAGGCTCACCGCTCCCGACTCCGGCTACGAGTTCGACCTGAAGACGGGCAAGGTGGTGACCGCGGAAACGGCTACCTGGTACCTGGCGCGAGACGGCCGGGCGTTCCTGCCGTCCGAGGAATCCGACGCCTTCCTGGCCGACGGCGGGGAACTGGGGCCGGCCGGCTGCGTACACGGCATCGAGACGCGCCCGGCCGCCGTCCTGCCCTTCGACGCGCTCGCGAACGCGCGGCCGTTCTGCGTGCGGAGTCCGGACCGGAGCGAGATCGCGATCGTGCGGCTGGCCGGAACGGCGGCCGACGGCTCCGTCACGATCGTCGTGGACCAGTACCGCCGGAGCTGAAGCCTTAGCGCCGCCCGGAGACCCATTCGCCCAGGGAGACCCATGGACATCCGCCGCACCACCCCCCGAACCGGGTCCGCACCGGCGCGTACACCTGGTGACGGGCCGCGTACACCTGTCACGGAGGGCCCCGGTAGGGTGCGGACCATGGCGTCTCGCAGCACTCAGATCCTCGAAGCGGCCGCACGGGTGATCGCCCGGCGCGGGGTCCGCGGGCTGCGCGTGGAAGAACTCGCGGCCGAAGCCGGCGTCTCCACCGCCCTGATCTACTACCACTTCAAGGACCGTACGGGGGTGCTGCGCCAGACCCTCGAGTTCATCAACGACCGCGCCGAGCGCTACACCACCGACCGCGACCCGGACGACCCGCCGCTCACGCCCCGGGAAGAGCTGGAGGAAACGCTCCTCCTGGAGCTCCAGGACACCGCGGAGGTCCGGGAGAACAGCTCGGCCTGGGGCGAACTCCGTGCCAGCGCCGTGTTCGACGAGGTGCTGCGCGAGGATCTCGCCCGCGCCACCCTGGTCTGGGTCCAGGAAGTCGCCGCGCTGCTGGGCCAGGTCGAACCGATGACCCCGGCCTCCTCGCTCGCCGCCGCCGCCGAACGCCTCACCGCCCTCCTGGAAGGCCTCAGCATGCGCTGGCTCAGCGGAGGCACCAGGATCGATCACGCGCGGGAGCTCATGCGCGGCGCCATCGACGCCGAACTCGCCGGTCTCCGGCAGAACTGACGCCCCCGGCGGCCCCCCCGCTGGGGGTCCAGGGAGGTTGTGCCTGCCCCCGAATGCCGTCCGGCCCTGCCCTCCCCTCGGGAGGGGAACCTTTCGCCACACCATCTATTGACTGAATTTTCAGTCAATGCCAGAGTGGGGCCCAGCGCCGCCGCCGGCCCCGCAGAGTCCCGCCTCGCAGGCCGTGGACCGGCCCGCGGGCAAGCGCCCGCCTCCGTACCTCTCCCATTGCTCCGCACTCCCGGCACACCGGACGACGGACTCGCGGCCCCGGTGGCCCACCCCACCCGCCTTCCGAGGGAAGGAATGATCATGAAGGTTTCGACCGGCCAGGTTTCCTGGGTGGAAGCCCGGTGGGCCCCGTGCCCCTGACACCCACCGAACGCGACCGGCTCCTGCTGTTCACCGCCGCAGAACTGGCCCGGGCCCGCCACGCCCGCGGCCTGCGGCTCAACGTCCCGGAAGCGACCGCCGTCATCGCCGACACCGTGTGCGAGGCGGCACGCGACGGCCTGCGCCTCGCCGACGCCCTCGAACGCGGCCGGAGCGTCCTCGGTCCGGACGACGTACTGCCCGGCGTCGCGGACATCGTGACCGAGGTGATGGTCGAGGCGGTGTTCGAGGACGGCACCCGGCTCGCGGCGATCAGCGAACCGTTCGGGTCGCACCCCCGTGACGACGGCGCGCCGGGCGCCGTACTGCCCGGGGCGGACACCGTGGAGGCGCTCGCGCCGCTCCTGACCGTCACCGTGCGCAACGCCGCGACGGTTCCGGTCAGCGTGACCTCCCACTTCCACTTCTTCGAGGCCAACCCGCGCCTGGACTACGACCGCGCCGCCGCGTACGGCATGCGTTTGGCCGTCGCCGCCGGGTCGTCCGTCCGCTTCGACGCCGGCGCCACCGTCGAAGTCGGTCTCGTTCCGATCGGCGGCGACCGGATCGCCATCGGCTTCGCGGGCCTGGTCGACGGCCCGCTGGACGCCCCCGGAGCGAAGGAAGAGGCCCTGATCAGGGCCGCGGCCTGCGGCTACCTCGGCGTGGGCGCCCCGGAAGGAATCCCGACATGAGCAGACCGACACGACACAGCGACCACTGCGCCCCCGGCAGCCGGCACATCGACCCGCGCGAGTACGCGGCGGTGCACGGCCCCCGCGCGGGCGACCGGGTACGGCTCGGTGACTCCGGGCTGACCGTCCGGGTGGAGCACGACGCGCAGAAGCCGGGCGACGAGTTCCTGGCCGGTTTCGGGAAGACGGCCCGCGACGGCCTGCACCTGAAGGCCGCCGCCGTCCGCGAGACCTGCGACGTCGTGATCAGCAACGTGCTGGTCATCGACGCGGTCCTCGGGATCCGCAAGGTGTCCATCGGCATCCGCGAGGGCCGCATCCACGCGATCGGCCGGGCCGGCAACCCCGACACCCTCGACGGCGTCGACGTCGTCGTCGGCACCGGCACGACCATGATCTCGGGCGAGGGCCTGATCGCCACGGCCGGAGCCGTGGACACGCACGTCCACCTGCTGTCCCCGCGCATCATGGAGGCCTCGCTCGCGAGCGGGGTGACCACGATCATCGGTCAGGAGATCGGGCCCAGCTGGGGCGTGGGGGTGAACTCGCCGTGGGCGCTGAAGCACGGTTTCAACGCCTTCGACGCCTGGCCGGTGAACATCGGTTTCCTGGCCCGCGGCTCGTCCTCGGACGCGGCCCCGCTGGTCGAGGCGCTGGCCGAGGGCGGAGCTTGTGGTTTCAAGGTCCACGAGGACATGGGCGCCCATACCCGGGCCCTGGACACCGCGCTGCGGGTGGCCGAGGAGCATGACGTGCAGGTGGCCCTGCACAGCGACGGCCTCAACGAATGCCTGTCCGTCGAGGACACCCTGCGCGTCCTGGACGGCCGGACCATCCACGCCTTCCACATCGAGGGCTGCGGCGGCGGGCACGTGCCCAACGTGCTGAAGATGGCGGGCGTGCCGAACGTGATCGGCTCCTCCACCAATCCCACCCTGCCCTTCGGGCGGGACGCGGTCGCCGAGCACTACGGCATGATCGTCTCGGTCCACGACCTGAAGCCGGACCTGCCCGGCGACGCGGCGATGGCCCGCGACCGGATCCGCGCCGGGACGATGGGGGCCGAGGACGTCCTGCACGACCTGGGCGCCATCGGCATCACCTCCTCCGACGCCCAGGGCATGGGCCGGGCGGGCGAGACCATCCGCCGCACCTTCGCCATGGCCGCCAAGATGAAGGGCGAGCTGGGACCGCTGGCCGGTGACGGCGAGGGCGACGACAATGCCCGCGTCCTGCGCTACATGGCCAAGCTGACCATCAACCCGGCCATCGCCCACGGCCTGTCCCACGAGATCGGCTCCATCGAGGTCGGCAAACTCGCCGACATCGTGCTGTGGCGCCCCCCGTTCTTCGGCGCCAAACCACAGCTCGTCCTCAAATCCGGCTTCCCCGCCTACGGCGTCACCGGCGACCCCAACGCCGCCACGGACTGCTGCGAACCGCTCGTGCTCGGCCCCCTGTTCGGCGCCCACGGCGCCACCCCCGCGGACCTCTCGGTGGCGTTCGTCAGCCGGGCCGCCGCCGAGTCTGGCGCCTTCGGCGCACCGTACGACACGCTCGGTACCCGACGTCGCCGGGTCGCCGTGCGGGGGACCCGTGGCATCGGCCCGAAGAGCCTCGTCGGCAACGATCGGCTGGGGGACGTCGATGTGGATCCCCGCACCGGTCTCGTGACGCTCGACGGGGAACCCCTGCGCTCCGAACCGGCCCAGCGGGTCTCCTTGAACCGCCTCTACTTCCTCTGAGGGAGCTTCCTCTGAGGGAGCGGTCCCGCATTCCGCGTCCACTCACCCCCTCGCTCTTGACTGAATTTTCAGTCGAGTGGAAGACTCTGCCAACGAAAGAAACGAGACATCTGATGGCCGATTACCGTATGCCTGCCGAGTGGACCGCCCACGAGGGCTGTCTGATGGCCTGGCCGACCCGCGAGGACCTGTGGGGAAGCGTGCTCGCCACGGTCAAGGAGGAGTACGCCGACGTCGCCCGCGCCATCGCGGCCTTCGAGCCCGTGACGATGGTCGCCCCGCCCGGCCACGGCGCGGACGCCCGCAACCACTGCGGCGCGGACATCACCGTGATCGAGCTGCCGCTCGACGACTCCTGGTTCCGCGACTCCGCCCCGCTGTTCGTCCTCGACGGGGACGGCAACCGGGCGGGAGTGGACTTCCGCTTCAACGCCTGGGGCGGCAAGCACCACCCGTTCGACGCCGACGACCGGGTCAGCGCCCTGCTGCTGGAACACCTGGGGGTCGACCGGATCGCCTCCGACATGATCCTCGAAGGCGGAGCGGTCACCGTCGACGGCGAGGGCACGCTGATCACGACGGAGCAGTGCCTGCTGCACCCCAACCGCAACCCCGGCATGAGCCGGGACGAGATCGAGGCCGAACTGAAGGCCCGGCTCGGGGTCACCAAGGTCATCTGGCTGCCGTACGGCGGTCTGCTCGACACCGAGACCGACGGCCACGTCGACGGCGTCTGTGCCTTCGCCGCACCCGGCACCGTCGTCGTCTCCCTGCCCGACAACCCCAACCACCCCGACTACGCCCGGATGCGCGCCAACCGGGAAGTCCTCGAAGCCGCCACCGACGCCCGGGGCCGCCGGCTGGAGATCGTCGACGTACCGCAGACGGCCTTCGCCGACGTCGCCGACGGCGAGATCGAGGTCTCGTACCTGAACTACTACATCGCCAACGGCGGCGTCGTCGTCCCGGTGGCCGGGCTCCAGCAGGACGAGGACGCCCTCGCCGTGATCGCCTCGGCCCACCCCGGCCGCAAGGTCGTCGGGGTGCGCGCGCTGGCCATCGCGTTCGGCGGCGGAGGCGTGCACTGCATCACCCAGCAGATTCCCGCCGCCCGCACCACCACGACCACCGCCGGCTGACCCGGGCCGACCCCCTTCCCAGTGGACCGCCCCGGCGGTCCGCCCGCTCCTCCCCCCGCATCCCTCACGGAAAAGCGAGCGCGACGATGACCACCTCCCCACCCCGCACCAGCAGACGCCTCCACAGGGGGTCCGGCCGCCGCACCACGGCCCTCACCACCGCCGTCCTGACCTCCCTCGCCCTGCTCGCGGCCTGCTCGGGCCCGCCCAAGGGCGACTCCGGCGCCGTCACCGACGCCCACCTCTCTGCCTCCACACCCCCCGCCCAGGGTGAGATCGACTCCTTCAGCTGGGCCGTCTACGCCGAACCGCCCACCCTCGACTACACGGTGGCCTTCGACTACCCGCAGAACACCATCCTGTCCAACGTGTGCGAGAGCCTGATGCGCTGGACCCCGTCGCTCACCACCGAGCCGGGACTCGCCCAGAAGGCCTCCAACCCCGACCCCACCACCTGGGTCTACGACCTCCGCCCCGGTGTGCGCTTCCACGACGGCAACGAAATGACCGCGGACGACGTGGTCTTCAGCCTCGGCCGGCAGATGGACCCCGACAACGCCGCAGCCTGGGCCCAGGTCTTCCAGAACGTCGCCTCCGTCACCACGAGCGGTCCGCTCCAGGTCACCGTCAAGCTGAAGAAGCCCGACTCCCAGTTCCCGCAGTACATGGCCACCGCCGCGGGAGTGGTGGCGTCCAAGGCCGGCGTCGAGGCCGCGGGCAAGGACTACGGCACCACCGGCGGCCTCGCCTGTACCGGCCCCTTCCAGCTCGGCACGTGGAACAAGGGCCAGTCCATCGAACTCAACCGCTTCGACGGCTACTGGGGCACCGGGGCGAAATCGAAGAAGGCGGTCTTCCGCGTCCTGACGGACCCCTCCGCCCGCACCAACGCCATGCTCAGCGGCGAGGTCGACGGCGGCTACCTGATCCCCACCGAGAGCTACGCCCGCCTGCGCGCCGGTGGCACCGGCACCCTCTACTTCGGCGAGGGCCTGAGCACCGTCAACGTCAACGTCACCGACATGACGGGGCCCCTCGGTGACGTCCGCGTCCGCCAGGCCCTGTCCCTGGCGCTCGACCGCACCGGCTTCGTCAAGGCCGGACTCGGCGGCGCGGGCACCGTCACCAACTCCCTCACCACGCGCGCCGCCTGGGCCGCGGCTCCCGAGGGCACCCTGAAGACGGCGTTCGACGGGCTGCCGCCCACCGGCCAGGACATCGAACGGGCCAAGGCCCTGATCAAGGAGGCCGGAGCCGGGGGCAAGACCCTCACCATGGCCACCAGTTCCATAGGCCAGGACGTGTCCCTCCTCGCCACCGCCGTCCAGGCGGCCGGCACCCGGATCGGCCTGGACGTCCAGCTCCAGACCATCGCCCCCAACGCCTTCACGGCGCTGTTCACCGACCCCGAGGCGCGCGAGGGCATCGACATGTTCCCGCTCACCTACTACGACTCGATCACCGACCCCCTCGACCTGCTGGGCAACTTCAAGACCGGCGCCTACCTGAACTTCGCCGGCTACAGCGACCCCCAGTACGACCAGCTCGTCGACCGGGCCGCCGCCGTCTACCCGGTCGAGGAGCGGCTGGAGATCGAGGCGAAGCTCCAGCGGCACGCCTCCGAGCAGCTGCTGTGGATCCCCGTCGCCGAGTGGCCGACCGCGATGTTCCTGAACAAGCGGATCACCGGAGCCCCCACCACGATCTCGTACATGTACTACCCGTGGGCCGCCGATGTGGGGGCCGCCCCGTGAGCTTCGTCCGCTTCGCCGTACGCCGCGTGGCGGAAATGGCCGCCACCCTCCTCGTCGCCTCGTTCGTGGTCTTCGGAGCCATGTACCTGGCACCCGGCAGCCCGGCGAGCTTCCTGCTCGCCGGCCGGTCGGCCTCCCCGGAGGCCCTCGCCTCGATCAACGCCCAGTACCACCTCGACGACCCCTTTCTCGTACGGTACTTCCGCTGGCTCGGGGACGTGCTGCAGGGCGACTTCGGACGGTCGATCACCTACCGCACCGACGTCTCCAGCCTCCTGGCGGACCGGCTCCCCGTAAGCCTGCTGCTGATCGCGATGGCCCTCGTCGTGGTCGTCGCGGTCGGTCTCCTGCTGGGCCGGATCGCCGCCGTCCGCGGCGGAGCGACCGACTCCGCCATCCTCGTCACCACGACCTTCGCCGTGGGTACCCCGTCCTTCGTCGCGGCCGTCCTGCTCCAGGGACTGTTCGCCGTCAACCTCGGCTGGTTCCCCAGCAGCGGCGCGGGCGACGGCCTCGCCGACATGCTCTGGCACCTCACCCTCCCCGCGATCGCCCTCGCGCTGTACCTGATCGGCATGCTCGCCCGGGTCACGCGCTCGGCCATGCTCGAAGCCCTCGACAGCGAACACGTCACCGTCGCACGCAGCCGCGGCGTCCCCGAACGCCAGGTCATCCGCCGGCACGTCTTCCGCAACTCCCTCGGCACCGTCCTGACCACCGGCGGACTGATCGTCTCCACCCTCCTGGTGTGCACCATCCTGGTGGAGACCGCCTTCAGCATCGGCGGTATCGGGCAGCTCCTCGAACTGTCCACCACCACCAAGGACTTCCCGACCGTCCAGGCGATCTCACTGATCATCGTCGCCCTCTTCATGGCCGTGAACCTCGTCGTGGACCTGCTGCTGCCCCTGGTCGACCCCCGGGTCACCCTTGGATCCAGGAAGGCCGCCGCATGAGCGCCGTTCTGACGCGGCGGCCGGGCCTGTCCCGGATCCGCGCCGCCGGCGGGTCCCCGCTCCACGCCGCCTGCCTGCTGCTCGTCGGCCTGGTCGTCCTCGCCGCGCTCTGCGCGCCCTGGATCGCGCCGCACGACCCCAACGCCGTCGATCTGGGCAACGCCCTCGCCGGGCCTTCCGCCGCACACCCGCTCGGCGTGGACGGCGCCGGCCGTGACACCCTCACCCGGCTGCTGCTGGGCGCCCGCACCTCCCTGCTCGGTCCGCTGGGCGTCGTCGTCTTCTCCACCGTCGCGGGCATCGCCATCGGCATGGCCGCCGCCTGGCGGGGCGGCTGGCTCGACTCCGTCCTGTCCCGCAGCACGGAACTGGTCTTCGCCTTCCCCGGCATGCTGCTGGCCATCCTGATCATCTCCGTCTACGGCGAGGGCCTCATCGCCCCCGTCACCGCCCTCGCCATCGCCTACCTGCCCTACGTCAGCCGCCTCACCCGCTCACTGGTCCTGGCCGAACGCGCCCGCCCGTACGTGAGCGCCTACCAGGTCCAGGGCCACTCCGCGACGCAGATCTGCCTGCGCCACGTGCTGCCCAACATCGCCCCCGTCGTCCTCGCCCAGTCCACCGTCAACTTCGGCTACGCCCTCATGGACCTCGCCGGACTGTCGTTCCTCGGGCTCGGCGTCCCCGCGCTCACCCCCGACTGGGGCCGCATGGTCTTCGACGGACAGACCGCCGTCCAGCACGGCTACCCGCTGTCCGCGATCCTGCCCTGCGTCTTCATCGTGCTGACCGTGGTCGCCTTCAACGTGGTCGGCGAGCGCTGGGCCGACCGCGTCGCCAGGAGAGACAGATGACCAACACGACGAACACGACGAACACGAAGAACGCGACGAACACGCTCGACATCCAGGGGCTGAGGATCACCCTGCCCGGCACCGCCCGGCCCGTCCTCGACGGCATCGACCTCACCGTCGCGGCCGGCGAGACCGTCGCCCTGGTCGGCGAGTCCGGCTCCGGGAAGAGCCTCACCTCCCGCAGCGCGCTGCGCCTGCTGCCGCCCGGCGCGGTCGTCGAAGGCGCGGTGCGGGTCGCCGGGGAGGACGTACTCGCCATGGACGCCGACCGGCTGCGCGGCGTACGCGCCGGCACCGTGGCCATGGTCTTCCAGGACCCGCGCGCCACGGTCAATCCGCTGCGCCGCATCGGCGACTTCCTCACCGAGAGCGTCACCCTCACGCGGACCATGAACCGCGCGGACGCCACCGTCAGGGCCGTCGAACTCCTCCGGGCCGTGGGCCTGGACGAGTCCCTCCTGCGCAAGTACCCGGGCCAGGTGTCCGGCGGCATGCTCCAGCGCGTCGTCATCGCGGCAGCCCTCATGGGGGACCCCGCGCTCCTGCTGGCCGACGAGCCCACCACGGCGCTGGACGTCACCAGCCAGGCCGAGGTGATCGCGCTCCTGGCCGCCCTCCGCGAACGCTTCGGTACCGGCCTGCTGTTCGTCACCCACGACCTGGAATTGGCCGCGGCCATCAGCGACCGCGTCTACGTCATGTACGCCGGGCGGATCGCGGAGAGCGGACCCGCCGGTGCCCTCTTCGCCCACCCGCGCCATCCCTACACGGCCGCCCTCCTCGCCTCCACCCCGCGCATGGACGGACCCCGGGGAAGGCTCGCCGCCATCGAGGGCCAGCCCCCGGACCTGCGGGAGCCGCTCCAGGGCTGCGCCTTCGCCGCCCGCTGCCCGCTCGCCACGGAGATCTGCGACCAGCGGGCCCCCCTGCCGTCACCGGCCCCGGACCGGTCGGACCACCGGGCCGCATGCCACCACAGCGACCTGCTCGAAGGGAGCGCCGTCGATGCCTGAGAACGTACTGGAGGTCAAAGGCCTGCTGCGCGCGTTCGGCGCCGTCCGCGCGGTGGACGACGTGTCCTTCGCCCTGCCCGAGGGCGGATCACTGGGCGTCGTCGGCGAGTCCGGCTCCGGCAAGACGACCACCGCCCGCATCGTCGTCGGTCTGGAACGCGCCGACGGGGGAGAGGTCCTGATCCGCGGCCGGACCCGGAGCGGGCGCACCCGCGGCCGGACGTCACGGCTGGCCCGCGCCCGGGAGGTCCAGATGGTCTTCCAGGACCCGTACCTCTCCCTCGACCCGCGCACCAGCGTCGAAGCGGCCCTGCGCGAAACCCTGAGCCTGCACTTCCCCGGCCGCGACCATACCAAGCGGATACGGGAACTGCTCGACCAGGTCGGTCTGGGCACCCGGGCCGCCGACGCCCTGCCGCGCCGGCTGTCCGGCGGCCAGCGCCAGCGCGTGGCGATCGCCCGGGCCCTCGCCGTCGAACCGGCCGTCCTCATCCTCGACGAGGCCGTCGCCGCGCTCGACGTCTCCGTGCAGGCACAGATCCTCAACCTGCTGGCCGACATCAGGGAGCAGACCGGGATCGCGTTCCTGTTCATCACCCACGACCTCGGGGTCGTCCGGTGCGTCACCGACGAGATCGTCGTCATGCGGCACGGGTCCGTGGTCGAACAGGGCGGCACGCAGGAGGTGCTCGCCGCGCCCCGGCACCCGTACACCCGGCTGCTGCTGGAGTCCGTACCCCGCCCGGGCTGGGATCCGCAGGCGATCGCGGCGGCCCGGCGCGCGCTCTAGGGCCTGTCGTCAAACTCCCGTCGTCGCCCGGAGGGCGGCCCTGCGGCGTCTGGTGCGTGCTCTCGGTGCGCCGGGCGGAAGCCCGCGTACT
>NZ_JBEXPG010000100.1:0-19408 GCF_040611935.1 Streptomyces sp. NPDC006512 | reverse complement strand
CCGAAGTGGACGGGGTATCAACTTCTGGCGTTGATTTTTGGCACGCTGTTGAGTTCTCAAGGAACGGACGCTTCCTTTGTACTCACCCTCGCGGGTTTTCCTCCGGGCTTTCGTTCTGTGTTCTTGCGTTTCCGACTCTATCAGAGCCAGTCTCGCTTGCTTTCCAGGTCCTGCGCTTTCGCGCTTTCCCTTTCCGGCGATTCCGACTCTATCAGATCCTTTCGGGCCTGACTCCCAGTCAGCGGGGTTTGTCTTCCGGGCTGTTGGGCCCTTCCGACGAGTGAGACAGTAGCGGATTCCCTGCCCCCGAAGCCAATCGGCGGCTGCGTCCTGGGACGCGGATTCCTCATTCGCAAATACGCATGAAAACGAGACGACAACATGCGTCGTTCGTTCGAATGTGTGTAGTGCGGGATGGCCGTCCGGGGACCGACCGGGGTCGGCGCTCACTTCGGACAACTCGAAGAACCTTACGGACCGGGCACTGGCGTGTCAACCCCCGGCTGACCGGGCGTGAACGGTGGTGGACGCGCGGGGGACAAACCGGTGCCGTCCTCGGCCCCCTGCGGGCTACGCTGCCTCCCATGACTACGCATGCGCTCACGCTCAGCCTCTGCTGGTGGGCCGCCTGACGGCGGCCGACCTTCCACCTGAGCACGCATGCGCTCACGGCCGCCGCCCCGGCGGCCGTTTTTCGTTCCTCCCCTCCCGGGAGTGGCTCGGTCGCCGGCTGCGGCGGCCCCACCACATCCACACGGGCAGGAGAACGACATGACGAGGATCTTCAGCGGGGTCAAGCCGACCGGGCATCTGACGCTGGGGAACTACCTGGGGGCCGTCCGGCAGTGGGTCGCCGCCGACCAGGAGGCCGGCGACGCGCTGTTCTGCGTCGTGGACCTGCACGCGCTGACCGTGGAGCACGACCCCGCACGCGTACGCAGGCTCAGCAGGCAGGCCGCGACGCTGTTGCTGGCCGCCGGGCTGCGGCCGGACCGGTGCACGCTGTTCGTGCAGAGCCACGTCGACGAGCACACGCGGCTGGCCTACCTGCTGGAGTGCACCGCCACCGACGGGGAGCTGCGGCGGATGATCCAGTACCGGGAGAAGGCGGCGAAGGCGCAGGGCGCGGGGGAAGGGGTACGGCTGTCGTTGCTGACGTATCCCGTGCTGATGGCCGCCGACATCCTGGCGTACCGGGCGGACGAGGTGCCGGTCGGTGAGGACCAGCGGCAGCACGTGGAGCTGACCCGGGACCTGGCCGTGCGGTTCAACCAGCGGTACGGGCACACCTTCACCGTGCCGCGGGCCACGCATCCGGCGGTCGCGGCGCGGGTCATGGACCTCCAGGACCCGACGTCGAAGATGGGGAAGTCCCACGAGAGCGGGGCCGGGATCGTCTACCTCCTCGACGAGCCGGGGGTGATCCGCAAGAAGGTGATGCGGGCCGTGACCGACAGCGGGGACGACGGGGTGGTGTACGACCGGGCGGAGCGGCCGGGAGTGGCGAACCTGCTGGACGTCCTCGCGGCCTGTACGGGCGGGGAGCCGGAGAAGCTCGCCGCCGGGTACGGCCGGTACGGGGACCTGAAGCGGGACGTCGCCGACGCGGTGGTGGAGCTGCTGCGGCCGCTGCGGGAGCGGCACGCGGAGCTCGCGGCCGATCCGGGGGAGGTGGACCGGGTGCTGCGCGAGGGTGCCGGGCGGGCGCGGGGGCTGGCGCGGCCGGTGGTGGACCGGGCGTACGAGGCGATCGGGCTGCTCGCGCCCTGACCTCGTACGCCCCGATCCCGTACACCCCGGCCTCCTGCAGCCCGGGCTCTTGCGGCCCGGGCGTCCGGTTCGGTCAGCTGTTGCCGGAGGCGAGTTCGCGGCTGCGGTCGCGGGCCGCCTCCAGGGCGGCGATCAGGGCCGCCCGAACGCCGTGCTTCTCCAGCTCGACGATGGCGTTGATGGTCGTGCCGGCCGGGGAGGTGACGGCCTCGCGGAGCTTGACCGGGTGTTCGCCGCTGTCGCGGAGCATCACGGCGGCGCCGATGGCGGCCTGGACGATCAGGTCGTGGGCCTGGGCGCGGGGCAGCCCGAGGAGGATGCCGGCGTCCGTCATGGCTTCGACGAGGTAGTAGAAGTAGGCGGGGCCGGAGCCGGAGAGGGCGGTGGCCGCGTCCTGCTGGGACTCGGGGACGCGCAGGGTCTTGCCGACGCCGCCGAAGATCTCCTCGGTGTGCTGGAGGTGGGCGGCGGTGGCGTGGCTGCCGGCCGAGATGACGGACATGGCCTCGTCGACGAGGGCGGGGGTGTTCGTCATGACGCGGACGACGGGGGTGCCGGGCGCGAGCCGTTCCTCGAAGAAGGAGGTCGGGATGCCGGCGGCGCCGCTGATGACCAGACGGTCGGCGGGGACGTGCGGTGCGAGCTCTTCCAGGAGCTTGCCCATGTCCTGCGGCTTGACGGTGAGGATGAGGGTGTCGGCGCGCTTGGCGGCTTCGGCGTTGCTGACGGCCTCGACGCCGTAGCGGGTGCTGAGCTCCTCGGCGCGCTCGGGGCGGCGGGCGGTGACGAGCAGCTTGCCCGCCGGCCGTCCGCCGCGGATCATCCCGCTGAGCAGGGCCTCGCCGATCTTGCCGGTACCGAGGACTGCGACTGTCTGGGTCATGCCCGATTCACCTCGCCGAACGAACGTAAGGACGTACGGGTTCATCCTTGCACCCGGCCGGGGAGCGGCGGGTTCGCCGTCCGGTCCGTGGGCGGTCCTACGGGGTGCGGCGGCGCAGGGTGGCCGCGCCGAGGGCGAGGACGAGCAGGGCGCAGCCGGCGACGACGACGGCGTCGCGGACGAAGTCGGCGGTCATGTCGGTGTGGGTGAGGACCTGGGTCATGCCGTCGACGGCGTAGGACATGGGCAGGACGTTCGAGAGGCCTTCGAGGGCGGAGTGCATGGTGTCGCGGGGTGCGAAGAGTCCGCAGAGGAGCAGCTGCGGGAAGATCACGGCCGGCATGAACTGGACGGCCTGGAACTCGGACGCGGCGAAGGCGGAGACGAAGAGGCCGAGCGCGGTGCCGAGGAGCGCGTCGAGGAGCGCGACGAGGAGGAGCAGCCAGGGGGAGCCGATGACGTCGAGGCCGAGGGCCCAGAGGGCGAGGCCGGTGGCGAGGAGGGACTGGAGGACGGCGACGGCGCCGAAGGCGAGGGCGTAGCCGGCGATGAGGTCGCCCTTGCCGAGCGGCATGGCGAGGAGGCGTTCCAGGGTGCCGGAGGTGCGTTCGCGGAGGGTGGCGATGGAGGTGATCAGGAACATGGTGATGAGGGGGAAGATGCCGAGGAGGCTGGCGCCGATGGTGTCGAAGGTCCGCGGGCTGCCGTCGAAGACGTAGCGCAGCAGGGTCAGCATCAGTACGGGGACCAGGAGCATCAGCGCGATGGAGCGCGGGTCGTGGCGGAGCTGGCGCAGGACGCGGGCGGCGGTGGCGAGGGTGCGGGCGCCGTTCATCGGCGGGTTCCTTCGGGGGCGGGGGCGGGGGCGGGGGCTGGGGCTGGGTGGGTGGCTTCGTCGGCCCGGTCGGCCCGGTCGGCCCGGGCGGCTTCGTCCACGAGGCGGAGGAAGCCCTCTTCGACGGTGGTGGAGCGGGTGCGGGCGCGCAGGGCGTCGGGGGTGTCCCGGGCGAGGATCCGGCCTTCGCGCATGAGGAGCAGCTCGTGGCAGCGTTCGGCCTCGTCCATGACGTGGGAGGAGACGAGGATCGTCGTGCCGCGGTCGGCGGCGAGGTCGTGGAAGAGGTTCCAGAGGTCGCGGCGCAGGACCGGGTCGAGGCCGACGGTCGGTTCGTCGAGGACGAGCAGCTCGGGGGTGCCGAGCAGGGCGACGGCGAGGGAGACGCGGCTGCGCTGGCCGCCGGAGAGGTTGCCGGCGAGGGCGTCGGCGCGGGTGGTGAGGTCCACGTCGGTGATGGCCCGGGCGACTGCTTCGGCGCGGCGGGCGGCCGCGGCGCGTCCGGGGTCGAGGACGGCGGCGAAGTAGTCGAGGTTCTGCCGGACGGTGAGGTCGTCGTAGACGGAGGGCGCCTGGGTGACGTAGCCGATGCGGGAGCGGAGCCGGGGGTGGCCGGCGGGGCGGCCGAGGACGTCGAGGGTGCCGGTGACGTGGGCCTGGGTGCCGACGACGGCGCGCAGGAGGGTGGACTTGCCGCAGCCGGAGGGGCCGAGGAGGCCGGTGATGCGGCCTCGGGGGACGTCGAAGGCGAGGGCGTCGAGGACGGTGCGGGGGTTGCGGCCGGTGCCGCGTCGGACGGTGAGTCCGCGGGCGCGTACGGCGGGGGCGGCCGGGGTGGGGGCGGGGGCGTCAGGGGCGGGGGGCGGCTCTTCCCCCCGCTGCTTATTCATCATGTGATGAATAATGCTCCTGGCGGTGCCCGGGCGTCAATGAGCCGGAGGCGGGACCCGTCCTACTTCTTGCGCTTGGGGCGGCGGGCGGCCGGGTTGCCGGTACGGGCGCCGCGGCGGCGGGCGAATTCGGCCTCGGCGCGCTCGTACTCGGCGCGGTGGAGCCTCTCGCCGGGGGCCTCCATGAAGCAGCGCAGGAAGTACGCGACGAGGGAGCCGATGAAACCGATCGCCTTCAGGCCCTTGAGCGCGGCCTCGTCGGAGGACGGGGCGGGGCGGCGGCCGAAGGACTCCCAGGTCTTGGCGAAGGCGATGGAACTGGCGATCGCGAAGAGGATGACGACGGAGATGCTGAGGAACGGGCCGACGTTGCCGATCTCCAGTCCCTCGTAGGCGAGGCGCAGGAGGTAGGCGCCGATGACGGCGGCGGCGAGCGCGCCGACGGCGAGGCCGGCGCGGCGCAGGGCGTAGCCGTTGTCGTGTTCCACCCAGGTGGTGCCGAAGAACTTGATCGGCTCGGGCCGCGGGCCGGGGGCCGGCTCGGCCGGGCTGGTGCGCCGGCCCTGGCCCTGGGGCTGACCCTGGGCCCGGTCCTGGTTCTGGCCCCGGTCCTGGCTCTGGTCTCGCTGCTGGTCGTCGCTCACAGCAGCGATTATCCCCCGGCGGGCCGGACCGGCCGGGGGCGTCTCGCGTGGCGGAACGGGAACCCCGGCCCGGCCGGGCGGAAAGGGACGGACTAGCCGCAGCGGCCGGTGACGTAGCCGTCGCTGCCGGTCTTGACGTAGGCGTCGGAGACGAACTGGCCGTTGCCGATGCAGTCCCAGAGGTCGGTGGTGCCGTACGGGCCGCTGACCGTCGTACCGGGGCACTGGCAGCGGATGGTGACGCTGGCGCCCAGCGGCAGGACGCGCGAGACCGAGTACTGGGTGCCCGGGCCGCTACGGACGTTGACCTGGTGGCCCGGGGCCACCGGGAAGGTCGGGAAGCCGGACGCGGCGGCCTCCACGTGGGCCTCCACCTGGGCATCCACCTGGCTGGAAACGTTCTCAACGGACATGTGAAATCTCCCCCCATGGGTGTTGCTCTGCGCAACGCGCGCAGGGCAGCAAGCTCTTGGATGTTCCCACGGGCCATCGACTAGGCTCCGGCGGGGGTGGTGAGCGGTGCGATCGCGGAGCGCGGACTACGCAGGATTTCCGGAGTACGCCGGGCAGTACCGGCTCGAATCCGTGCTCGGCTCCGGCGGTATGGGCGTCGTCCACCTGGCCGCCTCCAGTTCGGGGCTGAAACTCGCCGTCAAGGTCGTACACGCCCAGCACGCGGTGGACCCGGAGTTCCGGGCGCGCTTCCGGCAGGAGGTGGCGGCCGCGCGGAGGGTGAGCGGGGCGTTCACCGCTCCCGTCGTCGATGCGGACCCGGACGCCGAGCGGCCGTGGATGGCCACCCTGTTCGTCGACGCCCCGACCCTGTCCGAGCGGGTACGGGAACGCGTGCTGGACCCCGTCGAGCTGACCCGGCTCGCCGCCGGGCTGGCCGAGGCCCTGCGGGACATCCACCGGGCGGGGGTCGTGCACCGGGACCTGAAGCCCAGCAACGTGCTGATGGCCCCCGACGGGGTGCGGGTCATCGACTTCGGCATCTCGCGCCCCTCCGACAGCGACCTGCACACCGAGACCGGCAAGCTGATCGGGACGCCGCCCTTCATGGCGCCGGAGCAGTTCCAGCGGCCCCGGGACGTGGGGACGGCCGCGGACGTGTTCGCGCTGGGCGCGGTGCTCGTGCACGCGGCGACCGGACGCGGGCCCTTCGACTCCGACAGCCACTACCTCGTCGCGTACCAGGTCGTGCACAGCGAGCCCGACCTGACGGGGCTCCCGGCGCGGCTCGTGCCGGTCGTGGCCCGCTGCCTGGCCAAGGATCCGCAGGAGCGGCCGACCGCCGACGCGCTGATCGCGGAGATCCGCAGCGTGACGTCCCGGACGGCGGAGGACACCCAGGCCTTCATACCGCACCCCCGCCCGCCCGGCCCCGACGAGGTGGGCACGCACCGCCGGGACGCGGAACCGCTCGTGGACGCCGCCCCCGAGACCGCGCCCCCGTCACGCCCCCGGCGGGGACGGCGCACGGCCCTCGTGGCGGGCGGCGCCGCGTTGCTGCTGGCCGGCGCCGCCGCGGGCTGGCAGGCGTACGAGGGCGGGCGGGCCGGGGAAGCGGACCGGCGGGTGACACCGGTGGCGGCGCAGCCCGCGGCCTTCGTCCCGTGGGCCGCGGAGGTGGGCGACCGTGCCGCGGGGAAACGGCTCGCGGCCTGTTCCGGGTCGGCCGGGGCCCTCTACTGCTCGGCGCGGGGCGTGGCCGTGGTGCGGCTCGACCCGGTGGACGGCTCGGTGCTGTGGTCGACGGCGTCGACGGCGCCGGCCGACCGTACGACGACGGACAGCGCCCCCGTGTACGGCGGCGGAGTGGTCGTCTCCGTCGCCTCCGGCAGCCGGCTGGTGCGGGCGCTCGACCCGGCGGACGGGAAGGAACGCTGGCAACGGCCCCTGCCCGACGGCACCCAGGTGGTGGCCGCCGGGGAGCGGCTCCTGCTGGCGGGGCCGGGCGGTGAGGTGACGGTCCTCGACGCGGCGACGGGCACGCCCCGGTGGACGAAGCGCATCGGCGGCGCGGGCTCCGAGTGGTGGGCGGCGTCCGACGGGCCGGGACGTACGGAGTTGTACGTCGCCACGCGCGACGCGTCCGGCAAGTCGACCCAACTGGCGGCCGTGGACCCGGAGAACGGGACCGAACGCTGGCGGACGGCCCGGCCTGGCCTGCTGCGGCCGGCCGGGGTGGCGGCCGGCGCCGTGCACCTGCTGGAGAACGACACCTCCAGCGCGACCCTCGCGGTCGTGCGCGTCGACCTGGCCACCCGGGCCGTGCGGCGGGTGGCGCTGGCGGCTCCGCTGCCCGACGCGGAGGCGGCCCTCGGCCCCGACGGAACCGTGTACGCCTTCGGCACCGGGGGCAGGCTCGTGGCCGTCGGCGCCGACCGGGAACTGTGGAGGCTGGAGACGGGCACGGCCTCCGCCTCGCGCCCCGTCTTCATGGAAGGGCGGCTGTACCTGACCGCGCCGGACGGGCGGCTGCTGGCGGCGGACGCGGCGACCGGCCGGCTCGTGGGCCAGACGAAGATCCGCATGGGCAACGGGCAGGACACCTTCAGCTCCGCCCTCCCCGCCCCGGTGGCCGCCGACGGCAGGGTCTTCGCCTCCGCGCCCGACGGGACGGTCTTCTCCGTGGACGCGCGGAACCCCGCCGGATGGTGAAGCGCCCGGCGGGGTTCGCGGCGGCCGGGGCTCAGCCCAGGAGGGACACGTCGCGGACCGCGCCCTTGTCGGCGCTGGTGGCCATGGCGGCGTAGGCGCGCAGGGCCGCGGAGACCTTGCGCTCGCGGTTCTTCGGGGCGTAGACGCCGCCCAGGGCCTCGTGGCGGGCCGCGAGGGTGGCCTCGTCGACGAGGAGCTCGATCGAACGGTTCGGGATGTCGATCCGGATCCGGTCGCCGTCCTCCACGACCGCGATGGTGCCGCCCGAGGCCGCCTCCGGGGAGGCGTGGCCGATGGACAGGCCCGAGGTGCCGCCGGAGAAGCGGCCGTCGGTGACCAGCGCGCAGACCTTGCCGAGGCCGCGGCCCTTGAGGAAGGAGGTCGGGTAGAGCATCTCCTGCATGCCGGGGCCGCCGCGCGGGCCCTCGTAGCGGATGACGACGACGTCTCCCGCCTTGATCTCCTTGCGGAGGATCTTGTCGACGGCCTCGTCCTGCGACTCGCAGACGACGGCCGGGCCCTCGAAGGTCCAGATCGACTCGTCGACACCGGCCGTCTTCACGACGCACCCGTCCACGGCGATGTTGCCGCGCAGCACCGCCAGGCCGCCGTCCTTGGAGTAGGCGTGCTGCACCGAGCGGATGCAGCCGCCCTCGGCGTCCAGGTCGAGGGTGTCCCAGCGCTCGGACTGGGAGAACGCGGTCGCGGAACGCTTGCAGCCGGGGGCCGCGTGCCACAGCTCCATGGCCGTCTCGGAGGCGGTGCCGGAGCGGGCGTCCCACTCGGCCAGCCAGTCCTCCAGGTTCGCCGAGTGGACGGAGGTGACGTCCTTGTTGAGCAGCCCGCCGCGGTGCAGCTCGCCCAGGATGGCGGGGATGCCGCCGGCCCGGTGGATGTCCTCCATGTAGTACGTGCCGCCGGGCGCCACGTTCGGCGCGACCTTGGACAGGCACGGGACGCGGCGCGAGACCTCGTCGATGTCGGTCAGGTCGTAGTCCAGGCCCGCCTCCTGCGCCGCGGCCAGCAGGTGCAGGATCGTGTTCGTGGAGCCGCCCATGGCGATGTCCAGGGCCATGGCGTTCTCGAAGGCCTGGCGGGTGGCGATGTTGCGCGGCAGGACGGACTCGTCGCCGTCCTCGTAGTAGCGCTTGGTGATCTCCACGACCGTGCGGCCGGCGTCCTCGTACAGGGCGCGGCGGGCGGTGTGCGTGGCGAGGACCGAGCCGTTGCCCGGCAGGGCCAGGCCGATGGCCTCGGCGAGGCAGTTCATGGAGTTGGCGGTGAACATGCCCGAACACGAACCGCAGGTCGGACAGGCGTTCTCCTCGATCCGGAGCACGTCCTCGTCCGAGACGTTCTCGTTGGAGGCCTCGACCATGGCGTCGATCAGGTCCAGCTTGCGGACGGTGCCGTCGACGAGGATGGCCTGCCCGGCCTCCATCGGGCCGCCGGACACGAACACGACCGGGATGTTGAGCCGCATCGCGGCCATCAGCATCCCGGGAGTGATCTTGTCGCAGTTGGAGATGCAGATCAGCGCGTCCGCGCAGTGCGCCTCGACCATGTACTCCACGGAGTCCGCGATCAGGTCGCGCGAGGGCAGGGAGTACAGCATTCCGCCGTGCCCCATGGCGATGCCGTCGTCGACCGCGATGGTATTGAACTCGCGCGGGATCGCACCGGCGGCACGGATGGCGTCGGAGACGATCCGGCCGACCGGCGCCAGGTGGGTGTGGCCGGGGACGAACTCCGTGAAGGAGTTGGCGACCGCGATGATCGGCTTGCCGATGTCCTCGCTCGCTACGCCCGACGCGCGCATCAGCGCACGTGCGCCTGCCATGTTGCGGCCGTGGGTGACGGTGCGGGACCTCAGCTCGGGCATCGGGTTCACTCCCCATGAGTGCGGCCGGCCCGACGGACGCGGCCGCGACTGTAGATATGAATCAGTTACGAGGCTACGCCTCCGGACCGCGATACGGACAGGTTGTCCGGATGCCGGGACGCGCGGCTCATTCTCCGGTCAGGTACCGCTGGAGCGTCGGCGCCACGAGGGCCACGATCTCCTCCGGGTCCGCGGACGCGAGGGGCTCGACCTGGACGACGTACCGCAGCAGCGCGATGCCGATCATGTGCGAGGCGGCCAGTTCGGCGCGGAACGTGGGATCGGGGACGTTCAGGTCGGCGGCCACCCGCTCCAGGACCCGGCGCAGGATCAGCCCGCGCAGGACCTTCGCCGCCGCCTCGTGGGTGAGGGCGGACCGGATCACGGCGAGCAGCGGGGCCCGGGTGACCGGGTTCTCCCAGACGCCGAGGAAATAGCGGGCGAGCCGCTCCCCGATGCCGTCCGGGCCCTCGCCGAGGAGCGCCGGCACGACCAGGGCGGGCTCCAGGCTCACCTCGATCGCGGCGGCGAACAGCTCGTCCTTGCTGCCGAAGTAGTGGTGCACCAGCGCCGGGTCCACCCCGGCGACCTTCGCGATGCCGCGCACGGACGTCTTGTCGTACCCGCGCTCCGCGAAGACCTCCCGGGCGGCAAGGCGGATGACCTCCTGGGTGCCGGGCCCGTCCCCGGCCTCGTCCTGGCGGGGCCGGCCCGGGCCGCGCCGCCGCTTCGCGGGCTCCGTCATCGGCGGCGGGCCGGGTCCGCGAGGTGCAGGCGGGTGAAGGCCAGGGCCTCGGCGAGGTCGGCCTCGCGCTCGGCGGAGGACATCGCCCGCCGGGTGTTGACCTCGATGACGACGTGCCCGTCGAAGGAGGTCCGGGCCAGCCCGGCCAGCAGCTCGGCGCAGGGCTGCGTACCGCGCCCGGGAACCAGGTGCTCGTCCTTCGCGGAACCGTTGCCGTCGGCGAGGTGGATGTGGGCGAGCCGGTCGCCCATCCGGTCGATCATCGCGCCGGCGTCCGTACGGGCGGTCGCGGTGTGGGAAAGGTCGACGGTGAAATGCCGGTAGTCGTCCTTGGTGACGTCCCACTCGGGCGCGTAGGCGAGCATCTCGCGGTCGCGGTAGCGCCACGGGTACATGTTCTCCACGGCGAACCGGACGTCGGTCTCGTCGGCCATCCGCCAGATCCCGGTGACGAAGTCCCGGGAGTACTGCCGCTGCCAGCGGAACGGCGGGTGCACGACCACGGTCGACGCCCCGAGCCTCTCGGCCGCGGCCTGGGCCCGCTGGAGCTTGGTCCACGGATCGGTGGACCACACGCGCTGGGTGATCAGCAGGCAGGGCGCGTGCACGGCCAGGATGGGCACGTGATGGTGGTCGGACAGCCGGCGCAGGGCGTCGACGTCCTGGCTGACCGGGTCCGTCCAGACCATGACCTCGACGCCGTCGTAGCCGAGGCGCGCGGCGATCTCGAAGGCGGTCGCCGTGGACTCCGGGTAGACGGAGGCCGTGGAGAGCGCGACTTTCGGGATCCGGACTGGTTCTGCCACGGGGACAGATTACGGGGCCCTTGCCCTGTCCGGGCCAGGGCGGGGTGCAAGGGGCCGAATCCCCTCAACCCGGCCGCCGCCAGACCAGCGTGTAACGCCAGAACAACCGGCGCCGCAGCCGCGCCCCGGGGAGCACGAGCCGGGCCGCGCGGACGATGTCGCCGTACGTCATCTCCGCGGCCCGCGTGGGCGCGGTCATCGAGACGGGCCGCACCCCCGGCCGCCCCTTGTTCCGCACCCAGCCCACGAGAACGTTGAGGGGGATCGCGACGGCACCGAGGATCCGGTCCCCCGCGCTCTCCGCCCGGTAGAGCCCGACCACGACCAGGGTCCCATCGGGCGCCAGCAGCCCCCGGAAGTGCCGCAGGGCGTCACCGAACGGCAGGTGGTGCAGCACGGCCACGCACGTGACGACGTCGTACTCCCCCTCCACGCCCAGCGCGTCCCCGACCTCGAACCGGACCGACCCCCCGCCGCCGGTCAACTCCCGCGCCCGCACGACGACCCCGGGATCGGCATCGACCCCGACCACCACCCCGGCCCGCCGCCCCAGCCCCCTGGCCAGCTCCCCGGTCCCGGCCCCCACGTCGAGCGCCCGCCCGACCCGTCGCGGCAACTGCCGCAGGATCCACGGGTGGTAGTGCCGGTTGTGGTCCCAGGGATGGGCGTCGTTGAACCGCCCGAGCGCCCGCAGCACGCGGGGAGTCAACAGAGTGATCACGAAACAAGCCCCCCGCTCCACATCTCGGCCCATCTTCCCGCATGGCGATGCGCGCGGTGGTCTTCGGGCGAGTGCCTGGTGGACGAAACCCGGGAGTGCTCCGCCCCGACGGCCCGTGACCGGCCCCGGACGGCCGGCAGGCGCCGAGCGATAAGGAGCGTAGCGATCTGGTGCGCATGCCCGCTCTCCAGGACGTCATGGGCGTCATTTCGGGTGGGTAAGCCTGGAGCCCGGTCCCGGAAGGGGGCGCGAGGGGGCCGTGTGCCCGGTCGGCCGACGTCCGGCCCCTCGTCGCTGCGCTGACGGGGCCGCTCCTGCCGGTCCGTCCCCGTGACCGTTCTTTTGGGGGGTTCCCGTCGGTCTTCGGCTTTCCGGGGTGGGCCGGTCGGTCAAGGGTGGCCGAAGGCCATCGCGAAGCGACGCGACGACGAAGGAGGAGCGCCCTTGAGGGACCGGTCCACCCCGGAGAGACGATGAGACTGACGGGAAACCACCAAACCCTCCCTGATCCGGACCAGCTAGGGCCCCGCCGTCCCCTGAGCCCCCGACCCCCGTGCCGGCGCCGTTACGGCAGGTGGTCCAGGCGGCGGAGGATCACGCCTTCGCGGAGGGCCCAGGGGCAGATTTCGAGTTCGTCGACGCCGAAGAGGTCCATGGTGGCCTCGGCCACCATGGCGCCCGCCAGGAGCTGGGAGGCGCGGCCGTCGGAGACGCCGGGGAGGGCGGTGCGTTCGGCCGTGGTCATCGCGGTGAGGCGCGGGACCCATTCCGCGAGGGACTTGCGGGTCAGGTCGCGCTGGATGTAGAGGCCGTCGGCCTCCCTGGCCGCGCCCGCGATGCGGGCCAGCTGCTTGAAGGTCTTCGAGGTGGCGACCACGTGGTCCGGCATGCCGAAGCGGCTGAATTCTCCGACGGTACGGGCGATCTGGGCCCGTACGTGCCGGCGCAGGGCCTTCACGTCCGCCGGGTCCGGCGGGTCGCCGGGCAGCCAGGCCGAGGTGAGGCGGCCGGCGCCGAGGGGGAGGGAGACGGCGGTGTCGGGGTCCTCGTCGATGCCGTACGCGATCTCCAGCGAACCGCCGCCGATGTCGAGGACGAGGAGCTTTCCGGCGGACCAGCCGAACCACCGCCGGACGGCCAGGAAGGTGAGTCGGGCCTCGTCCTCGCCGCTGAGGACGGGCAGCTCGATGCCGGTCTCGGCCTTGACCCGGGCGAGGACCTCGTCGGCGTTCGTGGCTTCCCGTACCGCGCTGGTGGCGAAGGGCAGAAGGTCCTCGCAGCCCTTGTCCTCGGCGGCCTGTACGGCCTCGCCGATGACCGCGACGAGGCGCTCGATGCCCTCGGGGCTGACCGCTCCGTGCTCGTCGAGCAGTTCCGCCAGCCGCAGCTGCACCTTGTGCGAGTGCGCGGGAAGGGGGCGCGCGCCGGGGTGCGCGTCGACCACCAGCAGATGAATCGTGTTCGAACCCACGTCAAGGACACCGAGTCTCATACGAGAAACGCTACTGGGCGGAACGCGTAGGGGTGGAGTAAGGGGCGCTTAGGCTTGGGTTTGTGCCAAATACGAAGAAGGCCAACAAGACCCGGTCGAAGAAGGCCAAGGGCCAGGAGCAGCACGACGAGACGGGACTGGACTTCCCCCGGGCCTGGGTGGAGTTCCCCGACCCCGCCGACGACGAGCAGATCTTCCGCTGCGACCTGACCTGGCTGACCTCGCGCTGGACGTGCATCTTCGGCAGCGGCTGCCAGGGCATCCAGGCGGGCCGCGCCGACGACGGCTGCTGCACGCTCGGCGCGCACTTCTCCGACGAGGACGACGAGAAGCGGGTCGCGGAGAACGTCGCCCGGCTCACGCCCGAGGTGTGGCAGTTCCACGACGTCGGCAGCGAGAGCGGCTGGACGCAGTTCGACGACGACGGGGAAAAGCAGACCCGCCGCTGGGACGGGGCCTGCATCTTCCTGAACCGGCCCGGTTTCCCGGCCGGCGCGGGCTGCTCCCTGCACATCCTGGCGCTGAAGGGCGGGCAGGAGCCGCTGGAGACGAAGCCGGACGTGTGCTGGCAGCTCCCCATCCGCCGGACGTACGACTGGATCGACCGGCCGGACGACACCCGGGTCCTCCAGGTGTCGATCGGCGAGTACGACCGCCGCGGCTGGGGGCCGGGCGGTCACGACCTGCACTGGTGGTGCACGTCGGCGACCTCGGCGCACGGGGCCGGCCAGCCCGTGTACGTCTCGTACCGGGCGGAGCTGACGGAGCTGATGGGCAAGGAGGGCTACGAGGCCCTCGTCGCCCTGTGCGAGGCGCGGCTGGCGTCACTGCTGCCGATGGCGCCGCATCCGGCGGACCCGGCGTAAGGCGGGCCCGCCGACGACCGGCGACGACCGGCAGACGGCGAACGGCGGACGGCAGGACCCGCCACCCGGCAGACGACAGGACCCCCCGCCACAGCTCCCACCATCCCGCCCTAAGCCCCCGACGGCCCCGGCCCGGACCCCGATCCCTCCCCGGACCCGGACCCCGACCCCTCCCCGGGGGAAACCGTTCCTCCTGAGGAGGGTTCCGGCGCCGGCGTCGGGGTGGCGGGGTCCGTCGGGGTCGGGGTCGGTGTGGGCGTCGGGGTCGGCGCCGGGGGCTCCGGCGGTGTGGGGGTGGGCGTCGGGGTCGCAGTGGAGGCCGGGGGCGGCTCCGGGGTGGGGGCCGGGCGGCCCCGGCCCTGGATGGAGACGACCGCGCCGGCCGGGTCCACCCCGACGCGGGCGCTCCAGGCGCCGACGGGCTGTCCGGCGGTGTCCACGGTGATCCGTAGGGTGACCGATTCTCCGGGTTCCAGCGTGCCCGCCGTCTGGCTCGCCCGCAGCCAGGGGGCGTCCGACCAGAGCCGCCAGTCGACGGGGTTTCCGCCCGAGGCGGTGAGGGTGAGCAGGGTGACGGCGCCCCGGGTCGTGGCGGCCACGGTGAGCCGGCCGGGGGCTCCGGGGCCGGCCGCTTCCGGGGTGGCCGGCTGGCCGGCGCTGATGACCTCGACGGAGACGTCGGGGGCCGCGCTGCCGGGGGCGAAGCCGGGCTCGCCGGTGGTGTGGGCGGTGTTGCCGGTGTTCTCGTACGCGGTGAGCGGGCGGCCGTCGGCGTACGGCGGCGGGATCTCGGACTCGCTGGCCGAGATCCGGGTTCCCTCGCCCCCGACGGGCTCGCCGGTGGTGGGGGCTCCGCGGTAGGCGGCCCAGAGCGCGATGACGGGCGCCGCGACGACGGTGGCGACGACGGTGGTGGTCACGGCCCGGGCCCGGAGCCGGTCGCGGCGGGCGGCCCGGTCCTTGGGGTCCATGGGGAAGCCGGTGCGGTCGAAGCGCGGGCCGGGGCGTCCGCCGCGGCGCCGGCCGGAGCGCAGCATGGCGGCGTGGACGGCGGTGCGGGGGGCCGGGACGAGGGGGAGTGCGGCGTTGACGCCGCCGGTGCCGGGCCAGGGAGCGCCGGCGCCGACGCGTTCGGCGGCGCGGCGGCAGCGCGGGCAGTCGTCGACGTGGCGGACGAGCTCGGCGCGCAGGGAGCTGGACAGCAGGACGTTGCCGTCGCCGCCGTCCCCGTCGTCGCCGGTGAGCCGGGAGACGGCCGGGCAGTTGCCGGTTTCGACGACGGCGAGTGCGGCGCGGGTGCGTTCCACCTCGCAGGCGGCCCCGGACAGCAGTTCCCGGGCGGCGGCGGGGCCGGTACCGAGGACGGAGGCGAGTTCGGGGACTCCGAGGCGGTGGCGTACGGCGAGTTCGAGGGCTTCGCGCTGTTCGGGGGTGGTGCCGGCGGCTTCGGGCCAGGCGAGCCGGGCGAGTTCGGTACGACGGTAGGCGCTGACGTCGAGCCCGCGGTGCGCCCCCGGCGCATGGGCGGGGTCCGCATGCTCCGGCGCACGCCGGGCGGCATGCGCCCCCTGGCGGGCGCGCCGCTGCTCGGCGAGCCGGCGCAGGCAGGCCCAGCGGGCGAGGGCGTACAGCCAGGCGCGCCGTTCGCCTTCGTCGGGGCAGCGCCCGGGGTGGCGTTCGGCGACGGCGAGGACGTCGCCGAGCACGTCGGTGGCGGTGTCGTGATCGCAGAGGACCGACAGGCAGTACGTGAACAGGCCGTCCAGGTAGGGCTCGTGCCGGAAGGGGGGCGGCTGTTCGACGGCGTCCGGGCTGTACGGGATGTTCGGAGTGTCCGAGGTGTACGGGGTGTGCGGGGTGTGCGGGGTGTCCGGGACACCCGGAGCATCGGGGGTACCGGCAGGAACACCGTCCGTCATGTCGGCCGCACCCCGCCCCTCGGGCCCGTGGGACCCTTCGGTCCTCTCGGCAGCCCCGTCGGCCGGGGCGGGCGCGTCCCCCGTCGGACCCGCGGCGGGCATGCGCCCGTGCGCCCGGTGTGCGCCGGTGCGCGATGCGGGGTCTCGCTGGTTGCTGCTGTTCACCTGGCGACCGTAGGCGGCAGGCCGGTGACGGCCCGGAAGCCTTCAGCAGTTTTAGTCCTTACGGGTGAACAGATCGCCACCCCGCTGACAGCGCCCCTGACGGCCGCGTCCGCCGGCCGCCCCGACGGGGGCGCGCGGGCGCGAAGGGGGGCGGCTCCTGCGATCCCCCGCCGAACCCCCGCCGGCCACCGCCGCCCGGCGTTGTCGGTGGCGGCGGCTACCGTGGGGCGCATGGCTGCCCGTACCGCTCGTTCATCCGCCAAGGACCGGCCGTCCTACCGCTGCACCGAGTGCGGCTACACGACCGCGAAATGGCTCGGGCGCTGCCCGGAGTGCCAGGCCTGGGGCACCGTCGAGGAAATGGGCGGCGCGCCCGCCGTACGGACCACGGCGGCCGGGCGCGTGTCCTCGCCCGCGCTGCCGATCGGCCAGGTCGACGGCCGGACCGCGACCGCCCGCAGCACCGGCGTCGACGAACTGGACCGGGTCCTGGGCGGCGGGCTGGTCCCCGGGGCCGTCGTCCTGCTGGCCGGGGAGCCCGGCGTCGGCAAGTCGACGCTGCTGCTCGACGTCGCGGCGAAGGCGGCCAGCGGCGACCACCGCACCCTCTACGTCACCGGCGAGGAGTCGGCGAGCCAGGTACGGCTGCGGGCCGACCGGATCAACGCCCTCAACGACCACCTCTACCTCGCCGCCGAAACCGACCTATCCGCGGTACTGGGCCACCTCGACGCCGTGAAGCCGTCCCTGCTGGTCCTGGACTCCGTACAGACCGTCGCCTCCCCCGAGATCGACGGCGCGCCCGGCGGCATGGCCCAGGTGCGCGAGGTGGCCGGGGCCCTGATCCGGGCCTCCAAGGAGCGGGGCATGTCCACGCTCCTCGTCGGCCACGTCACCAAGGACGGGGCGATCGCGGGCCCCCGCCTGCTGGAGCACCTGGTGGACGTGGTGCTCAGCTTCGAGGGCGACCGGCACGCGCGGCTGCGCCTGGTGCGCGGCGTGAAGAACCGCTACGGCGCCACCGACGAGGTCGGCTGCTTCGAACTGCACGACGAGGGCATCACCGGACTCGCCGACCCGAGCGGCCTGTTCCTCACCCGGCGTGCCGAGGCCGTGCCCGGGACCTGCCTGACGGTGACCCTGGAGGGCAAGCGTCCGCTGGTCGCCGAGGTGCAGGCGCTGACCGTCGACTCGCAGATCCCCTCCCCCCGCCGGACCACGTCCGGGCTGGAGACCTCCCGCGTGTCGATGATGCTGGCCGTGCTGGAGCAGCGCGGCCGGATCACGGCGCTGGGCAAGCGGGACATCTACAGCGCGACCGTGGGCGGGGTGAAGCTGACCGAGCCGGCCGCGGACCTGGCGATCGCGCTGGCGCTGGCCTCGGCCGCCAGTGACGTGCCGCTGCCGAAGAACCTCGTCGCGATCGGGGAGGTGGGGCTCGCCGGTGAGGTGCGGCGGGTGACCGGCGTGCAGCGGCGCCTCGCGGAGGCGCACCGGCTGGGCTTCACGCACGCGCTGGTGCCGGCGGATCCGGGCAAGGTCCCGGCCGGCATGAAGGTGACCGAGGTCGCGGACATGGGCGAGGCGCTGCGGGCGCTGCCGCGCGGCCGGTCGCGTACGCCGGCCAAGGAGCGGGGTGCCGAAGCCACGGGACGCGGAGCCGAATAGGCACGCGGACCGAAGGGGAACACCGGGCCGGACAAGAAGACGACGGACGCGGCACGACACGAGCGCGACAAGGGCGGGACAAGAGCGGAATCAGAGGGTCCGCCAACCGGCCGGGCAGCAGGTCAGGAGCCCCGTTCCGGCCCCCGCGGGAACGATGCGGGTCAAGGCACGGCGGGCGCACAGCCCGCGCCGGTAGACTTTGTGCTGGTCCGCCCGGCCGTACGCACGCCCTCGTGCCCGTGGCGCGGGGCGGTACGACCCGCGACCGGAGGAGTGCAGTGGCAGCCAAGGACGGGGCAGCAGCATCCGGCAAGTCGGGCGCGGGCGCCAGGCAGGAGGCGATGATGCGCGCCTCTCTGAGCGCGGTCGCGCCTGGTCAGCCCCTGCGTGACGGTCTGGAGCGGATCGTCCGGGGCAACACGGGCGGGCTCATCGTCCTCGGCATGGACAAGAGCGTCGAGGCGATGTGCACCGGCGGTTTCGTGCTGGACGTGGAGTTCACCGCGACCCGGCTGCGCGAGCTGTGCAAGCTCGACGGCGCGCTCATCCTCGACAAGGACATCACCAAGATCCTGCGGGCCGGCGTGCAGCTGGTACCGGACGCGTCGATCCCCACGGAGGAGACCGGCACCCGGCACCGCACCGCGGACCGCGTCTCCAAGCAGTGCGGTTTCCCCGTCGTCTCCGTCTCCCAGTCGATGCGGCTGATCGCCCTCTACGTCGACGGCGAGCGGCGGGTCCTGGAGGAGTCCGGGGCGATCCTGTCGCGCGCGAACCAGGCCCTGGCCACGCTGGAGCGCTACAAGCTGCGCCTCGACGAGGTCGCGGGGACGCTGTCCGCGCTGGAGATCGAGGACCTGGTGACGGTCCGCGACGTGACGGCCGTCGCCCAGCGGCTGGAAATGGTCCGCCGGATCGCGACCGAGATCGCCGAGTACGTGGTCGAACTGGGCACGGACGGGCGACTGCTGTCGCTCCAGCTGGACGAGCTGACGGTCGGCATCGAGCAGGAGCGGGAGCTGGTGATCCGCGACTACGTCCCGGAGCCGACGGCGAAGCGTTCCCGCACGGTGGACGAGGCCCTTCCGGCCCTGGACGCGCTGACGCACCCCGAGCTGCTGGAGCTGGCGATCGTGGCGCGGGCCCTGGGGTACACGGGCTCTCCGGAGACCCTGGATTCGGCCGTGTCGCCGCGCGGTTACCGGCTGCTGGCGAAGGTGCCGAGGCTGCCGGGGGCGATCATCGAGCGGCTCGTGGAGCACTTCGGCGGACTGCAGAAGCTGCTCGCGGCGAGCGTGGACGACCTGCAGACGGTGGACGGCGTGGGCGAGGCCCGCGCCCGGAGCGTCCGCGAGGGCCTGTCGCGCCTCGCGGAGTCCTCGATCCTGGAGCGCTACGTCTGACGGCGGCGCCTCTGACACTGATGAAGACGGCGGCGGCCCGGGACCTGGTCCCGGG
>NZ_JBEXPG010000099.1:0-19566 GCF_040611935.1 Streptomyces sp. NPDC006512 | reverse complement strand
GGTGATCTCGTCCATGGCCGAGATCATGACAGGCCCCCGAAAGACCCCCGACACTGCCTTCGGTCAGCCAATCCCAACCATCACGCCGACCGTCAAGCGGTGCACGTTTGTCTGTACTTGGCGGAGCACTCAGAGGAGTACGCCGACACCGCCTGACGCGTGGGACGGGCGACGGGCCCCGGGTGGGCAGCGGCCTGGCCTGGAAGCGGATGGTTTGCGCGGGCACAACAGCCGATCGTTGACTGTTCAACGTGTGTGGGTGTGGGAAGGGACGGTGTCCCCGGGCCCAACCAATAGTCTGTGGGGGAGATCGTTCGGCCCTCTAAGGGCAGCCGGACCTGCGTTCGATGCGTGAAGGCGAGTGCGCGATCATCTGGACCGTGACTTCTATGACTCCGTCCGGGCCCCTCGCCGCTGAGAACAACCGGATCAAGGTGTGGTTCCGGTTTGTGCCGCGTGAAGGCTGGCTGCCCCATGACACCGAGGGGCTGTGGGCAACGCGGCTGAGCGCCGATACCGCCCGGGTGGAGAACGTCCCCTTCCTGCAGAACGGGGTCGCCGAGGGCGAGATCGTGCGCTTTGTGACGGATGCAGACGGTCTCCACTGGTCGAAGGAACGGGTGGAGGCGTCGGGCAACTGCACCATCCGCGTCCTGCCCGTTCCGTCCGGTCCACTGGGACGAAGCGCTCACGCTGTGCACGAGCGGCTGTCGCCCTTCGGCCTGGGCGGTGAGGTTTTCAGCGAAGAGTTCCCGTTGGTCGCCCTCACCGTGCCAGCCGAGGCAGACCTTGGTGGGATCAAGGCGTTGCTCATCCGCGGCCAGGAGGATGGGTGGTGGCACTTCGAAGTCGGTTGTGTCACCGATGCATGGCGCAACGCGTAGTCCGGTCGGCGAGAACGGCCCCGCTGGGGGCGGGGCCGGTGGGTGCTTTCGGGGGCGTGTCGGCCCGTAGTCCGGTCAACGCCTCTGTGCCTGCCTCCTGTTCTCTCGCCTATTTCGAACTGTTGCTTCCGACTGCAATCGATCATGGTGCGGTCTGCCACGGCCCGTACCGCTGAGGCAGGTCGCGCCAAGGAGCCCCAGTCCGCAGCCGCCACAACACACCATTGACCACCTACTGTCGGCGATCACGCCATGGACGGCCCCGCCCGTCCGCCTGCGGCAACAAGGGCTCTATCCGCTCCCACGCCGCGTCCGTCACCTCGCCTTGACCTGCCATAAGAACGATTATTGGACCGGCTATAGGGTCCTCCCTGTGGCGAATCATCAGGACGAGACCAGAGCGGCCTACGACGGAGTCGTTGAGCTGTACGCATCGCTGTTCGCAGACCGGCTGGAGACGCAGCCGTTCGCCCGGGCCATGATCGGCACTTTCGCCGAACTGGTGCGCGCGACGGGCAACCTGCGGGCAGCGGACGTTGGATGCGGGCCCGGACATCTGACGGCCATGCTTCACGAATTGGGCCTGGACGCTTTCGGACTCGACCTTTCCCACGGCATGGTCGACCACGCCCGGCGGGCCCATCCTGCGCTGCGCTTCCAGGAGGCGCGGATGGAGTCCTTGCCGATCGAGGACGGTGTGCTCGGCGGCGTACTGGCCCACTACTCAATGATCCACACCCCACCGGGGGAACTGCCTGAGCTGCTCGCCGAGCAGGTCCGCGTCCTGGCGCCGGGTGGCGTGCTCCTGGTCTCCTTCTTCGGGACCGACGGACCAGAGCCGGTCAAGTTCGACCACAAGGTGGCACCTGCCTACAGCTGGCCGGCGGACCACCTCGCCGAACTGCTGGCCGATGCCGGACTCGTTCCTTTCGCTCGACTGCTCCACGACCCGGCCTCCGAACGGGGCTTTCTCGACGCCCACCTGCTGGCCCGCCGCCCATAGGTCCATCCGTCCGGCTGGCGGGCTGGCTCCATCCGCTCGTCGCGCGCGTCAGGTGGTGCTGGTGGGCAGGCTGCGGCGGGTGGTGTTGTCGGTGCGCCGGTCCAGCTCTGTGCGGAGTTCGTGGATGACCTGGGCATAGACGGCGACGTGCTCGCGGAGCTGGTCGTTGTCCTCCCGCAATGCGTGGGCGGTGGCTTCGGCGTCGACGGCGCGTGCGTGGAGGTGCTGGAAGGCTGGCGGGATGCCGTTCGCCTCGGTCTTTCGGCGGGCGAATTCTTCTTTCAGGTCAACATGCTTGTGCGTCAGGACCCAGCGCTTGACGCCTGCCTCGGCGGCGAGTTGCAGCGTGGTGAGCGCCCCGGTGGACCGGGTCGGCCGGCCGTCGAGCAGCCGCTGGATCGCCGCCGTGATGGCGTCGCGTTCGGTATCGCGGTCAGTCATCGTGGGGTTCTCCGCTGTTGGCGTGGGCGGTGACGATGCGCTCCAGGCGGTCGAGCTCGTGCTGTTCGCGGACGTGTCGGAAGGCGGGAGCCAGCGGATCGTCGACGAGCGGCCGTAGCTGCTCGATCTGGACGTGAACCTGTTCGATGTCGCGGTCGGTCCGCGCGATGTTGACGCAGTTCGGGCGGCAGTCGTCGAGGTCGGGGGTGCGGCGGGTGCTGTCCTCCTCGCTGCGGAGGCGGCAGGCTGCCCGCTTCGGGTCGAGGACGCAGGTCATGCCCTTGCCGGGGAAGATCTGCAAGTCGGGGTTGGCGAGCATGGCGTTGGCATGGCGCTTGGTTCGCAGGACTCGGCCGGCGAAGCGGGTGGCGGCCTGGACGCGGTGTCGATAGGTCTCGGCTGCTGGGCCACTGACCAGCTCGCCTTCACGCAGCCTTTGGTGGGCGTCGGCGAGGGTGTCCAGCCGGGCCAGCCAGTCCTCGCCGGGCCCGGCGAAGGTAGTCACGGACCGACAGATCGAGCTGCTTCTGAAGAAGAGGGCGTCGGTCCTGCACCTGTCCTCGGCGAACTACTGCTGGTTCGAGGACCCGGCGAAGGCACTGTGTCTCAAGCTCGCCGGCACCAGGTCCGCCGTAGCTCCGCTGACCGGGCTGTGTGACAGCTCCCGCTGCCCGCAGGCCACCCACCACCTCGTTCACCGCTCCGTCTGGCAGACCTCGGCCGACAACGGCGCCGTCCTGCTGGCCAGCCCTCGCATCCCGCCCGCGGAGAAGGACCGGCTGCGGGCCGAGCATGAGCGGTCGATGCACGTTCTCGAAGAGATCGACAAGGCAGCCGGGAAGGCCGGATGACATGGCACTGAGCCCTCAGCAGCGTGACCAGATCGAACGGCGCATCCGCGCAGCCATCGACCGCGCGAGGCCCGCATCGCACGGCTGCGTGACCTCAACCAGAGGCTCACCGGCAAACTCGCCCGCACCCACACGGAACTCACCCAGCTCAAGGAGCGCCACCAGCTACTCCTGTCGGTCCTGGCCGCCAAGGACGACGAAGTCCAGAGGCTTCGTCGTCAGCTCAGCACGTTCGCTGGGGTCCCGGATCAGAGGCAGGGGGACGACGCCAAGGGCGTCGTCCCCCTGCCCCGCCACTGATGTCACACCAGCGTGATCAGCAGGCGGAGAACAGCAGCGCAGTCTGATGAAGAGCTCAGTGCCTGGTTTCCAATGCGGCAAAGAATTCAGTGCACTCGCTGGCGAAGGAACAGAGCTGGTCCACGACCTGCCGGTACTCCTGAGGATCCTGCACCACGTTCGACGTGGCAGCGGTCCACTGCTGCCACAGGCCACCGGCGGCAAGGTATCGGGATGCTCTCTCGGTCCCAAGTACGGCATCAAGGTGAAGCAGTGTGCTGAGAGCAAAGGTCCGGTCATAGACGAGGTCGGGTTGAGGCAAGTAGCGATCAAGGTATCTGCAGACCAGATCGGCGTCCGCGCTGGTGCGGAAGGTGGCAAGAGTGATGCAGTAGGCCCCGCCGTAGGGGCCTGCGCTGGCCAGCAGGAGTTCGCCGATGCGGCTGCGGAACTCGGTCCTGCCGGCTACAGCGACCAGCCAGGAGGCAGTCCTACGCTCTCGCCAACCACCTTCGAAGAGGATGCTGAGCTCAGCGGGAGTGATCTCCCTGGCAGCCTGGACCAGCTCCCTCACGAACAGGTCGCGCTCAGGCCCACTCAACCGCAGCAAGCTTCCACCCAGCCGCAGGTACCGCCGGCCGGGCGTGACGAATCGCCGGACCAGCTCCATGAGCTCGGGGTCGGTGTTGGCATAGCGCATGGCTGCATCTTTGCCCGGCGAAGACCCAGCTGCCAGCGGTTTACCCAGAACCGAGTAACGTCGATGGAGGTCATCAGCGGCCACCCACAAGAGCGAATCGTGAGGCCAGACCGTGACGCCGCATAATCGCGACACCAGTGGTCTGCAGCGGGAAAGCGCCGCCCCCGGTCGCGAGCTGCGGGACCGAGACACTCGACATGGTGGACACGACCTTTGCCGCGTTAACCCAGAAGTCGCCGATGGCACTTCCGGCGCGAGTCAGTCCAGAGCAGCGCGGCGAAGACGGCGGGACGGTGCGTCATGCTGTATCTCTCCTGAACTCGAAAGGGTGAGGAGCGGGCGGCCGGCCTTTGCCCGGTGCTGCGGCCGCCCGGTTGTGCGGGCCCTGTCCCGGCCGCTGCGGTCGGGACAGGGCTGGCTCATGCGGCCAGCCGGTGCGTGACCGCCGCCGGGGTCGTCACGCAGCTACTCGGGTCCACGGGGGTGCCGTCGAAGCACTCCAGGCAGCACCCGAGCTTATTGGAGAGGCAGATGTAGAACCGGCGGCCGCACTTGCCGCAGGTCTGCCGGGCCGCCATCGCCTGGTCCAGGGCCCGCTCCTGCGCGATCGTCGGGACGCACTTGGGCATTGCCACGTCGACGCGGAGCAGGAACCCGCGGGAGGGGTGGTTGCAGGACCACTGCGGCCGGTAGGAGCACCACTTGCAGCGCAGGATCGCGAGCAGGCCGCAGTTGCCGCCGGGGCTGAGGCCCATGTCCCGTAACTGGCGCCGGGTGACCAAGCCCTCGGGGGACAGCCCCGCGGTCGTACTCGGAAACCGACGAGTTCGCTGAACCTCGGAGGGCTCTGCCTGGGAACTTGTGGCGATACCGCCTCTACGGCGTGGAGCCTGACGTGGGTTCGTTCGCTACGCCTGGGCCTGTTCACGAGTTGGTCTGAACTGGGTGAATCGCCAGCTCTGAAGATCACTTCCCGCTCGATTGAAGATCGTTTCTCAGTGGTGTGACACCTCCGCTCTGTATTGCATTGGAGTTCGTACAGGTGAGCACGGCAGAGTGGCGTGGTGAGCGAACTGTGGGCACGCACCCTGACCTGGACAGAAGTCGATCCGTCGCGACACCCGTTCGAGCTGGACGAGGATGCGGCGGAGACGTTGGCCGATCTTGTCGCACCCTTGCTGCCCAGCCCTACGGCCGTCGAAGAGCACCGGTGGCGCTCGCTGGACCCCGTCACCGAGTTCCTGGTGAACCGGTACGGCCGGTGGGCCTGCGGTTGGAACTGGTCGGTGGGTGAGGGCGACACCGACGGCGGGGTCGTCGACGTGTGGTGCTGCGCCCACCACTCCGTGACGACGGCGGACACCACCGCGCCGATGGCCGTCGCAGCCCTGGTTGAGTGGCGTGACTGGATCGAGGATTTGGCGGAGCGCTTCTCCGCACTGGCGCCGCCATCGCACTCAGCGGTGTCCCCGTCCTCTGTGGATCCCTGGTATTGGGAGCGCGCGTGCACCCGGCTGGTGACCGTGGTGGCCGACAGGACACGGGCCGAGAGCGCCTGGTACGCGCACTGCAAGCAGGTCCTCGGATGGTTCCTCACCTACAACGGCATCGACGACGAACGCGCCCGGAAGATAGTGGAAAGCGCAGTCGGCGGCCGATTCGGCAGCTGGATCGCACCAGACGTCGTAATGGTAGACACGGTGAGTTCGCGGTTCGCCCAAACCGTGGACGGAAACCGATGACGTCAGGCCTGGGCCACGATAGGGATACGCTCGCCGACTGGCTGCGCATTCGCCCACAGATCTCCTGGCCGTGCTGGAATAGCGCTCGCCCCGGCGCGGTAGCCCCGGCATACGACGGCTTCCGGGACTTCTTCACCACTACACGCGGCAGCCGCGACGCCGAAGGGACCAGGCAGGTCCTGACCATCCTCGACCTGGCCCGCGCCGACGCGGCACAGGACAGACGGCTGAGCTTCGACCTCCTGGAGAACTGGCAGCGGACAGTCCTGCACCAACCTTCCGCCCCGTTCCGCACAGTGCCGGCCTTCGCGAAGGACGGGCGGGAACGCTACGGCCTGCCACCCAACACTCCGGCGTGTTTCGAGCGCTGTTTGTCCGAGAGCACTCAAACGGACCTACCCCTCCCCTCGCGTGCCGCCCGGCCCTACCACGACGTCCTGTTCTTCCATCCGTTCGAGGACGGCAACGCCCGCGCGGCCATGCTGGCACTGACCTTCGTCCTTGCCCGCGAAGGCGCCCCACTCGACCAGGTACACCCACGGCAAGCCACCCGCTGGGCCGACGACGCCGACTGCGCAGCCGATCTTGCGGTGCTGCTCGGGATCCTGGTCACCGCGGCGGAGCGCCGCCTGTCCAGCGGAAGGCAGTCATGACCGAACGAGACGTCATTCTCAACGAACTCGCCCAGGGGCTGCGTCCGATGTCACAGGGCATCGAATGGTTCGACGGTCTCAGCCCGGAGGAGCAGGCCGAGACGTTGCTGTTTCTCCGCCATCACTGCGTCCAAGCTCGCGCCGTCATCGAGGATGGACCAGAGAGCATCCGCCGTGCCGGACTGCGCCTGACACATACGCCTGCCGTTCTGATCACACGCGGCAGGATCGACCAGCAGCTGGGGAAGATCGCCAGCCTTGCCCCTCTCGACGAGCGCCGCAAGGCGTTCCGGCTGCTGATCGCGGTACTCGCGATCTCCGATGCACGGCGCCGCGAGCGCTACTGCTCCGACGGATGCGGTCACTGGTGGCACAGGCTGTCCGCCGTGAATCCCGCATGACCGATCAGACCGGGCGGGCCTCACGGCGCGATGGGGTCATTCTTCTTGTCCGGATCGCGGCAGCGCCTCCCGCCACGCAGCGAAGACTCCTTCGTCGCCCGGGCCGACGCCGGGAACCGGAGCCCGAAGTCCCCGCGGTGGACGAGCGGGTTGAACGAGTCGACGGAGGACTCGACCACCGCGCCGAACCGACGGTGGATCTCGCCGGCGTACCGCTGTTCCAGGAAGGAGTAGTAGAGGTCGATCCGGTTGATCTTCGCTCGGACCGTCGTGTGCCGCGGCCGCCTGCCTGGACCCGCGAAGTACCTGTCCAGTTGCCGCGAGGTCAGGTGCTACGGCATGACGTCGTAGTACGAGCAGATCTCCAGCACCGGCTGGACCAATGCCTCCAGAGCGTGCGTGGTGACAGACCTGCGACGTCCCGGGCCCACACGTACTCGGCGAGGGATTCTTGGAAGAGCGTCTGCTCGGCTTCCACGGATGCGGACGCGCGGCCTGTCGCTGGAGCGTCAGGACGTCAGCCAGGCCCGGCTCCGGCTGCACGTGCTCGTCAAGCCGGTCCTTCACAGCAACGTCGCCGCCCGTGATGAGGGAGAAGCGACGAGTCCCGGAATCTGTCACAAGGAAGCAAATTACGGAGAGAACTCCTGGAATCTGAGAGTAATCGGCAGATCTCCACACGATCGAGAAGCGTCTGCCCTCGTTTCCTACCTGCACGAACAGCCACAACTCGCACACGGGGCGGCGAAACGAACCCGTCGGCGCTCCAGTTGGCATCAGCGCGTCGCTGCGCGGCACCCGGTTCACCTCGCGGCGGCGCTTCTTCCGCGGGCGCGGCATCACCTGCTCCAGGCACTGGGCAGCCGGTCGGGACGGATTGGGTAGCGGGGGCCGGGGCGCTGCGGGCGGGGGATAAACACGAGCGGTTCCTCCAGTCGTCGGTGCGGCAGCACTGCACCAGCCGACGGCGTGCTGGCGTCGATGGGGCGGTTACGCGGCGAGGATGTGAGCCGTGGACGTTTGGTGCGTTCCGGTCGTTACCGGTTATGCCGGCCCCGGCCTCTGCGGCTTTCGGGGGCGAGCTCAGTGGGCGGTGGTTCGGGCGGTGTCGGCGAGCAGCACGGCCAGCTCGTGGCCGTGGTCGACGGCGTCCTCCAGGGCCTCGATGAGCGCGGGGGCGAGGCCGCGGTTGCGGGCGCCGGTGAGCAGGCCCTCGAGCTAGAGGACGTCTGCGAGAACGCGGCCGCGGATGTCCAGGACGCAGGGCTGGACGTGCAGGGAGTCGGTGTTCTTCTCGGTGGCGAGGGTCGCGTGGTCGGCGGCCTCGGCGTACACGGTCTGGGTCTGCTCGGCGAGCAGGCCGTCGACGGCGGCGGTGTCGCCGTAGGCGCGGCGCCATCCGAAGCGAGCGGCGGCTTTCATCAGGGTGCGGCGGGTGGGGGACACGGTGACCTCCGGGGGAGGGCCGGTCGTCCGGTCTCGGCTGACCGGGCGGACACCGCCCGGTCCCGTCCGCCGACGTGCGGCGGGCGGGACCGGACAGAGCGCGGCCGATCAGCTCTTGGTGAGCTTGTGCAGGCGGAAGTCTGTGCCCCACTCGTTGACCGAGACCTTCAGGACCTCGGGTTCGGCGTCGGCCAGGCGCTCCAGCTCAGCCGTGATCCAGTCGTTGCTCCGCTGGAGCACCAGGCGGTGAGAGCCGAGGTGGAACAGGTACAGGCTCACGTTCTCGTCCCGGTTTCGCAGGCCGTGCACGAGGGTGCGCAGTTGCTCGCGGCCCGGTGCCGGTGGTGATGTGGCATCACCGCCCGGGGCCGCTTCGTGGGGTGGCAGGCTGCGGGGCATGGATGCTGCGTGGGTGGGGTGGGCTGTGTACGGGTCGGAGCCGGGTGATCCGGTAGGACCGCAGGACGGGCGGGCGTACGTTGAACTGCTCGGCGGTCCGCTGGACGGGCTGCTCCTGGACGTGACCGGTGGACGCCGCAGGAAGTTGTGGACGGTGCCCTGTTGATGTCGGATCACGGGGCGTTCGGCCCCGGCGGACGCTCCGACTACGAGCCGGCCGGACCGGACACGGGCGGTGGCGGGGGTGTCCGTCGGTACGTGTGGCGGGGTGACTTCCCCTGACCCGTGGCGGGCGGTGGGGAGTGTGGGTGGGGCTAGGGTGTGGGGTAGCCCGTGCCGATATGGCTTGCGCGGGTGCGGCCCGGTGCCCGGAGCGACACCGGGCCGCCTATTAGGTGAATGACGACATTTTCCCGTCATCATGCGGTGGTGGTTTCGTCATTGATCCGCCGTTATGTGGGGCTATTGTCCGGGGTTATGTGGCGGGCCTGGTGTACAGTTTCGCATTCGGGTCTATATGCTTTAATGCGTCAGGGGGCCTTGCGCGGTTACGTGTTGCGTATTGGCATTTCGATATGTACTGAGATCGTCCCTGTACACGTGTGAGGCCTGCCCCGCGTTGCATGCGGGACAGGCCTCGTCTGAGCCGCTGTCTCCGGCCTTCGCGAGAGGTTCGGGGCGGTGTCAGCCGAGCTTCACTAGTGCGGCCGCGAGGGTCGCGGCTGCGGCGAGCAGCTTGACGCCGGGTGTGACGATGCGTGCGATGCGCAGTGCGCGGCGCAGGCGTCGACGGTCCCCGGTGGGTTGCTTGCTCATGGTGTTCCTTTCGTTGTGAGGTGCACTGGTTGTGCGTCCTCCCGTGAGGTGTCCTGGACGTCGCAGGTCACCTCACGGAAAGGCGCGTGCGCCTCGTGAAAAGAAACTCCATCCCCGAACTTAGCCTCGTGGGTTTCGCGTTGTACGCCTTTCCATGATTTCCGCCTCGGAAGAATGCATTCCGATTCGGGTTTCCGGTCGGCGCTTCGACCCGACCGGCCGGTGTGCGTCAGCCGGTGTCGCTGTGTCATTGGCTGGGTGTCGGTGTTGTCGAGCCGTCGTGCGGCGGTGAGGCGGCGGCGGCGGCGTGCGGTGCGGGTGCTGATCCCGTCGCGTGCGGCGAGCTCGGCGACGCTGGGTGGGGCGGTGTCGTGTTCGGCGAGCTGTTTGGCGAGGTCGCGGACGGCGGTTTCGCGGGGGGTGCTGCGTTGGTCGCCGGCCGTCCGGCGGGCGTCGATCTCCTGGCGGGGCCACCAGCGGCGTCCGTGGAGTTCGATGCCGGGGGTGAGGTGGCCGGTGGTGGCGTAGGCGCGGACGGTGGTGTCGCTGATCCCGAGGACGGCGCCGGCTTCTCAGTCGGTGAGGAGGTCCTCGGGCTGTTCGCCGAGGTCGGGCAGGGGTGGCAAGGGGTGGCCGTTGAGGTGGGCGAGGGCTTGTTCGCGGTCGTAGAGGCGGGGTCGGTCGCCGGGGCGGATCAGGGGTACGTGGGCGCGGAAGGTGGCGGCTTCGTTGCGGCGCCAGGTTTTCAGGGAGGTGCCGGCGAGGGCGGCGAGGTCGTCCTCGGTGAGGGTGGGGCGGCCGTGGGGGATCACGGGGGCGGCGCTCCTGTCTGGGGTGTGCGGGGCCTTTAGAATGCCGGTGTCGCGCCTTTGGTACTGACGGGTTGGGGTCGGTGGGTACTGACCACACTTCGGTGTGGGCCGCCGGCCCCGTCGTCGTGTCGGGGCGCTCTCGACGCCGGTTCGGGGGTGGGCCCGGCGGTGGTCGGTGGCGGGGAGTTCCGTCGGACGGGCCGCCGTGTCGGTGGCGTTGTCGGGTGCTGGAGCCGCGGTGTGCGTATCGGGACCCCGGCCGCGGTGGTCCCTTCGCCGGGCACGGCCGACAGCTCGTCGTGCTCCTGGTCGTGGTCCTGGTGCTGCTCGACGTCCGGACTGGCGGGGGCCAGTGCGGTGGGGCCTCGGTTGGGGTCGTTGACGAGGGGGATGTGGGTGGGCGCGTTGTCGTTGCGGATCGGGGCGCGTTTGGTGTCGGGGTCAAGGATGGTCCACGGGCCGGTGGTGCGGTAGCCCTGCTGGTGAGCCCACCCGGTGGTCATGGTGACGCTCGCTTCGCGGATCCCGGTGGGGCGGGTGGCGGTGCCTCGGTCCATGGACGGGCAGGTGCCGGGGTACATGGTCTTGGTGGTGCCGCAGGCGCATTCCATGCGGTGGGAGAGCGTTCCGGTGGACGCGGCGAGGACCAGCCACACGGGCGTGTGGGGGCATTGGTCGGGGGTGGGTGCCGGCGCCGGCTCGATGGTCGGCGGCTGGTGGGCGGCGCGTTAGGCCTGTTCGGCGTCGCGGCGGGCGGCGCGCTCGGCGAGGTGCCCGCGGCGGGTGGTGTCCTCGTGTCCGTCGAAGAGGGGGCGCAGGTGGTGGGTTTCCTGCTCGGTGGGTTCGGGGTGGGCGTGGTTCCAGGCGCGGCGGGCGTCGTGTCCGTCCTGGGTGGGGGTGATGGGGCCGCGCTCCTCGTGGTTGAGGAATCCGGCGTCGATGAGGGAGCGGACGCGGGCGCGGGAGACGGCGCGTCCTCGACGGTCGTTGGGGTCGTGGGGATCCATGCGGTAGAAGGCGGCCCGGTCGTTGTGGATTCCACTAGAACCCGGGGGCCGAATCGCGCCGTGGGCCACACGCCGGGCGGCAGTCTCCTCGGGGTGGCTACTACATGTAGCCCTGGCCGAGTTGCAGCATGGGAATGAGGACGGCCGCAGCGTCGCACCGGTGGCACGCCTTAGCGCCGGGCCGGAGCATCGCGTCGAGGGCTTCCTCGATGCCGAGTTCGGTTTTGCCACCTGCCACCTGCCACCTGCCACCTGTTCGCAGTCGTGGTCGTGGAGGGTCAATCCGCGACCGCCGGGCTTCTGCCGGAGGATCCACCCCCACCTGGAGAAGGGGGCCCCGTCGTGCGCCCTCGTAGAAGCCGACCGGGCCCACCCGGGCACCGCCGAGCACTTGGCCGCCCTGCCCGGCATCACCGTCCTCGACCTGGACCTGCCCGCCGAGCTCGCGCCACAGGAGACGTGGGCGGCTGCCCACAGTCAACACGCGGCACAACCCACCGCGGACCGACCCGACGGCGCGATCGTGGCCACCACCCTGCCCAAGTGTTGGGAGGGCAGGCCTGTCCGGATCCTGGACCTCACCCCATAACCAGGCACCTGACCAGCGTTTCGGTCCTGCAACGTTGCCATACCCCGGGCCCTTGGGCCCGCCTTGCTGCCCGTGGACCAATGGGGACACTGTGCACCGTCCCGGCTCGCCCCGACTCCTGCGGTCGCGATGACCCGCGCTGGCGGTCAGGCCGGACTGGATGCCCACATCACCGGCCGCTCCAGGCGCCGGCGGCGTGGTCACCACCGGCCGCAAGAAGGACAACCGCGCCGAGAGTTCGGAAAACGCCCGCACCGAAAGCATCGGCCGTAGCCCCTCGTTCCCCCGCCAACGTCGTTAACGGACAGCGCATGATGGCCCGGCCCCGGTCGGTCACCCGGCTCGAAGAACCGCCGCCCCACGAACCGCTACGAGGTGGGCCTGCTCCTGGCCACCGGTGAGCCCTACCGCCGACCGGCGCACCACAAGGTCGGCACCAAACCACGCCGCACCGGATAAATCACAAGCTAACGAGGATGCAGCACCGCCAACGCCCGCTCACACCAAGGAGCCCTGCCAGAATTTCTCTGGCAGGGCTCCTTGATTATCCAGCGCCCTTAGAGAGAACCTCGAGGAGAGGGTGGATTCCTAGCCCATGACTCAGCATCGCAATGAGTGCAATGGACCCATGCCTCGTTCGCTGATTCCGTCGGTCCGAGATAGTCCACGGTGAGGACACCTTGGTGGCAGTTGGGGCACTCTACGCACGATGTCGGGTCCTCCAAAATGGTCGACACCGCCGAGATCCACTCACGCATTTCTATATCACCCACATCCCCACGTCGAGTATGCCCTGTTCGCAAAGTCGAACGCCGATTGGCTCTCGCGGCTGGTCAGTTCAGCACTCGCGCCAGACGCCACCTGCGAAGTAGAGAGCCTGTGTATCTCATGCAGTACGGTCTTCCCCGTCTCGGTTTCGCTGGAAAACGCCACCGGCCCCATAGCGAATCCATGCTCGCCGAATAATGTGAAGCCGGAGCTGGGAAGTCCGGGCTCATAGACCACAATGACTCCATTCACGGAAATCTGAGCAAACTTGCCGGCGGCATGAGCACTCCTAAGCGTCGCAAACCCAGGGGACCTGTAAATACTCTGGGCTTGCTGCGAAATCTGCTGCTCAGCCGGAGTGAGACCGTCCCCTCCAGAGTTGTGAACTAGGACTGGCGCGGCCCCCGCGAGCACATAGTACGTGTGGAGGTCGTTGACGGTGAGGTTGTATGCGGGCTGCAGGCCCGTCCAGTGGTGGACGCTGGCTATCGTCGCTGCATCACGGTTGGGCGTGCGGAGGGTGTCCTGTGGCCTGAGGTCTGCAGCGTTCTTCCATTTCTTGTCGTTTTCGGACCAGAAGGGGTGATGAGCGGTCGCGGTCAGCGAATCACCGGCACCACCAGCACTGAGTGTGATGTCAGTGAAGTCTTGATCATCGGGTGTGTAGATCGTAGCGTCGACGCGGCGCGGTCCGGTGAGTCCGGTTTCGGGGTCGGTGGCGAGGACCTGGTCGCCGATCTTGATCTGTTCGATGGGGCGTGTGCTGCCGTCGCCCATCAGAACGGGTGTTTCGGCTGGGAAGCTGTGCTTCTTCGGCGTCACGGAGCAGGTCGGTACGTGCTTTCCGACTCGTGAGCCCTTCACGGCGTCCTCGACGCCGTCGGCCACCTTTGCGACGAGCTTGAACTTACCGACGGGCAGGACGCCGGCGACTGCCATCGCGCAGTCGCCCCAGGCGGGTTCCCTGATGCACTTTTCGATGTCGGCTCCGCCGGAAACTGTCCAAGTGATTTCCCAGGCGAGCTTGGCGAGCTGCTTCGTCTCTTCCCAGGTGGGTATGCGGGGGAAGGCGATCTCGTCGGCGTCGGCCCCCATCATGCAGGGGGGCAGGCTGTCCCGGTTGGAAGGGACGATGCACTTCGGATTCTTCTTCTTCGCGGCCTCGGCCTGCTTCTTCCATTCTTCCTGAGCCTTACGCACTTCTTCGGCGATCTCCGCCTCGCGCTTTCGCCTGACGTCTTCCCAGGCCTGGGCGGCGTACGTCGCGGCCTCGTCCTTGCTCTTGCCAGCGGCGAGGGCGGACGCGCGGGCCCATCCGGCGGCTGTGTTGGCCTTGCGGGCTGACTCGCGGGCGTAGCCTGCGGAGAAGTCTGCCTCAGCTGCGGAGGCTTCGGCGGCATCCGCGTCGCGGTTCGCTGCTGCTGCGGCGTTGCGTGCGGTGGTGGCTGAATGCTTGGCTCTGACGGAGCTGGCTTCGGCGGCCTCGGCGGACTTCCTGGCGCTGACCGCGTGGCCTGCGGCGGCGTCGGCGGACTTCTTGGCCTCGCCGGCGAACCCAGCGGCCTCGCCTGCGGCCTGCCTGGCCTTGGCGGCGGCTTCGGCGGCGCGCCAGCGGTTGGCCTGGGCCTTGGCCGCGATGATCTCGCCCTCGGACAGGAGGCGGTCGATCTGTGAACGGTGATGATCCGTTAGGTCGTCCTTGCGCGCGGCCGTGTGCTGGCCGACGGTGATGAACTCGTGCAGCTTCTCCGGTGTTCCGGCCAGGGCTACCTTGGCCGCCGCCTTGACCTCGGCTCCGTCGCTGCTGACGAGCTTGGTGGCGATGACCTCCTCATCGGTCAGACGGGCCGCGTACTGCCCGATCTCCAGGAAGGCGGCCAGATCCTTGCCGCCTTCCTTGGCCAGAGCGGCCTTGGAAGCCTCTTTGACGCTGGGCCCGCCCGTGTTGTTGACCTTCGAGACGGCGACGGCGAGATCCGCTTCGCCCGCCTGGTACTGACCCTTCGCGTAGAAGTCGGAGATCTGCTGCGGGGTGCCCTTCAACGCCTCGACCGCACCTTGGCGGATGGAGGGGTAGGGGCTGGTGACACTCAGTTGCAGGACCTTGTCCCGGGCCTCTTCCTGGCCCGCCTTCTGCCAGCCGGTCCGCAGGTACTCCAGGACATCGGCATCCGAGCCGGCCAGAGCCCTGCTGGAGGCCTGCTGATGCCAGGGCCCGCGCAGCTTGAGAGCGTCCAGTGCGAGCTTGCGACCCTTGGCCGCGGCCGCCGCGATGTCAAGGTCGGGCTCGCCCGCCTCAGCGGCCAGCGCAGCGGCAGTGGCATCCAGGGCACGGGCCTGGACGGCGATCTCCGCCGTCTTGGAGACCAGCCGTTCGCTTTGGGCCTTCTCTGACCGGGCACGTTCGAGTGCGGCTTCGGCACGGCCCGTCAGCTCCGCTGTCTCGACCTCCAGCGCGATCTCGTGGACCTTCTTCGCCGTGTTGACAGCTGTGGTCGCCGCTTCCGCAGCCTCCTTGGCCGCTTCTGCGTGCTTACGGGCGTCGTCCGCCGCGCTGGCGGATTGACCTGCGTACTTCGCAGCCTGCTCAGCTACCTGCGCCGCCTTCTCGGCGTGGTTTGCAGCGGATCGCGCTGCGTCACGTGCCTCGAAGGCGGCTTCGGCCGAGCGACGGGCGAGCGCGCCCGCGTTGTTGGCAGCGCGGCTGGCGGCGTTTGCGTGCCGGCGCGCCTCGGCCGCGGCATTGCGGGCCTCGGCCGAGTGCACACCGGCTGCGTCCGCGTACCGGTTCGCGGCCTCGGCGGCGTCGGCTGCCGCGTTGGCGTTGGCGCTTGCGCTGCGGGATGCGTCCGCGGCACGTCCGGCCGCTTCCGATGCCTTGCCTGCTTGGTCAGCCGCATCGGCTGCCTTCCGCGTGAACAGGGCCAGGTTGCGGGCGGTTGCCGCGGCCTGTTTGGCGGCTTCGGCCTTGCCCGCGTCGGCGCCGGCGGCGATGGCCGCGTTGTAGGCATCGTTCGCCGCGTTCGCCGCCTGCGCAGCCGCATTCGCGGTCTGGGCCGCGGCCAGGGATGCGATACGGGCTGCGCGGCTGGCGGCATTGGCCGAGCTGATGGCTTGCTGAGCTGCCGCTGCCGCGGCTCGTGCCGCGTCCGCGGCCTGCTGGGCCTTCACCCCGGCACGCTTGGCGTCCTTGCGGGCCGCTTCCGTTTCGCGGGCGGCCTTCTGCGCGGCCTCCTTGGCGAGGTCGGACGAGGCGACCGCACGCGCGGAGGCCTCTTCTGACTTTTTCGTCGCCGACTCGGCCTGCACACCGGCCTGTTTGGCCTGCTCGGTCAGCTGCTCGATCGTGGCGTGTTCCTGGTCCCGGTTGCGGGCTACGAACTGCCCCACCTCCAGGAACTCGGAGATGTCGTCGGGCGTGCCCTGCAGGGCCGCCTTGCCGGCGGCCTTCATGTTCGGGCCACCAGTGTCGATCAGCTTGGAGACCTCGACCTCGTTGTCGGTCTCCCGCTCCCTGTACTGCTCCTCCTCGAGGAACTTCGTGACGGCCGCCGGACCGGCCTGGAGCGCGGCCTTGCCGGCCTCCTTGACTCCGTTCCCGCCGACGTCGATGACCCGCGAAGCCTCGACCTCACGGTCCTCCTCAAGCGGCTTCTGCCAACCACTGCGCAGGAACTCACGCAGCTGCTCCGGCGTCCCCTGAAGGGCCGCCTTCGTCGCATCCCGGACAGCAGGCCCACCGACGTTGAAGACCCGGCTCGCGTCGACGTAGTCATCGTCGTACTCGATCGCGTCAACACCCTCAACGAACTTCCGGATGTCGTCGTCAGTGCCGAGGAGCGCCCGCTCGGCCGCCTCCCGCACACCGGCGCCACCGTTCTGCCATGCGTACACGACCCAGGGACGACTCGAAGTGACCTCGGCCACTGCGGGAGATGTCCCCAGCAGGCCTGCAGTCAGGGCCGCGGGAAGGACGACAGCACAGATGCCGCGGAGTCTTCTGCCTCTCGTTCGGTATGGCGTTCCGGAGCCAGACGCTCCGGAACGGAATGTTCGCCTTTTCATACGACGCTTCCCCCAAGCATGATTTCACGCCAATGCTTACGCAATCGGCCATTCGGAATTATGGAATCCATTTCGCTTGCACGGCAAGATATGCAGGCTCGCGGTCGACGTTCGGCCACTTCCTAAGGCAGATATGGCCAAATGTCATCGATACCTCGCCATTTGCGGCAGCGAGTGGATCATACATGTGCTTTACTTCTGGGAATTCCAGGCGGTGTCCCGAGTGGAGCCCGCCATTCCCGTTATCCCTGCTCTTGAAGGAGAACCGTGGCGATATCCCGTGCCCGCAAGGCACTTTTCACCGGACTCGTCGGAGCGAGCGCCACCCTCGTCGGGTTCGCGACCTTCGACGTGGCGTACGCCGGCCCGCAGGCCCCCTTCGGTGCGGCGGCCAACGGCGAGATGCCTGCCCTCGTCGAGGACTTCGGCTACCCGAACGCCGCGAAGATCCAGGCCGAGCGCGAGATCGTCCTCAAGCGTGGCGACGGTCACATCACCCTCGTCAACTGCAGCGCGGGAACGCCGGACATCCTGGTCAAATCCCGCACGGGCAACCGCGAGTTCTGCTTCGACGTCAACGCCCCCAAGGGCTACGTCACGCTTGAGCTTCCCGCATCCTTCGGCATCTGGACTCAGGCCTACCCGGTCAAGGCCACCATCACCGCCGGCGGCACCCAGACTGTTATCGAAGCACCCGCCAACGAGTACAAACCGATCGGCGAGGGGACTGTCAACGGCGCCACCTCAGTCCTCGTCGAGCTTCGCGTCAGCGGCTGACATCCAGTCCACATCCGAAACCCATCGCGCGCACCTCTGCAATCGCACCCGGAATTCAGTACTCCGCAGTTTGTTCGAGGTGAGGATGCACCAGGCTGACCAGGTCGAGTAGCGCTGTGAACCGACTAGCGCGCTCCCATGCACGCCGCGCAGACATCGCGTTCTTAATGTGTCTGAAAATCACACACCACAGTTCGATCGCCCTGCATCGAACTCGGCGTTCCGGGCCTGCGACGCACCGCTTCCGGTCCTATCGGCCCGTCCGAAAAACCGCAACCGCGCACACCGCGCGTACTCTCTTGAAAGATGTTCCTTGATGCTTTCCCATAGATCCCGTTACTCGCGGGTCGCTGCTGCCGCCGCCGCGGCCACCGCGGTCCTGTTCACCGCGACGCCCGCCTCGTCCTTGTCCGGGGCGCCGGTCACCGATGGAAGCCGTGCCTTCACCGCGAATGTCCTCTTCGGTGATCAGGCCAAGGGCTGCTCGGGGGTCCTGGTCGACAAGAGCCACGTCCTCACGGCGGCCGGCTGTGTTTCGGCCACTGCTGATCGGCCTGTCAGCGGCAAGCTCCAGGCCAAGACCACCGTCACCGTCGGCCGCGCGGACTTGAACACGAGTACCACCGGCGCGGTCGTCGAGGCCACCGACGTGGTCGTCCACCCGGAACGCAACGTCGCCCTGCTCAAGCTGAGCACGTCGATCGTGGGCGTCGCCCCGGCAGTACTGGCCGGCCAGGCGCCCGCTGCCGGACAGGCCCTCCATAGCGCCGGTTTCGGCCGCACCGCGACCAGTTGGGTCCCGGGTGTGCTCAACAGTGGTCAGTTCAACGTCACCGCCACCACCGCCGACGCGATCGTCGACCTCGACCCCGTCGGTGATGCGGCGCTGTGCCAGGGCGACGCGGGCGGTCCGCTCACGCGGGAGAACGCCGGCCAGCACGAGTTGGTGGCCCTGGCCACCGGATCCTGGCTCGGTTCCTGTCTGGGCGGTCCCGAGGGGGAGACCCGCCGGGCGGCCCGCGCCGTCCGCGTCGACGATCTCGGACAGTGGATCAAGGGGAATGTCACCGTGCCGGGCCCCGACACTGGGAACCTGACCGACCACCGCGCCTTGGCTGACTTCACCGGAGACGGCAAGGCCGACCTGGCCGCCGTCGATAAGAACGGCACCCTCCAGGTCTACCGCGGCCGCGCCGAGGGCACCTTCGAGCCGACCCCGACGGCTGTCGGAACCCCGGGGGTGTGGAAGACGGTCCAGCGGATCTTCGCAGGGGACTTCAACGGCGACGGAAAGCGAGACATCGCGGCCGTCTGGGAGAGCGACCGCATCCTGCTGCACGCCGGCAAGGGCGACGGCACCTTCGCCACCACCATCACCCTCAGCCCCCAGAACGCTACCTGGGCGCAGCTCAAGCACCTCACCCGTTACAAGCTCGACCCCTCCAGTCCGAAGGACGGTGTCCTCGCAACCCGCCCCAACGGCGACCTGTACGCCTACAAGGTCGGCTCGAACAACCAGCTCGACTTCAACGGCGGCAAGAAGATCTGGCCCGACACCTCCTTCAACAGCGTCATCATCCTGGGCACCGGGGACTTCAACGGCGACGGCCGTGATGATGTCGTTGGCGTCTGGGGTAACGGCGCCCTGGTCCGCTGGACCGGCAATGCCAACGGAACCCTGGACTCCGGTGGTCTCGCCGCAGCCGGAACCTGGACCGACCTGAAGCTCGTCACCGGTGACGTCGACGGCGACGGCAAGCTCGACATCGTCAGCTGGAAGGGCAACAAGATGACCTTCCACCGCGGCAGGGGCAACGGCACCTTCGAGGGCGTCCAGCCCTAGGGTCTGTCGTCAAAGTGATCTTGCGTTGTGGATCATGGTTGGGTGATACGTCGCCATGAACTGTCGGACGCTGAGTGGGAACTCGTGCAG
>NZ_JBEXPG010000098.1:0-20004 GCF_040611935.1 Streptomyces sp. NPDC006512 | reverse complement strand
TCCGCCCGGCGCACCGAGAGCACGCACCAGACGCCGCAGGGCCGCCCTCCGGGCGACGACGGGAGTTTGACGACAGGCCCTAGTGCCGTGACCGGGCCGGGGTCAGGTCGGCAGGATCGCGTGGACGCGGTAGCCGCCGCCGAAGCGCGGGCCGGCGAAGCAGGAGCCGCCCAGGGCGCCCGTCCGTTCGCGCATGCCGAGCAGGCCGTGGCCGCCGTTCGGATCGGACGGCTCCGGCGACGGGTCCGCGCCGTCACCCCCGTCGTCCAGCACGGTCACCTCCACCGAGGCGCCGACCCGCACCACGCTGACCTCGGCCCTGGCTCCCGGGCCCGCGTGCTTGCGCACGTTGGTCAGCGCCTCCTGGATCACCCGGTACGCCGCCAGGTCCACGGCGGAGGGCAGGGCCGCCCGCTCCCGCCCCAGCTCCACGAACACCTCCACCGGCAGCCCGGCGTGCCGGAAGGTGTCCAGCAGCTCGTCCAGTACGGCCAGTCCGGGGGCCGGTTCGGTCGGAGCCTCCGGGTCGCCGGACTGCCGCAGCAGCCCGACCGTGGCGCGCAGTTCGTTCAGCGCGGACCGGCTCGCGTCCCGTACGTGGGCGAGGGCCTCCTTCGCCTGGTCGGGGCGCTTGTCCATGACGTGCGCCGCCACCCCCGCCTGCACGTTGACCAGGGCGATGTGGTGGGCCACCACGTCGTGGAGGTCCCGGGCGATGCGCAGCCGCTCCTCCGCGACCCGCCGCCGCGCCTCCTCCTCCCGGGTCCGTTCGGCCCGTTCGGCCCGCTCCCGGATCGCGTCGACGAAGGCCCGGCGGCTGCGCACCGCGTCCCCGGCGGCCGCGGCCATCCCCGTCCAGGCGAAGATGCCGAGGTTCTCCTGCGCGTACCAGGGCAGCGGTCCGGCCAGCATGGCCACGCCCGTCAGCCCGGCCATGGTGAGCAGGCCGATCCGCCAGGTCGTGGGCCGGTCGGTGCGGGCCGCCACGGTGTACAGGGCGATCACCGTGCACATGGCGACGGGCGCCCTCGGCTCGCCGGTCGTCAGCTCCAGCAGGGACAGCCCGCAGGTGACGGCGAGGACGGCGCGCGGCCGTCGGCGCCGCAGCACCAGGGCCGCCGCGCCGAGGACCATCAGCAGCAGGGAGAACGGATCCGGGGCGCGGGTCCCGAAGGTGGGCCCGTGCGGTCCGTGCGGATCGGCGAAGGACCCGACGACCATGGCCACGAGCGCCCCGAACGCGAGCACCGCGTCGGTGGCCAGCGGATGGGCGCGCATCCACTGGCGGGTGGGGGCGAACGGCCCGAGGTCTGTGCTCACGCGGATACGGTACGGGCTCCCGCGCGCGGCGCGTACGGCTCAGGCGGGCCGCGGGGGAGGGGGCGGCGGAGGCCGTCGCCCGAGGGGGGTCCGGGAGCGGACCGGCCCCCATTTCGCGCGGACCGCGCACAGGGCCATGACGGCGGCGATGGCCGCCAGGTGTTCCTTGCCGGCGAGGTTGTTCTTGAACAGCACCTCGGCGATCATCACCACGATCACCAGGGCCCCGGTGAGGTAGGCCCGGTAGCGCCAGCACACGTAGATGGCCAGGCCCACCACCGCCGCCGAGGGCCCGGTGTCGTTGACGATCCGGTCGGACTCCGGCAGGCCGAGGGGATGGTCGGGGCCCACGGAGAGGCCGATCCGGGCGTACGTGGTCCCGGCGAGGGTGGCGACGTAGCCGATCAGCAGGGTCCGCCACCAGCCGATGCAGATCTCGGAGATCCCGAAGACCAGCAGGATCTGCGCGAGCGCCCCCCACACCGGCAGGTCCAGCGCGGGGACGAACAGCGACAGCGGCGTGCGCAGGAGGGCCAGCCACAGCGGGTCGGCGGCCTTGACCGAGCCGAGGTTCTGGACCGGCTGGAAGCCCCAGGACGTGTTCTGCACGATCTGGAAGGCGGAGGTCAGGCAGACGGCGCCGATCGTCATCGGGACCGCCCGCCACGAGTCGCGGACGAGGGCGTCCCGGACCGTCCGGAACAGGGGGCCCCACTCCCGGCGGGCGAACCGTCGTAGCGGGGCCTTCGTCCGGGTCGTCGTCCGAGCCGTCAACGAATCGTCTCCAGATGTCTGCGGTGCAGCCACTTCGGCAGGCCGGGCGCCTCCAGGAAGCCCTCGGCCCGGCCCGCCGCGATACCGATCCGCAACAGGTCGGAACTCTTCTCGAAGAGCATGAACCGCGGTTCCCAGATGGGCCGGTATTTGGCGTTGGCCCGGTAGAGGGACTCGATCTGCCACCAACGGGAGAAGAAGCTCAGCAGCGAGCGCCACATGCGCAGCACCGGACCCGCTCCGAGCCTCGATCCCCGCTCGAAGACGGAACGGAACATCGCGAAGTTCAGTGAGACCTGTGTGACCCCGATCTCCTTGGAGCGTTCCAGGAGTTCGATGACCATGAACTCCATCAGGCCGTTCTCGGAATCCCGGTCACGGCGCATCAGGTCGAGGGAGAGCCCCTTGGGGCCCCACGGCACGAAGGACAGTACGGCGCGCAGGTCGCCGTTCCCGTCGGTGCACTCCAGCATCACGCACTGGCCGTCGTCAGGATCGCCCAGCCGGCCCAGCGCCATGGAGAAGCCGCGTTCGGTCGCGCCGTCGCGCCAGTCGTCGGCGCGCTCCAGGAGGACGGCCATCTCGTCGGCCGGGATGTCGGCGTGGCGGCGGATCCGGACGGTGTACCCGGCCCGCTTGACGCGGTTGTAGGCCTGGCGGACCGTGCGCATGGCCCGGCCCTCCAGCGTGAACTCGGCGGTTTCCACGATGGCCTCGTCGCCGAGTTCCAGCGCGTCCAGGCCGTGCCGGGCGTAGATCTGCCCGGCCTCCTCGCTCGCGCCCATCACGGCCGGAACCCAGCCGTGCTCGCGGGCCTCCGCCAGCCACGGCTCGATCGCGCCGGGCCAGGCCTCGGGGTCGCCGATGGGGTCGCCGGAGGCGAGCGAGACCCCGCCGACGACCCGGTAGGTGACGGCGGCCTTGCCCGTCGGGGACCAGATGACGGACTTCTCGCGGCGCAGCGCGAAGTAGCCGAGCGAGTCCCGGTCGCCCTGCCGGGCGAGCAGGGCCCGCAGCCGCTCCTCGTCGTCGGCGGTGAGCGGGTCGACGGCGCGGCGCGAACGGAAGGCCGCGAACAGCACCGCGAGGAGCAGCAGCATCGACATCACGTTGACGAAGACGTCCACCCAGGCGGGCGTGGTGATCGCGTTGTACGCCTTGTCGTCGGGCGCCAGGGTGATCAGCCGCATCACGCCGTACCGCCAGCGGGCCAGGAACGTCGCGTCGGCGCGGTCGGCGTCGGTGTTGGTCGCGCCGACGAGCAGGGCGGCGACCAGCGAGGTGACGAGCAGGCCGACGGCGCCCACGGCGGTCGCCAGCTTGGGGTTGGAGCGGTCGCCCTTGGCGTAGAACTCGTGGCGGCCCAGCAGCAGGGCGCCGACGAAGGCCGCGGTCAGGGCGAGCGAGAACCAGTTCTGCGCGTGGTCGCGGAACTCCGGGTAGCAGAAGTCGAGTTCGCCGCCGGTGCAAGGGGCGAAGGCGGCGACCGCGAACGCCAGCAGCAGCATTCCGCTGACGACGAGGTTGAGGATCCAGGCGGCCCGCTTGCGGCGGCCCATCGTCACCGCCAGCAGCAGCGAGAACAGCCCGGAGGCGAAGCCCGCGGTGAGCAGGTACGGGGTGTAGAAGTCGGCGGTGTTGTGCCGGCGCAGGTCCTGCCCGAGCGAAAGCCACACCGCGCTCAGGAAGTTGACGAAGGTGACGGCTCTCAGGTACCAGACCGCGAAGCCCGCGGCACGCCGCGAACGCGTGCTCCCCCTGCGGGTCTCCGGCCTCCCGGCGGGGTCGCCGCCGGTTTCCCTCCTGCCGTTGGAACCCTTGCCGGACGCCTGTGCGGGGCTCCGGTCGGTCTCTGCGCTGGTCAAGCGGACCTCTCCCATGAAAAGCGATGATATGGGGCATCGCTGTCCACGGACGGTCCGGGCGCCGCGGACTGGTCGGGTCCGTGGCGCCCGTCGCCTCACTCCACCGGCTGTTCCACCACCCGCTCCGGGAGGTCCGCCGCGAGCGCGGCAGCCGCCTGGACCAGGGGGAGCGCCAGCAATGCCCCGGTTCCTTCTCCCACAGTGACGCCGTGGTCGAGCACAGGGTTGAGTGCCATCCGGTCCAGTGCCTTCGCCTGGCCCGGTTCGCCGCTGGCCTGGCCCGCCAGCCACCAGTCCGGGGCACGGAACGCCGCCCGCTGGGCCACGAGCCCGCACGCCGCCGAGACGACCCCGTCGAGGATGACGGGCGTACGGCGCACCGCGCACTGGAGGAGGAACCCGGTGATCGCGGCGACGTCCGCGCCGCCGACCGCCGCCAGCAGCGCCACCTGGTCGCCGAGGACCGGCCGGGCCCGGCGCAGCGCGTCGCGGATCGCCGCGCACTTGCGCATCCAGGTCAGGTCGTCGATCGGCACCCCGCCGCGGCCGGTGACCACGGAGGCGTCCGTACCGCAGAGCGCGGCGACGAGGGTGGCGGCCACCGTGGTGCCGCCGACGCTCAGGTCCCCGAGGACGACCAGGTCCGTACCGGAGTCGGCCTCCTCGTCGGCGATGCGGATGCCGAGCTCCAGGGCGGCCCGGGCCTCCTCCGCCGTCAGCGCGTCCTCCCGGTCGATCCGCCCGCTCCCGCGCCGCACGCGGTGGCGCACCACGTCCTCGGGCAGCAGCTCCGGATCGCAGTCCAGGCCCGCGTCCACGATCCGTACGGTGGCACCGAGCCGCCCGGCCAGGATGGACACCGGGCTGTTCCCGTCGAGGACGGAGCGCACCAGCTCGTGGGCGGTGCCCGCGGCCCGCGCGGAGACCCCCTCGGCGGCGATCCCGTGGTCGGCGGCGAACAGCACGACGCGCGGCCGTCCGATCGGCCAGACCGGGACCCGGCCCTGCGCGGCGGCGAGCCACTCGGCGAGGTCGTCGAGCCGGCCCAGCGCGCCGGGCGGCACCGCCAGCCGCTCACGGCGATCCTCGGCGTCACGCCGGACGCCCCCGTCGGGGCGCTCGATCAGATCGGAGAAGTCGTCGAGATTCAGCGTGGTCATCTGCCAGAGCGTACAGCCGGTGAGGCCCTGCCCAAGCCCCCTGGGAGGGGGGCGGCGGGCCCGTCCGCGACGGCTACTCCTTGAGCACCGACACCTGTCCCGCGACCACCAGCAGCACGTGCTCGCACTCCCCGGCCACCGCGTTGTTCAGCCGCCCCAGCTCGTCCCGGAAGCGGCGTCCCGACGCCGTCGCGGGGACCACCCCGGAACCCACCTCGTTGCTCACCAGCACCACCGGGCGGCGCGTCGCGCGGACCGCGGCCACCAGGTCGGCGACCCGCTCGCGCAGCTCCTTCTGCCCGCCCGCCGCCCACACCGCGTCGTCCCAGGCCCCGGCCCGGTCCATGGCGTCGGTCAGCCACAGCGCCAGGCAGTCGATCAGCAGCGCCGGCCCGGCCTCCTCCAGCAGCGGCACCAGCTCGCAGGTCTCCACCGTCCGCCAGCTCGCCGGCCGCCGCTCACGGTGCAGGCCGACCCGCTGCGCCCATTCCGCGTCACCGTCGCGGGTACCGCCCGTGGCGACGTAGACCACCTCCGGGTAGGCCGCCAGCCGCCGCTCCGCCTCGAAGGACTTGCCCGAACGGGCCCCGCCCAGCACCAGCGTCCGGCGCGGCACGTCCGGCACCGCGTGGTACTCGCCGGCCACCACCGTGGTCCCGTCCGGCACCGCCCGCGCCCCGGCCGCCGCGCACCGCCGCTCCAGCTCCCGGCCCGGCGGGGTGTCGTGGTCCAGGTGCACGGCGATCACGTCGGTGGCCGGGCCGACCGCGCCGCTCGCCCGCAGCCGTGCCAGCGCCTCCGGCCGGCCGAGCACGTCCGCGAGGACCATGTCGTACGCGCGCTGCGCCGACGTCCCGTTCGTGCCGGCCGGGGCCCCGCCCGGGGGGAGGTACAGCAGCCGGCTGCCGTCGGGGCCCGTGACCTCGTAGCCGGTGCCCGGCGCGTCCATCGGCACGGCCCGCACCCGGTGCCCGCTGATCACCGACAGCTCCCGCCCGTCCGGGACCCGCCCCGCGGCCGGCAGGCCCGGCGGCAGCTCGACGGCCGGCCCGTCGTGCGGATGGGTCAGGAGGACCTGCCGTACGCCGGCCAGCGAATGCCCGGCGCGGGCACCGGCCAGCACCGCCCCCGGGGTCAGGTCGAGCAGCAGCGCCCCGTCCACGAGTACGGCCGTCGCGGCGCGGGACCGGGTGCCCACGGAGACCGCGCAGGCGGCGCAGGGACAGCCGGGGCGGGGCAGTCCTTCGGGTGTACCGGTGCCGAGCAGAGTGAGTTCCACACGGAGATCCTCCCGCGTCGCCGGGACTGGTGCGCGCCCGGTTACTCTGCGGGCACACTCAAGGTGAGAAGCGGACGAGCAACGGAGGCGGACATGGCGTGGACGTGGCGGTTCGAGACGGCCGAGGGCACCGAGACCGCACCGGCGGTGGTACCGGAGGAGTTCACCACGCAGGGGGACGCGGAGTCCTGGATCGGTGAGTACTGGAAGGACCTGCTGGAAGGCGGCACCGAGCAGGTGAAGCTGTCCGACGACAGCGGCACCGAGCTGTACACGATGAGCCTCCGCGCGGCCCTCGACGCCTGATCCGGCCGGGCCCGCCCCCGGGCCCCGCCGAAGCGGGGTCCGGGGAAGCGGCGTACCGGAAGAAACTGCCTAGCCGCGGACCCCGCACAGGTGCAGGAGCGCCGCCACCGCGCGGTAGGGGTCGGTCCGCCCGGCGCGTTCCTCGGCGGCCAGCAGCCGCTCCAGTTCCTCGTCGCGCGGCAGCTCGTCCCCGGCCTCGGTGCCGTCCGTGAAGACCCGGACCCCGTACCAGGTGTGCAGGGGCGCGCCGATCCCGGACAGCGTCGCCGTCAGCCCGGCCAGCCGGTCGGCCCGTACGTCCAGGCCGAGCCGGTTCCTGTAGTCCACGGTGTCGAAGGCGGCCAGCGCGGCCGTCCAGTCACCGGACTGGCCCGGCCGCATGGCGAGCGCGTCGCCGTTGCGCACGAGCAGGGACAGCAGTCCGCCCGGGGCCAGCATCCGGGCGAGCCCGGCCAGCATGGCGTCGGGTTCGGCCACGTACATCAGGACGCCGTGGCAGAGCACCACGTCGAAGCTGCCCGGCCCGAAGTGGGCTCCGGTCTCACGGCCGTCGCCCTCCAGCAGGGTGACCCGGTCGCGGATCCCGGCGGGTTCCGCGGCCAGCGCGGCCCGGGCGACCTCCAGCATGGCCGGGTCCTGTTCCAGGCCGGTGACCTTGTGCCCGGCGCGGGCGAGGCGCAGCGCCTGGGTGCCCTGGCCCATGCCGACGTCGAGGACGCGCAGCCGCTGCCCGACGGGGAAGCGGTGCGCGATCTGTTCCTCGACCTGCCGGCCCACGAGTTCCTGGCGGACGGCGTTGCGCAGTCCGCCCAGACCCTCCAGCCACAGCCGGGCTCCCCCGGAGAAGCCGTCCCCCGACGCCCCAGATGCTCCGGGCGTCGCTCGGCTCAGGGCCGTTCCCCGCGCTTGACCTGCGGCTTCGGCAGGCGGAGCCGGCGCATCTGGAGGGTGCGCATCAGGCCGTACGCGACGGCGCCGCGGCGGGGCTCGTCCGCGAAGCGCTCGTTCAGCGCCTTGCGGAGACGGAACACCAGGCCGACGGAGTCGACGATGATCAGGGCGATCACACCGAGCCACAGCATCAGGGCGATGTTCTGGATCGACGGCACCCGGACCATGCTCAGCACCAGGATGATCACTGCCAGCGGCAGGAACATCTCGGCGACGGAGAAACGGGAGTCCACGAAGTCGCGGACGAACCGGCGTACCGGGCCCTTGTCACGGGCGGGCAGATAACGCTCGTCACCACTGGCCAGCGCTTCGCGCTGCTTGGCCATCTCTACGCGGCGGCGCTCACGGGCTCGCTTGGCGTCCTCCTTGCGATTGCCGGTCGAGGCCACCACGGCCTTGCGCTGCGACTGGGCCACAGCACGCTTCGGCGTCGGGCGGCCCTTCGGGGCCTGCGGGTCACGGGGCTGCGAGAGGTCGGCGCTCACCTTGTCGGTGGCGGCGGCCTTCTCTTCCTTGGAGGAGCGGCTACCAAACACAAAACCCAAGCCTACGTGGTCGAGGGCACGTGCCCCACCCCGGCGGGGAACGATCCGGCAACGGCGGGCGTCTTCCCAGTAGCGGTTCCCGTGGGCACTCCCGGGAGGCCCCGGAGCGTTTCCGGGGTTCTCGGGGATCACCTACTCCTTACGCCTGACACGGTGCGGGCGTAGTCGTCCTGGAGGAGGAGCGCATCCGTACGCGAACAGTGCGGTAATAGATGCAGGGCCCGTACTGTGGTCCTGTCGGTGACCTTGAGCGAAGTCCGTCAGAAGGGGGCGCGCGAAGCCCATGAGCGGTGTCATGAAGCGTATGGGGATGATCTTCCGCGCGAAGGCGAACAAGGCCCTTGACCGGGCCGAGGACCCGCGCGAGACCCTTGACTACTCGTACCAGAAGCAGCTGGAACTGCTCCAGAAGGTACGCCGCGGGGTAGCCGACGTGGCGACCTCCCGCAAGCGCCTGGAACTGCAGCTGAACCAGCTCCAGGGCCAGTCGGCCAAGCTGGAGGACCAGGGCCGCAAGGCGCTCGCCCTCGGCCGCGAGGACCTGGCCCGCGAGGCCCTGTCCCGCCGCGCCTCGCTCCAGCAGCAGGTCAGCGACCTGGAGGTGCAGCACCAGACCCTCCAGGGCGAGGAGGAGAAGCTGACCCTCGCCGCCCAGCGCCTCCAGGCCAAGGTGGATGCCTTCCGCACGAAGAAGGAGACCATCAAGGCCACGTACACCGCGGCCCAGGCGCAGACCCGGATCGCCGAGTCCTTCTCCGGCATCTCGGAGGAGATGAGCGACGTCGGCCTGGCGATCCAGCGGGCCGAGGACAAGACCGCACAGCTCCAGGCCCGGGCCGGCGCGATCGACGAGCTGCTGGCCTCCGGTGCGCTGGACGACCAGAGCGGGCTGGCGCGCGACGACATCCAGACCGAACTGGACCGCCTCTCCGGCGGCACCGACGTCGAGCTGGAGCTCCAGCGGATGAAGGCCGAACTGGCGGGCGGCCCCTCGGCGCAGCAGCAGGCCATCGAGGGCGGCGCCCCCGGCACCACCCAGCCGTCGCAGACCCAGCACCGGTTCGACAAGCAGTAGGACGGGGCCCGTCATGATTGTCCGCATCATGGGGGAGGGGCAGGTGAGGATGGCCGACGGCCACTTCACCGAGCTCAACAAGCTGGACGACGAACTGCTCGCCGAGATGGAGAGCGGTGACGAGGACGGCTTCCGGCGCACGCTGGGCGCACTGCTCGAAGCCGTGCGGCGGCTCGGCGAGCCGCTCCCGGACGAGGCGCTGGAGCCGTCCGAGCTGATCCTGCCCGGACCCGACGCCACGCTCGACGAGGTCAGGGACATGCTCAGCGACGACGGGCTGATCCCCGGCTGACCTCCTCGCCGGCCGGCCGTACGGGCACCAGGACACCGACGTGCGAAGGGCCCGCCCCCTGACTCAGGGGGCGGGCCCTTCGCGTACGCGCCCGCTCACTCCCGCCGACCGCGTTTCTCGTGCTTCCCCTGCCGCTCCTGCCGCTCCTGTTTCTCCACCGCGGCCCGGTCCGGGTCGGGGGTCCCGCCGATGAAGTTCTCGAAGCGGCGGCGCGGGTGCGCCCAGCGCCGGTCGTGGTGGAAGGCGCGCAGCCCGGCCCTGGCGCGGGCGCGCGGGCGGTTCGCGTAGAACCTCTTCGCGTACGGGGAGCCGGGCCGGGCCAGCCGCACCGCGCCGATCAGGGCGACGAAGGGGACCACCAGGCCGAAGACCGCGGTGCGCGCCTTGCCCTTCCACAGGGCGATCAGGGCCAGGAAGAAGTTGGTGGCGGTGTTCATGACCACCAGCCCGCGGTTCTGCCGTTCGTCGGCGGTCAGCTCGTTCACCCCGAACGGCAGGAACCCGCCCAGGACCAGCGCCACCAGCGCCGCCGTCACCACCACGACCTCGACGCTCTTGCGGCCCTGCTCGCTCCAGTACACGTCGTCGAGGTGCAGGATCAGCGCGAACTCGTCCAGCACCAGGCCCGCACCGAGCCCGAAGAGCACGGCCGAGAGGCCCGCGCCGAACCCGTGCCGGCCGCTGCCGACGGCGCCGAACCCGCCGACGATCACCAGGACCACCCCGGGGACCACGTGGTGGACGTGGATCCCGCCCGGAGTGATGTTCTTGAAGGGGCCCTTCCCGGCGCGGATCATCCGCGTGATCACCCGGGTGACGAGGAACGAGGTCACGAACGCCAGCAGGGCGAGCAGCAGCGGGAGCTTCCCTGGTTCGACGATGTTGCGGTACCACCAGTGACCCATCGCACCAGCTCTCTGTGTGGCGGCTCCCGATTTGGCGCGTATGAGGCAATTTACCGCCCTCCCGGAGCGGGTAGCGTTCCCGCCGATGAAAGATTCGTTCGACGATCCGCCCCCCGTGCCGCCCTCCGAGCGCGCCTCCCTGCCCGACGGGCTCCGCTTCGCGTTCGGCACGCTGACCGTGCTGCCCGCGCGCATCACCCGCTGGGACCGGCCCGCCGCCCGCACCGGCATGGCCTGCGCCCCCCTCGCCGGCCTCGCCGTCGGGCTGCTCGCCGCCGTGCCCGGCGCCCTCATGGTGCTCCTCGACGGCGGGCCGCTGCTCGCCGCCGCGGTCACCGTCGCCGTACCGGCCGCGCTGACCCGCGGGCTGCACCTCGACGGCCTGGCCGACACGGCCGACGGACTGGGCAGCGCCAAGCCCGCCGAGGACGCGCTGCGGATCATGAAGCAGTCCGACATCGGCCCCTTCGGGGTCATCGCCCTGCTGATCGTCCTGCTCGTGCAGGCGGCCGCCCTCGCCGACATCTACGCCGACAGCTGGGTACGGGGCGCCCTCGCCACCGTCGTCGCCGCCGTCACCGCACGGCTCGCGATGACCCTCGCCTCCCGCGAAGGCGTCCCCGCCGCCCGCCCCGAGGGGCTCGGCGCGACGGTCGCGGGCGTCGTCCCGTACCGCGCGGCGGTCGCGGTGACCGTCCTGGTCACGGCGGCGGCGGCCCTCGCCGCCCTGCCGCTGGGCCTGCCCGCCGCCGCCCAGTACGCGGCGGCCGTCCTGGCCGCGCTGGCCGCCGCCGAATTCCTCCTGCGCCGCTGCGTCCACCGCTTCGACGGAGTCACCGGCGACGTCTTCGGCGCCCTCAGCGAAACCGCCGCCACCACCGCCCTCCTCCTCCTGGCCCTGGGCTGACGCCGGCCCCTGGCCCGTGGCCGACGCCGTGTGCCGCGTACCCTCGGGGCGTGGACGAGAGCGTGCAGCAGACGCAGGGCGGGGCTCCCATCAGGGTGCTGCTCGCCGACGACCAGGCGTTGCTGCGCAGCGCGTTCAAGGTGCTCGTCGATTCCGAGCCCGACATGCTGGTCGTCGGGGAGGCCTCCGACGGGGCGCAGGCGTACGCCCTCGCCCGTGAACGGCGGGCCGACGTCGTCCTCATGGACATCCGGATGCCCGGTACCGACGGCCTCGCCGCCACCCGGATGATCAGCGCCGACCCGGAACTCGCCGCGGTCCGCGTCGTCATGCTGACCACCTTCGAGGTCGACGAGTACGTCGCCGCCGCCCTGCGCGCCGGCGCCTCGGGCTTCCTCGGCAAGGGCGCCGAGCCCGACGAGCTCCTCAACGCCATCCGCGTGGCGGCCGCCGGGGAGGCCCTGCTGTCCCCGGCCGCGACCAAGGGGCTCATCGCGAGCTTCCTCGCGCAGGGCGGACACGCCGACGCCCCCGCCGCCGGCTCGGCCCACGCCGAACGGCTCGCCGCGCTGACCGGCCGCGAGCGCGAGGTCCTCGTCCACGTGGCCGGGGGCCTCTCCAACGACGGGATCGCCGCCCGCCTGGAGGTCAGCCCGCTGACCGTCAAGACCCACGTCAACCGGGCCATGGCCAAGCTCGGCGCGCGGGACCGGGCGCAATTGGTGGTCATCGCGTACGAATCGGGCCTGGTGCGGCCGCGCGCCGAGTGACCGGCCGGAGCGTGCGGCGCTCGCCGCAGTAGGAGGGACTACTGCGGACGCGGTATGCCGCAGATAAGGACGGGACCTGCGAGCGACGCGATCGGCCCCCGGCGTACGAAAGGCTGGGGTTCCCTCGCGCCTGCCTGACGGCATGAGTACGTACACGTCACTGCAGAGAGATCCCATCCATGTCCTGGCTGTCCCGCTTCAGCCTTTCGCAGAGAGCACTGGTCGGCCTCGTGTCGATCGTCGCGCTGCTCTTCGGCGCCATAGCCATCCCGCAGCTCAAGCAACAGCTGCTGCCCTCCATCGAACTGCCCATGGTGTCCGTGCTCGCGCCGTACCAGGGCGCGTCGCCCGACGTCGTGGAGAAGCAGGTCGTCGAGCCGATCGAGGCCACCCTCAAGGGCGTCGACGGCATCACCGGCATCACCTCCACCGCGAGCGAGGGCAACGCCCTCGTCATGGCCACCTTCGACTACGGCGACAGCGGCACCAAGCAGCTCGTCGCCGACGTCCAGCAGGCCGTCAACCGGGCCCGCGTCCGGCTGCCCGCCGAGGTCGACCCGCAGGTGGTGGCCGGCTCCACCGACGACATCCCGACCGTCATCCTCGCCGTCACCTCCGACAAGGACCAGCAGGCCCTCGCCGACCAGCTGGAGCGTTCCGTCGTCCCCGTCCTGGAGGACATCGACGGCGTCGGCCAGGTCAGCATCGACGGGGTCCGGGACCTCCAGGTCACCGTCACCCCCGACAACGCCAAGCTCGCGGCCGCCGGCCTCGACGGCGGCTCCCTCGCCAAGGGCCTCCAGGCGGGCGGCGCGACCGTCCCGGCCGGCTCCTTCGACGAGGAGGGCAAGAACCGCACCGTCCGCGTCGGCGCCGGCTACACCTCGCTCGCCCAGGTCGAGGACCTGCGCCTGAGCCCCGGCCCCGGCAAGCCCGCCGTCCGCCTCGGTGACGTCGCCGCCGTCAAGCAGGAGCCGGCCAGGGCCGACTCCATCACGCGCACCAACGGCAAGCCCAGCCTCGCCGTCGTCCTGACCATGGACAAGGACGGCAGCGCCGTCGCCATCTCGGACGCCGTCAAGGACAAGCTTCCCGAGCTGCGCTCCGCCCTCGGCTCCGGCGCGGCCCTGACCGTGGTCAGCGACCAGGGCCCGGCCGTCGCCAAGTCGATCTCCAGCCTCACCACCGAGGGCCTCCTCGGCCTGGTCTTCGCGGTGATCGTGATCCTGGTCTTCCTCGCGTCGCTCCGCTCGACGTTGGTGACCGCGGTCTCCATCCCGCTGTCCGTGGTCCTCGCCCTCATCGTGCTGTGGACCCGCGACCTGTCGCTCAACATGCTGACGCTGGGCGCGCTCACCATCGCCATCGGCCGCGTCGTCGACGACTCGATCGTGGTCCTGGAGAACATCAAGCGCCACCTCGGCTACGGCGAGGAGCGCGAGGCGGCGATCCTCACCGCGGTCAAGGAGGTGGCCGGCGCGGTCACCTCCTCCACGCTCACCACCGTCGCCGTCTTCCTGCCGATCGGCCTGACCGGCGGCATGATCGGCGAGCTCTTCGGCTCGTTCTCCCTCACCGTCACCGCCGCCCTGCTGGCCTCGCTGCTCGTGTCGCTGACGGTCGTCCCGGTGCTCTCGTACTGGTTCCTGAGCGCGCCCAAGGGCGTGACCGCCGGGGACGCCGAGAGCGCCGCCGAGGCCCGCCGCGCGGCCGAGGAGAAGGAGGCGCGCAGCCGCCTCCAGCGGTTCTACGTACGGGTCCTGGGCTTCGCCACCCGGCGCCGCCTGACCAGTGTGGCCATCGCGGTGGTCGTCCTGATCGGCACGTTCGGGATGACCCCGCTGCTGAAGACCAACTTCTTCGACCAGGGCGAGCAGGACGTCCTGACGGTCAAGCAGGAGCTGGCCCCCGGCACCTCGCTGTCCGCCGCCGACGAGTCCAGCCGCAAGATCGAGAAGGTGCTCTCCTCCGTCGAGGGGATCAAGAGCTACCAGGTCACCGTCGGCTCCTCCGGCTTCATGGCCGCCTTCGGCGGCGGTACGGGCTCCAACCAGGCCTCCTACCAGGTGATGCTGAAGGACTCCGGTGACGGGGAGGCCGTGAAGAAGCGCATCGAGGGCGAGCTGGCGAAGCTCGACGGCATCGGCGACACCCGTATCGCGGCCGGCGACGGCTTCGGCAGCCAGAACCTCAGCGTGGTCGTCAAGGCCGGCGACGCCGGCACGCTCGCGAAGGCCGCCGAGCAGGTCCGCGCCGAGGTGGCCACCCTCAAGGACGTCGCCGACGTCCAGAGCGACCTGGCCCAGTCGGTGCCCCGCATCTCCGTCACCGCCACCCCCAAGGCCGCCGAGGCGGGCCTGGACCAGGCCGCGCTCGGCGCCGTCGTCGCGCAGGCCGTCCGGGGCAACCCGGTCGGCAAGGCCGTACTGGACGACACCGAGCGGGACGTCGTCATCAGGTCCGCCCAGCCGGCCACCACCCTGGCCGAGCTCCAGGCCCTGCCCGTCGGCCCGCTCAAGCTCGGCGACATCGCCGAGGTCAAGGTGGTCCCCGGCCCCGTCGCGATGACCCGGATCGACGGCGCCCGCGCCGCCACCATCACCGCCCGGCCCGTCGGCGAGAACACCGGCGCCGTCAGCACCACCCTCCAGACGAAGATCAAGGCGCTGGACCTGCCCGAGGGGGCGTCGGCCTCCATCGGCGGCGTCTCCGAGGACCAGGACGAGGCCTTCGGCTCGCTGGGCCTGGCCATGCTCGCGGCCATCGCGATCGTCTTCATGCTGCTGGTCGCGACGTTCCGCTCGCTGGTCCAGCCGCTGATCCTGCTGGTCTCCATCCCGTTCGCGGCCACCGGCGCGCTCGGCCTGCTGATCGTCACCGGCACCCCCATGGGCGTCCCCGCGATGATCGGCATGCTGATGCTCATCGGCATCGTGGTGACCAACGCGATCGTCCTGATCGACCTGGTCAACCAGTACCGCGCGCAGGGCCTCGGCGTCGTCGAGGCGGTCGTCGAGGGCGGCCGCCACCGGCTCCGCCCGATCCTGATGACCGCCCTGGCGACGATCTTCGCGCTGCTCCCGATGGCGCTCGGCGTCACCGGCGAGGGCGGCTTCATCTCGCAGCCGCTCGCGGTCGTGGTCATCGGCGGCCTGGTCAGTTCCACCCTGCTGACCCTGCTGCTGGTGCCGACCCTCTACACGATGGTGGAGCTCCGCAAGGAGCGCCGCCGCGCGAAGAAGGCGGCCCGCCTGAAGCCCGTCCCGTCCCCGGCCGAAGCGGAACCCCCGGTCAAGGTCTGACCGGGCCGGCCCCCAAGGCCCCGGACACCGCCGCGCGCTGGTGTCCGGGGCCTTGCCCGTACCCTCCCGGAGCTCACCCGTACCGGTGGTAGCAACCGCCCGCGTGCTTCCCGGGGACGTCCCTGCGGAACTCGAAGTAGCTCCCCGGCTCGTTCAAGATCGTCTTGATGTCCTCGGAGCGCAGCGCCAGGCAGAACGGCCGCACGATCGGGTCGCGGGTGCTCGCCCTGAGCAAGGTCAGGGTTCCGGTGTAGCGGCCCGGGGTGAGGTTCCAGTTGTGCGTTTTGAACTGGAGGATCTGCTGCTGGGGCGTGGTCTGGGTGACGTTGAACGGCACGGGATCGGAGGCGAATTCCCACCAGACCGAGCCCCCGCCCTGATTCGGCTCGCTCGGGATCACCGACCACTTCACGTTCTCCCGCCAGTAGAAGTCGGGCGCGGTACCCGTCCCGGCCTCCGGCTTGAGCTCCAGCCGGACGTCGGTGATCATCTCCACGTCGCTGGTGTCGTACCGGGTGGACACGGTCGGCTGCAGCATGACGGACGTCCCGCTCTCGTCCCGGTCCAGCTTCAGGGTCACGGGCAGGGCGAGGTCCGTCTGCGGGGTTTCCTGCAACTGCGAGAAGTTGTAGCCCGAGAACGCCAGGGCGGCCACCGAGGCGATGCTCGCGACCCAGGTGTGCCCCGTGCGGAGCTGCTGCCTCACGAGATCGCCCATGGGTCCCAGGGTGCGCTCGGGCGACGCCCGCCGCCCGCCCGCTTGGGCCGCCCGGTGGAAGGGAACGCCGAAGGGGCGCCCGGCGGGTGCCGGGCGCCCCTTCGGCGCGTCGTACGGGCCCCTACGGGAGGGCGAGCATCCGCTCCAGCGCGAGCTTCGCGAAGCTCTCCGTCTCCTTGTCGACCTGGATCCGGTTCACGAGGTTGCCCTCGGCCAGGGACTCCAGTGTCCACACCAGGTGGGGGAGGTCGATGCGGTTCATCGTCGAGCAGAAACAGACCGTCTTGTCGAGGAAGACGACTTCCTTGTCCTCGGCGGCGAATCGATTCGCCAGGCGGCGGACCAGGTTCAGCTCGGTGCCGATGGCCCACTTGGAGCCGGCCGGGGCCGCCTCCAGCGCCTTGATGATGTACTCCGTCGAACCGACGTAGTCCGCGGCCGCCACGACCTCGTGCTTGCACTCGGGGTGCACCAGCACGTTGACGCCGGGGATCCGCGCGCGCACGTCGTTGACCGAGTCCACCGAGAACCGGCCGTGGACCGAGCAGTGGCCGCGCCACAGGATCATCTTGGCGTTCCGCAGCTGCTCGACGGTCAGGCCGCCGTTCGGCTTGTGCGGGTTGTAGAGCACGCAGTCGTCCAGGGACATGCCCATGTCGCGGACGGCGGTGTTGCGGCCCAGGTGCTGGTCGGGCAGGAAGAGGATCTTCTCGCCCTGCTCGAACGCCCAGTCCAGGGCCCTCTTCGCGTTGGACGAGGTGCAGATCGTGCCGCCGTGCTTGCCGGTGAAGGCCTTGATGTCGGCGGAGGAGTTCATGTACGAGACCGGGACGGTGACATCGGCGATGCCCGCCTCCGTCAGGACGTCCCAGCACTCCGCGACCTGCTCGGCGGTGGCCATGTCGGCCATCGAGCAGCCGGCCGCGAGGTCGGGCAGGACGACCTTCTGGTCGTCGCCGGTCAGGATGTCCGCGGACTCGGCCATGAAGTGGACGCCGCAGAAGACGATGTACTCGGCCTCCGGCTTGGCGGCGGCGTCCTTGGCCAGCTTGAACGAGTCACCGGTGACGTCGGCGAACTCGATGACCTCGTCACGCTGGTAGTGGTGGCCGAGGATGAACACCTTGTCCCCGAGCTTCTCCTTGGCCGCGCGGGCGCGCGCCACGAGGTTCGGGTCCGACGGGGAGGGCAGGTCGCCGGGGCACTCCACCCCGCGCTCGCTCTTGGGGTCGGCCTCGCGGCCGAGCAGCAGCAGGGCAAGGGGCGTCGGCTGGACGTCCAAGGGCTGGGCGGTGGTCACGACACGCACCCTTTCTGTTCTGCGACTAGGAACTTCTGAAGACATCGCCAGACGACAGCGCTACCACTTCTCGTCTATTTGACGCTATCTATCATAGCCGCTTCACGTCACTTTGACGATGCCGATAGTGTCGATGTGACGCATTCGCCCGTCCGGGGGCGGCCCCCGGACGGGCTCCCGGGCCGGTCCGCTTCGCCGGGCCCACCCCCACGCGCGGGTGTGCGAGCATGAATGTCTGAAACAAGGAGCGGGACCCGGAATGAATCCGCGGTCGCGCTGGTTGCCACCGACGGCAAGAGTCCGACGTTTCCCCAGCCTCCGGCGGGGAGCCGCCCACTTCGGGAGTGAATGCAGATGTCCGTACAGGACGACAAGACCACTGTGAGCGACGGCATCCTCCTGTCCGACGCCGCCGCCGAGAAGGTCAGGACCCTGCTGGAGCAGGAGGGCCGCGAGGACCTGGCGCTGCGCGTCGCCGTCCAGCCCGGTGGCTGCTCCGGCCTGCGCTACCAGCTCTTCTTCGACGAGCGCTCCCTCGACGGTGACGTCGTCAAGGACTTCGACGGCGTCAAGGTCGTCACCGACCGCATGAGCTCGCCGTACCTGCACGGTGCCTCGATCGACTTCGTCGACACCATCGAGAAGCAGGGCTTCACGATCGACAACCCGAACGCCACCGGCTCCTGCGCCTGCGGCGACTCGTTCAGCTAGTCCTGCCGAGCCGTACGGCTCAACCAGTACGGCGGCGATCCAGTACAGCGCCGTCCAGTACAGCGTCGTCCAGTACAGCGGCGAGGGCCCGGGCCCCGGTCGAATCCGACCGGGGCCCGGGCCCTCGTGCGTTCCCCGGCGGCCGCTACTGGCGGGGGAGCGGCTTCCCCGTCGTCGCGTCGACCACCTTCCGGTCCCCGAGCGGCTCCTTCAGCGTCACCGTCTGCGCCATCTCCTGCGCGACCATGATGCAGGCCTGACCGGGCTTGTTCGGAGTGTCGGTGATCTTCACCAGGACGGACGGGCCCTCCTCCCGCGCCTCCACGGCGTAGCTGCTGCACACCCCGCCCCAGAAGTTCACGGTCAGCTTCCGGTCGGCCTCGGCGTACGAGAACCCGGGCACGGTACGGCCCTGCGGAGGCACCGGGGTTCCCCCGCCGCCCTCGGCCGCGGCCGGCTCCACCACGGTGTGGCCCGCTCCGCCGGACTTTCCGGCCACCTCGAACAGCCAGGCCGGCACCAGGCCCCGCCCGCCGTCGACCGTACCCGGCGCCAAGCCGAGCACGGCTCCCCGTACGGACTCCGTCCGCGGCGGCTTCATCGGACGCGGCTCCGGGTTGCACGGCACGGTGTCCGTGGCCCCCGTCGGCGTGTCCGGGGTCAGCGGGACGGAGGTCGCGCAGCCGCTCGGGCCCGGACCGGTACCGTCACCGGTGTTCCGGGCGTTCAGCCGGGCCAGCGCCTCGACCGCCCCGACCACGGGCTGCTCCCCGGACCGGACCGGGGCCTTCAGCTCACCGCTGCCGGCCACCACCTTGGAGTCCGCCCCCACGCTCACCTTGCTGGACCAGCCCTGGGTCGGCAGCCCGCCCACCACCGGGTCGGCGCTCACCACCCGCACCGAACCCTGCACGAGCCGGGCGTCGACGCGGGCGTCACCCTGGCCCGCCGCCGCGAGCACCGGGGCCGCCGCGGCCTTCGCCGCCTCCTCCGACACCGGCTTGCCGCCCGAGTCGGTCCGTGCGGCCGGAGCGTCCGCGCCGCCCTGCGGCAGGGTCGCCGGACCGCAGGTGTCCTTGCCCCGCACGCAGTCGTCGCCGACGCCGTTGCCCGTACCGTCGCCCTGCCCCGGGACGCCCTGGAAGCGCGAGAAGCTCCAGGTGCCGGGTGCCTTGCGGGTGACCGTCAGCCGGGGCCCCGAGCCGTCGGCGGACTCGCCCGCCTGCCAGACGTCGCCGCTCAGCCGGGGCGCGCCGTCGATCCCGAGGGCCTTCGCGAGCCGCGCCACCTCGTCGGAGGTGATCTCGCCGGACGCCGCGAACGAGGGCGCGGTCGCCGGGGCTTCCGGCAGCGGTACGTCGGCCTTGTAGGTCACCCCGGACCCGGACGGGTCCGGCTCTCCGGGGGCGATGCCGTTCGGCGCGGAGGGCGGGGCCGAGGGCGTCGCCGCGTCGCGTGGCGCGGAGGCCGCCCTGTCACCCGTACGGCCGCCGCCACCCGTACCGTCCCCGTGGGCCGTCGAGGCCCAGTAGGCCGTGCCACCGCCGGCCAGCAGGACGGCGGCCGCGATCGAGCCGATGGCCCAGGACGGCCGCCGTCGTGTGGCGCGTGATGTGTCGGGTTGTTCGCTGGTCACCGATTCGCTCCTTCGCCTGTCCCGCCGTACGTGATGCGGGTGTGACGTGGCAGCGGCGGAACCGGTTCCCCCGGGTCTCCTGGTCCCTTGGTCCCCTAGGGCCTGTCGTCAAACTCCCGTCGTCGCCCGGAGGGCGGCCCTGCGGCGTCTGGTGCGTGCTCTCGGTGCGCCGGGCGGAAGCCCGCGTA
>NZ_JBEXPG010000097.1:0-20516 GCF_040611935.1 Streptomyces sp. NPDC006512 | reverse complement strand
GCGCGGGGGGGGGGGGGTCGGCGGCGCGGGGCGGGGCCCCCCCCCCGGGCGCCGCCCCCCCCCCCCCCCCCCGGGGGGGGGGGGGGGGGGGGGGCGGGGCCCCCCCCCCCCCCCCCACCACGCCGTCCTAGAGGGTGCCGGTGAGGGCTTCCGGACGGATCGGCGTCTTGTTGATGTCCAGACCGGTCGCCTGCCGGATCGCCGCGATGACGGCCGGGGTGGACGAGAGGGTCGGCGCCTCGCCCATGCCGCGCAGGCCGTACGGGGCCTTCGGGTCGGCGAGCTCCAGGACGTCGACCGGGATGGTCGGGGTGTCGAGGATGGTCGGGATCAGGTAGTCCGTGAAGGAGGGGTTGCGCACCTTCGCGGTCTTCGGGTCCACGATGATCTCTTCCATGATCGCCACGCCGAGGCCCTGGGTGGTACCACCCTGGATCTGGCCGACCACGGAGAGCATGTTCAGCGCCTTGCCGACGTCCTGGGCGGTCGCCAGCTCGACGACCTTGACCAGGCCGAGCTCGGTGTCCACCTCGACGACCGCGCGGTGCGCGGCGAACGTGTACTGGACGTGACCGTTGCCCTGGCCGGTGACCAGGTCGAAGGGGACCGTCGGGTGGTGGCGGTACTCGAGTTCGAGGTCGATGGCCTCGCCCTCCAGGATGTCGGCGATGTCCGCGAGGACCTCGCCGCCGTCGGTGACGACCTTTCCGCCTTCGAGCAGCAGCTCGGCGGTGGCCCACGCCGGGTGGTACGAGCCGTTCTTGCGGCGGCCGATCTCCAGCAGGGCCTCGCGGACGGCCTCACAGGTGTTCTTCACGGCGCCACCGGTCATGTACGTCTGCCGCGAGGCGGACGTGGAACCGGCGGAGCCGACCTGCGTGTCGGCCGGGTGGATGGTCACCTGCGTGACGCCCAGCTCGGTACGGGCGATCTGCGCGTGGACGGTGATACCGCCCTGGCCGACCTCCGCCATGGCCGTGTGGACCATCGCGACGGGCTCGCCGTTGATGACCTCGAGCCGTACGCGGGCGGTCGAGTAGTCGTCGAATCCCTCGGAGAAGCCGACGTTCTTGATGCCGACCGCGTAGCCGACGCCGCGGACGACGCCCTCGCCGTGGGTGGTGTTCGACAGGCCACCGGGCAGCGCGCGGACGTCCGCGCCCTCGCCGGCGGTCTCCCACTGGCGCTCGGGCGGCAGCGGGCGGGCCTTGACCCGGCGCAGCAGCTCGGCGACGGGCGCCGGGGCGTCCACGACCTGGCCGGTCGGCATGACCGTGCCCATCTCCATGGCGTTCAGCTGACGGAACTCGACCGGGTCCATGCCCAGCTTCGCCGCGAGCTTGTCCATCTGGGCCTCGTACGCGAAGCAGGCCTGGACGGCGCCGAAGCCGCGCATCGCGCCGCAGGGCGGGTTGTTCGTGTAGAGCGCGATCGCCTCGATGTCCACGTCCTCCAGGACGTAGGGACCCACCGAGAGCGAGGAGGCGTTGCCCACGACCGCCGGGGAAGCGGACGCGTACGCGCCGCCGTCCAGGACGATCTTGCACTTCATGTGCGTGAGCTTGCCGTCCTTGGTGGCGCCGTGCTCGTAGTAGAGCTTCGCCGGGTGGCGGTGCACGTGGCCGAAGAAGGACTCGAAGCGGTTGTAGACGATCTTGACCGGCTTGTTCGTGGCCAGGGCCAGGAGGCAGGCGTGGATCTGCATCGAGATGTCCTCGCGGCCGCCGAAGGCGCCGCCGACGCCCGAGAGCGTCATGCGGACCTTCTCCGGCGGGAGGCCGAGGACCGGGGCGATCTGCTGGAGGTCCGAGTGCAGCCACTGGGTGGCGACGTACAGCTCGACGCCGCCGTCCTCGGAGGGCACGGCCAGACCGGACTCCGGGCCGAGGAAGGCCTGGTCCTGCATGCCGAAGGTGTACTCGCCCTCGACGATGACGTCGGCGCGCTTGCGGGCCTCTTCCACGTTGCCGCGGATGATCGGCTGCCGGTGCACGATGTTCGGGTGCGGGACGTGACCGATGTGGTGGTCGTCGCGGCCCTCGTGGATCAGCGGCGCGTCGGGGGCGAGGGCGGAGGCCTCGTCCGTGACGAGCGGCAGCTCACGGTAGTCGATCTTGATCTTGGCGGCCGCGCGGCGGGCGGTCTCCGGGTGGTCCGCGGCCACGAGGGCCACCGGCTCACCGTGGTGGCGCACCCGGCCGTTGGCGAGCACCGGGGTGTCCTGGATCTCCAGGCCGTAGTTCTTCATCTCGGCCGGCAGGTCGTCGTACGTCAGCACCGAGTACACGCCGGGCATGGCGAGCGCCTCGGAGATGTCGATGGAGACGATCTCGGCGTGGGCGACGGTGCTGCGCAGGGTCTGGCCCCACAGCATGTCCTCGTGCCACATGTCCGAGGAGTACGCGAACTCGCCGGTGACCTTGAGGGTGCCGTCCGGGCGGAGCACGGACTCGCCGATGCCGCCCTTCTGGTGCTTCTGGCTGACGTTCGTAGGAGCGCCTGCGGGCACGGTGCGGGTGTTCTGAGCCATGGTCAGACCGCCTCTCCCTGACGGGCGGCCGCGAGGCGGACCGCGTCGAGGATCTTCTCGTAGCCCGTGCAGCGGCAGAGGTTGCCGGACAGGGCCTCACGGATGTCCTGGTCGGACGGGTCGGAGTTCTCCTCCAGCAGCGCGTCCGCCTGGACGAGCAGACCCGGGGTGCAGAAGCCGCACTGGACGGCGCCGGCGTCGATGAACGCCTGCTGGATGGTGGAGAGCTCGACGCCCTCACCGGTCTGGGAGTCACCGGGCTTGGCGGCCCAGCGCTTGGCCTCGTCGGTGGTGACGCCCTTGCTGCCGCAGCCGCCGCCGGTGCCGCAGGCACCGCCGTGGCCGTGCTCCTCGCGCTGCTTGGCGAAGTCCGCCAGGCCCTCGACGGTCACGACGTCACGGCCCTCGACCTGACCGGCCGCGACCAGACAGGAACAGACCGGCACGCCGTCGAGACGGACGGTGCAGGAACCGCACTCGCCCTGCTCGCACGCGTTCTTCGAACCCGGGAGGCCGAGGCGCTCGCGCAGGACGTAGAGGAGGGATTCGCCCTCCCACACGTCGTCGGCTTCCTGCTGACGTCCGTTGACAGTGAAATTGACGCGCATGGTTACGCAGCCCCTTCAAGCGAGCGGCCGGTGGTGCCGCGGTACTGCTCCCACGTCCAGACGAGCTGGCGGCGAGCCATGATGCCTACCGCGTGGCGGCGGTACTTCGCCGTGCCGCGGACGTCGTCGATCGGGTTGGCCGCGCCGGAGGCGAGCTCACCGAACTGCTTGGCGATCGACGGGGTGATGACCTTGCCCGACTCCCAGAAGCCGCCCTCTTCGAGCGCGGCGTTCAGGAACTCCTCGGCGGCCTTCGCCCGGATCGGGGTCGGCGCGGCCGAACCGATGCCGGTGCGGACCGTGCGCGAGTCCGGGTGCAGCGCCAGACCGAAGGCGCACACCGCGATGACCATCGCGTTGCGGGAGCCGACCTTCGAGTACTGCTGCGGGCCGGACGCGTTCTTGATGTGAACGGTCTTGATGAGCTCGTCGGGAGCCAGCGCGTTGCGCTTCACGCCCGTGTAGAACTCGTCGATCGGGATGAGCCGCGCGCCGCGGACCGACTCGACCTCGACCTCGGCGCCGGCGGCGAGGAGGGCGGGGTGGGAGTCACCGGCGGGCGAGGCGCAGCCGAGGTTGCCCCCGACGCCGCCGCGGTTGCGGATCTGCGGGGACGCGACCGTGTGCGAGGCGAGCGCGAGACCCGGCAGCGTGCCGCGCAGGTTCTCCATGATCTGGGTGTACGGGACGGAGGCGCCCAGCTTGGTGACCTCCTCGCCTACCTCCCACTCCCGCAGCAGACCGATGCGGTTGAGGTCGAGGAGGTACTCCGGACGGCGGTGGTCGAAATTGATCTCGACCATGATGTCGGTGCCACCCGCAATCGGCACAGCTGTGGGGTACTCGGCCTTAGCGGCGAGCGCCTCCTCCCAGCTGGCGGGGCGAAGGAAGTCCATGTGCGGCTCTCTTCTTCTTCATCGTGTCGTTCACTTCAAGCCAGGAGGCCGAAGGGCCCTCGACTGGTCGTTCACGTGCTGTTAACGCGGTGTGGAGCCAGTACACAAGCCACGCGTCCCCCGGGTGCAGTCACCGAAACCATGAAGGAGTTGGCTGACGGCCTCCCTCGTCTTGTAGATTCGTATGAAAGGCAGGATGCGACGACCTGCCCGATTTCCAACGGCAACATTCGAGACAGATCGGCGGCGACATCATGCGGCTGCGCGCACTGCTGGAAACCGAGGCACTGGGGCTGCGGCTGCTGGGCGGCGAGGACGAACTCGACCGGACGGTCCGCGGGGTCATGACGACCGACCTGAGGGATCCCAGCCGATACCTCTCCGGAGGAGAACTCGTCCTCACCGGCCTGGCATGGCGAAGAAATTCAGCCGACTCCGAGCCGTTCGTACGAATCCTCGCGAGCGCGGGCGTCGCCGGCCTCGCGGCGGGCGAGGCGGAGCTGGGGGACATCCCCGACGATCTCGTTTCAGCCTGTCGGCGCAACCGGCTCCCGCTGTTCGCGGTGAACGAGGACGTTGCATTCGCCACCATCACGGAGTACGTGGTGCGGCAGGTCTCCGGGGAGCGCGCGGGCGATCTCGCGGCCGTCGTGGACCGCCACCGCCGGCTGATGACATCGGGCCCGGCGGGGGGCGGACCCGACGTGGTGCTGGATCTGCTCACCACGGACCTCGATCTCCGGGCCTGGGTGCTCTCGCCCACCGGCCGGCAGATCGCCGGCGCGGGCGAGCCGCTGGCTCCGGGCGTCTGCGCGGCACTGGCGAGCGAGCACCTCGCGGCGGTCCGGACCGGCCGCAGGGGCCCGCACCGGATGTCCATCCAGGGTATTACCTACTCCCTGTTCCCGATCAGGGGACACGGCCGGGGCCCGGGCCCCGCCGTCCGTGACGTGCGCGAGAGCGTCCTCTCGGACTGGCTGCTGGCCGTCGAGGCGGACGCGGGCGACTGGCCCGCCGAGCGGCTCGACCTGCTCCAGGGCGTCACCCAGCTGATCGCCGTCGAGCGGGACCGCCGCGACGCGGCCCGTACGGTGCGCCGCAGACTGGCCCAGGAGGTGCTGGAGCTGGTCCAGACGGGCGCCGCGCCCGCCGAGATCGCGGCCCGCCTGCGGGTCGCGGCCCCGGTGCTGCTGCCCGGGCTGGGCGGCGCCCCGCACTGGCAGGTCGTGGTGGCGCGGGTGGACTGGGACGGCGGGGACATCCCCGGCGGCCCGGTGGCCCAGTCGCTGCTGGAGGAGATCCTGGTCGACCCGTCGATGGCGGGGCCGGAACCCTCCGACCGGATCGCGGTGGCCCATGCGGGTGACGAGGCCATCGCGCTCGTGCCGCTGCCCTCGCTCTCCGGGGAGGCCGGGGAGGACAAGGGCCCCGACTCCGCGCTGCACGCCGACGCGCTGCTGGCGGCCGTACGGGAGCCCCTGGCGGCCGGTCTGGCCGACGACGGGCGGCTCACGCTGGGCGTCAGCGCGGCCGTGCACTCCGCCGAGGGGCTGCGCGGGGCGCTGGAAGAGGCCCGGCACGCCCGCCGGGTCGCCGCGGCCCGCCCGGGCCGGGTCTGCGCCGCGGGCCACCACGAGCTGGCCTCGCACGTCCTGCTGCTGCCGTTCGTCCCGGACGACGTGCGCCGGGCCTTCACGGCCCGCCTGCTGGACCCGCTGCGGGACTACGACCGGCGCCACCGGGCGGAGCTCATCCCGACGCTGGAGGCCTTCCTGGACTGCGACGGCTCCTGGACCCGCTGCGCGACCCGGCTGCACCTGCACGTCAACACGCTGCGCTACCGGGTCGGGCGAATCGAGCAGCTGACGGCGCGGGACCTGTCCCGGCTGGAGGACAAGCTCGACTTCTTCCTCGCACTGCGGATGAGCTGACGAAAGGCCGCGCCGCCCCTCCCCGGCGGGCGGCGCGCGGCGACGGCCGGGCGGGCGGGGCCCGCTGACGCGCCGTCCGGACTTTGTGAAAGAGTTCACCCGACCCCTTGGCCGATGTAGCCGATCCGTGCTCTCATTTCGCCCCAGGGCTCAACGACGTGCTGCTTGGTTGCTTCGGGGAGGGCAATGTGGCGGATACCGCCATGTCCGGTGCGGGATCAACGGGGGGCGACGACCCCCTCCAGCGGGCGATATGGCGGCTGCGTTCGCGCGGCTGTTGGACCGACGCGGCGGCCCTGTTGACGCCGCACGCGCACGACGCCGGCGCCGCCGTGCAGCGCACCGCGCTGCTCGTGGAGCGGTGCCTGTTCACCGGCCAGGGCTGGGCGGAGGCGGAGGACGCGCTCCGCGTCGCGGAGGCCGTGGCCCGGGACGACGACGAGCGGGGCGCGGCCGCGTGCGAGCGGGGCCAGCTGGCGTACGCCGCCACCGTGCTCGGCGTCCGCGACCGGGCCGACGAGGCGCGCTCCGCGCTCGGCCGCGCGGCGGCGTTGCTGTCCCCGGGGTCCCGGACCCGGCCCCTGCTGGACTTCCGCCGGGGTCTGGTCGCCGAGCACCTGGCGGACTCCCCGCAGGCGGCCCTGCCGGCCTACCGGCGCGCCCACGCGGGCGCGGTCGCCCACGAGGACACCCTGCTGCTGTCCTTCACCTGGCGGCACCTGGCCGCGCTGGCCCTGCGGGACGGCGAGGTCGCCGAGGCCCGCAAGGGCTTCGCGGAGTCCCTGCGGATCCGGGAGGAGCTGGGCTTCCTGGTCGGCACGGCCCCCGCTCTGGCGGCCCTGGCCGAGGCCGAACCCGAGCCCGAGGCCGCCCGGCTGCGCGCGGAGGCCCGCCGCCTGTTCCACCTGCTGGGCGGGATCCCGACCTGGCTCGCCGACCAACTGCACCCCTCGCCGGCCTGAGCCCCCGCCCGGCGGTGCGCGCGGGCCGGTTCCGTGCGCCCGTACGGGGTGCGGCCGGGCCCCGGCCGGGCTCCGGGGCCGTCAGGCGGTGGCGCCCGCGAAGTGTTCCCGTACGAGCGACTCCACCACCGGGAGGTCCTGCGCGATCAGGGCCTCCAGGAGGGCCGAGTGCTCGGCCGCGTCGGCGACCAGGTCCGCGCGGCGGACGCGGGGCGCGCCCGGGAGCGGCCACTGGGCGCGGCGGTGGAGTTCCTCCGCGACCCGGACCAGCTGGGTGTTGTCCGCGAGGGAGAGCACGGCCCGGTGGAAGGCGCGGTCGGCGTCCGCGTACCCGGGCAGGTCGCCCGCGGCGGCCGCCTCGGCCGTGGCGAGGGCGGCGGGGCGCAGGGATTCCCAGACCTGGGCCGGTACGCCGCGGGCGAGCCGGAGCATGACCGGCACCTCCAGCAGGGCCCTGACCTCGGCCAGCTCGGCGAGGGCGCGGGGGGTGCGGGTCAGGACCCGGAACCCCCGGTTGGGCAGGCATTCCACCGCCCCCTCCAGCGCCAGCTGCTGCATCGCCTCGCGCACGGGGGTCGCGGAGACCCCGAAGCGCTCGCCGAGGGCCGGGCCGGAGTAGATCTCCCCCGGTTCCAGTTCGCCGTCCACGAGGGCCGCCCGCAGGGCTTCCAGGACCTGCGCGCGCACCGAATGGCGCAGTACCTTCTGCCGGGGAATCGACGGGTTGTCCGACACCGTGGCGCGGGCCGCTTCGTGCACTCGGTCCTCCTCCGGGTCTCGACCGGTTCCGAGGATAGGTGAAGGCCCGCCCGCCAGGGGATACGGCCCGTCCCGGGCTGTCGGCGCGTCGCCGCCGCGGCCGCGGCCGGGCCGACATCGCGGCGGACCCCGTGGGTGCAGACCCCCGAACATCGGGTAAGGTAAGGCTTACCTTCCAATGATCTCGCGATTCGGTGGTCCGTCATGACCGGCACGGCTCTCGACGTCCTGCTCCCGCCCGCACCCGCCCCGGCCGGCTCTCCGGTGGCGGACGCGTACGGACGCCTGACGGCGGTCCACCCCGGGCTGCGGATCACGGAGCACGACGCGCACGAGCCCCTCCCTCGCGGTGTGGGATGGGCCGGCGCGGACGAGCTCGCCGCGGGCGGGGAGGCGGTCGACGCGTTCCTCGCCTGGGACCACGCCCAGGTGCTGCGCGACTACGGCACCCCCGGGCGGCCCGACGTGGTGGCCGGATTCGGTCTGCACCGGTACGCATGGGCCGCCTGCCTGCTGATCACGGTCCCCTGGTTCCTGGACCGCCGGGTACCCCGGCTTCCCGTCGACCGGGTGGCCTACCACCGGACCCGCGGACAGATGTCCGTGCGGGTCGAGACCTTCGCGTGCCTGCCGGACGATCCGGCGGCCGCACTCCCCGGGGCCCGTGTCGTGCCCGACGAGGAGTCCCTGCGCGAGGAGGTGCGGGCAGCGGTGTCCCAGCACCTCGGACCGCTGCTGGAAGGTTTCGGCCCGCGGACGCGGCGCGGCCGCCGGGCCCTGTGGGCGATGGCGACCGACGACGTCGTCGAGGGCCTGTGGTACCTCGGGGAGCTGCTGGGCGAGGAACAGCGGGCGATGCGGGAGCTGGAGCTCCTGCTGCCCGGCTCGACCGCCCCCTACACCGGGAGCGCGGGCTTCCGTACGCTGCGCGGCCCCGGCGGCGAGGAACTGAAGACCCGCGACCGGGCCGGCTGCTGCTTCTTCTACACGATCCGGCCGGAGGACACCTGCGCGACCTGCCCGCGTACTTGCGACGCGGATCGCGTGGCCCGGCTCGTGGCGGAGGCCGCCGCCGACTGAACCCACCCCCAGGGATGAAGCGAATTCGAACGCAACCCCGCTGCCACGAGCGGCAGTTCGAGTCACAACACCCTATCCGACGGGCCCCGCCCCCCGATGGCGTCCACTTGCCCCGAAACCCGCGTGCACCACGGACCGGCTGCGTCACTATGGCGCCCGGAAAGCCGCATACGCGAGGCAAGGGACATCCGCATGAGACTGACCGACATATCGCTGGACTGGCTGCTGCCCGGCAGCCTGTTGATCCTGGGCGTACTTGCGGCAGTGGCGGTACTGGCCCGGGGCAAGCGGGAGGGCGAGAAGGCCGCGGCCGAGGACAGCTGGGAACGCAGCGAGGAACGGCGACGGCGCAAGGAAGCCGTCTACGGGACCGCCTCGTACGTCCTGCTCTTCTGCTGTGCGGCCGTCGCCGCGGCGCTCTCCTTCCACGGGCTCGTCGGCTTCGGCCGGCAGAACCTGAACCTCTCCGGGGGCTGGGAGTACCTCGTTCCCTTCGGCCTCGACGGCGCGGCGATGTTCTGCTCGGTGCTGGCCGTGCGCGAGGCGAGCCACGGCGACGCGGCGCTCGGATCCCGCCTGCTGGTCTGGCTGTTCGCGGGCGCGGCCGCCTGGTTCAACTGGGTGCACGCGCCCCGCGGCCTCGGCCACGACGGCGCCCCCCAGTTCTTCGCCGGGATGTCGCTGTCGGCCGCCGTGCTGTTCGACCGCGCCCTCAAGCAGACGCGCCGGGCCGCGCTGCGCGAACAGGGCCTGATCCCACGGCCGTTGCCGCAGATCCGCATGGTCCGCTGGCTGCGGGCTCCGCGCGAGACCTTCGGCGCGTGGTCGCTCATGCTGCTGGAGGGGGTGCGCACCCTCGACGAGGCCGTGGACGAGGTGCGCGAGGACAAGAAGGAGAAGGAACAGGACCGCCACCGCCGGCGGGAGCAACACCGGCTGGACCGCGCGCACATCAAGGCGCTGGGCCGGCAGAACCGGGCGTTCGGGCGGGCCCGGGCGCGGCAGGTCGACATGCCGGGGCTGAACCCCGGGACGGGCTCCGCGCCGGTCGGCGCGGAGCCGGCCATACCGGAAGCGGGACAGCTGCCCCTGCGCCGCCGGCCCTCCCTCCAGGCCGTCAACGGAACCGAACCCCTTGAACCGTCCGGTGCCCGGACGGTCGACCTCACCGCCGAGGACGACACCCAGACCATTCCCCGGCTCGACTCACTGGAGCGCAAACTGAAGGACCTGGAGCAGCAGTTCGGCTAGCCCGGACCCGTTCGCACGACACGGCGGGGCGGCCGTCCGCGGGGAATCCCGGGGGCGGCCGCCCCGTCGTCACATCCACGTCCGTGTCCCGCCGTCCGGCGATCTCCGGTTACCCGGCGTTCAGCTCGAACCAGACGACCTTGCCGCGGCCCAGCGCCAGCGGGTCCACACCCCAGGCGTCGGCGAGCGCCTGCACCAGAACCAGTCCCCTCCCGTGCGTACCGTCGTCGGCGGACGGTACGTACGGCCGGGGGCGGCGCGCGGTGTAGTCGCGGACCTCGACCCGTAACGTGGCGGCGTCGAGGCTCGCGGACACCTCCGCACCGTGGTCGGTGTGCACGAGGGCGTTCGTGACCAGTTCGGTGATCAACAGTTCCGCGACGTCGGCGGCCTCCGTCCGGCACCGGTGGCGCAGCAGTTCCCGCAGGGACCGCCGGACCTCGCCGATGGCCTTCAGGTCCGCCCGGTCGACGCTCCGCCGGATCCGCAGCGCGCTTCCCACCGTGCTCCCCCCGCCCCCGGCGGACGGCTCGCGCGGCACCGGCCGTCCTCTCTTCCACAGCTTTCCGGTATTCGCCCCCACCCGCACGGCGATGTACCTCCCCCGCATCCACAACTCTCGAACAGGTCTACGGAATGCATGCCCCCCGGGGCAATCCGCACTCCTGCGGACTTACGGGCGCGGTACGTTGCGCAGGTTGGATCGAGCCATTTGGAGCATGCGCCCCACCCCGCCGTCGAGCACGATCTTGCTGGCGGACAGTGCGAAACCGGTCACCATCTCGGCACTGATCCTCGGCGGAATCGACAGGGCGTTGGGGTCGGTCACCACGTCCACCAGAGCGGGCCCCTTGTGCCGGAACGCGTCCTTGAGAGCCCCCGTGAGCTGCTTGGGCTTCTCGACGCGGACCCCGAAAGCGCCCGCCGCGCGGGCGATCGCGGCGAAGTCCGGGTTCCGGTTCGTCGTTCCGTACGAGGGCAGGCCGGAAACCAGCATCTCCAACTCGACCATTCCGAGAGATGAGTTGTTGAAGAGGACCACTTTGACGGGCAGGTCGTACTGCACCAGGGTGAGGAAATCTCCCATCAGCATCGAGAAGCCGCCGTCACCGGACATCGAGACCACTTGACGATTGCGGTCGGTGAACTGCGCCCCGATGGCCTGGGGAAGGGCGTTGGCCATGGAGCCGTGGCTGAAGGAGCCGATGATGCGCCGCTTTCCGTTCGGGGAAAGATAGCGCGCCGCCCACACGTTGCACATGCCGGTGTCGACAGTGAACACCGCGTCCTCGTCGGCGAGTTCGTCGAGTACGGACGCCACGTACTCGGGGTGGATCGGCGTGTGCTTCTCCACCTTGCGCGTGTACGCCTTCACCACCCCCTCCAGGGCGTCCGCGTGCTTCTTCAGCATCCGGTCCAGGAAACGGCGGTCGGTCTTGGCCTTCACCCGGGTGTTCAGGGCGCGCAGGGTCTCCCGCGCGTCCCCCCATACCGCGAGGTCCAACTGCGATCGCCGGCCGAGGTGTTCGGGGCGGATGTCCACCTGGACGATCTTCACGTCGTCGGGGAGGAAGGCGTTGTACGGGAAGTCCGTGCCGAGCAGGATCAGCAGGTCGCACTCGTGGGTGGCCTCGTAGGCGGCGCCGTAGCCGAGCAGTCCGCTCATGCCGACGTCGTACGGGTTGTCGTACTGGATCCATTCCTTGCCGCGCAGCGCGTGCCCGACCGGGGTCTTGACCCGGCCCGCGAACTCCATCACCTCGGCGTGCGCGCCGGCGGTGCCGCTGCCGCAGAAGAGCGTGACCTTCTCGGCCTCGTCGATCAGCCGCACCAGCTTCTCGATCTCCCCGTCCCCGGGCCGTACGGTGGGCCGCGCGGTCACCAGGGCGTGCTCCACCGCCTTCTCCGGGGCGGGCAGGGAGGCGATGTCCCCGGGCAGGGCGACGACGCTGACCCCGCTGCGGCCGACGGCGTGCTGGACGGCGGTCTGGAGCAGCCGGGGCATCTGCTTCGGATTGGAGATCAGCTCGCTGTAGTGGCTGCACTCGCGGAACAGCTGGTCGGGGTGTGTCTCCTGGAAGTAGCCGAGGCCGATCTCGCTTGAGGGGATGTGCGAGGCGAGCGCGAGGACCGGGGCCATCGAGCGGTGGGCGTCGTAGAGGCCGTTGATCAGGTGCAGGTTGCCGGGGCCGCAGGAGCCCGCGCAGGCGGCGAGCCTGCCGGTGACCTGGGCCTCGGCGCCCGCCGCGAAGGCGGCCGTCTCCTCGTGCCGGACCTGGATCCACTCGATGCCGCCGGTCCGGCGGATGGCGTCGACGACGGGGTTCAGGCTGTCGCCGACGACTCCGTACATCCGCCGCACGCCCGCGCGCACGAGGATGTCCACGAACTGCTCCGCCACGTTCTGCTTCGCCATGAAGGGGGCGCCCTTTCCGGTTCGGCTCTGCCGGGTCCGGCTCCCATCCATGCACGTTCCACGCCGTTACGCCTCCCAGACCGCGGCGGCCGTCCGGTCGTCGGCGTACCCCTTGAGGCGGAGCTGGGTGTCGGCGAGGAACGCCGCGAGGCCGGGCGGCTCCCCCTGCGACCAGCGGGCCGCGAGCTCGGCCGGGAGCAGGGCCTCCTCCCGCATCGGCTCCGCGAGCCCTCCGGTGCACAGCAGGAGGGTGTCGCCCGGACGGGCCACGGAGGCCCGGAACCGGAAACCGCCGGTGAGGCTGCCGCTGCCGGAGGCGGGGTCGGTGCCGGACGGGGCGGCCGGGGCGACCGCCGGGGTCAGTGCGCCGGTCCCCGGGCCGGGAGCCGCGCCCGGCTCCAGGTCCTGCCACCGGCCCGCCCGGAGCCGGAACACCCCGCCCGGGCCCGCGCCGAAGCACACCCGGTGGGCACACTGCGGGTCCAGGGGCAGGAGCAGGCCGCGCAGCCCGGCCGTACAGGCCTCCTCGGGGAGCCCGAGCTCGGCGGCGCGGGCGCGCAGGCGTCCGTAGCCCCGGTCGGTGAGCCGCTGGAGCCCCGACCGGAGGGCCTCGCGGCGGCCGGCCCGGATGTCGTCGGCCAGCCGTTCCCGGCTGCGCCCGACGGCCGCCGCGACGGTGTGGCACAGGTCGGCGGCGGCTTCCCGGGCTCCGGGGGCGGCCCGGTCCCCGCCGGCGAGGACCACCAGGACCAGGGCGTCGTCGCCGCTGCCGAAGCGGGCGGTGAGCAGGCAGTCCCGGCGGGCCTCGCCCCGGTAGCGGGCGGAGTCCCCGCGCAGGGAGGCGGCGCGCAGGGTGTAGGCCCCGTAGCGGGCCCCTTCCAGCACGGTGTCGGGGGTCAGGTCGTCGAGCGCGGCCGGGTCGGCGGCGGGCAGCGCGCCCGGCTCGGCGGCGTAGGTGGGGGCCCGGTCCCCGAGATGGCTGACCACGGGCCGCCCGCCGAACCCCTGACGGGACTCCTCCGGGGCGCCCGGCCCGGGCACCGCGACGGGCGCGGCCGGTGGCACCGCCGCGGCGGACGGGGCGGCGGGTGCGGCCGGTGCGACCGGTGCGACCGGCGGGGGCGGGGGCGGCCCGACCGGCGGGGCGGGCGGTACGGCCGGTGCGGACGGCGGGGTCGCGGGAGACGGGGCGGTCGCCCGGAGCGGCAGCGGGGCCTGCGGAACGTCGGGCCCCGCGGGCGGGGCGGGCGGGGCGGACGGGGCACTTCCCTGCCAGGTTGGCAGCTCGTTGCCGCCCCCGGAGGCGGGTGCCTGGGCGGGGCCCGAGCCGGAGCCGGGCCCGGCGGAGCCATCGGTGCCGAGACCTGAGGCGGGGCCGGCCGTCCGACCGTCGGCGCGTCCGGGGGCCGGGTCGCCGGCGAGGCCCCGGGAGGGCCCGGTGGGCGGTGGCGCGAAGGCGCCGGGCGGGGCGGGCGGTTCTGCCGGGGCGGGCGGTTCGTCCGGAAGGGCCGGGGGCACCGTCACGTCGCCCTGGGCGTACCCGGTCGCCCCCGCCACCCGGGGATCCCGCACCACGGGCGGCGCGGCCGGCGGTGCGGGAGGTCGTGGTGCCGGAGGACCGGCCGGAGCCCGGCGGGGCCCCGGCAGCAGCGGTTCCCCCGCACCCGGAGGCGGGGCCGATCCGCCCGGAGCGGACCCCGCCGGGGCCGGGGAGGCCGAAGCCGCCCGGTCCGGGGCCGGTGAGGCCGAAGCCGCCCGGTCCGGGGCCGGTGAGGCCGAAGCCGCCCGGTCCGGGGCCGGTGAAGCGGACCCGTCCGGGGTGGCCGGGGTGGCCGAAGCGGACCCGTCCGGGGTCCCCGGCGGCTGGGGCGGGGCCGACGGGGCGTCGGCGGCCGGTGCCGACGGGGGCCGGGCCGAGCGGGGTGACGGCAGGGGGGCGCCGGGTGGTGCGGCGTCCGGGGGCCGGGGTGGGGGCGGGATCCGGGTGGGGGCGGGCGGCCCCGGGTCGGTCACCAGGACCGACGCCGAGCGGAACCGGTGGTCCAGGGTGTCCCCCGGATCGGGCTCGGGTCCCGCTTCCGGATCCTCGTAGAGCTTCTGCCACCAGTCCTCGTCGCCCTGCTGACTCATGCCCTCATTGTCGGCCCAGCCGGGCGGCGGAAAACCCCGAACGCGCGAAAAGGGTCCACCGGGCCGCCGCCCGGTGGACCCTCCCCGCTCTACCCGTACGGACTAACGGACTTCGTACGCCCGAGTGACCGTCTGGGTGACCGTGGCGCCGTTCGCGTCGGCGAGTTCGACCTTCAGCGACACCGCCTTGCCGGAGGCTCCCGCGTGGTCGACGACGGCCGTCCACCGGCCGCCGCGCTCGGTGGTCCGCGCCTGCGTCCAGTTCTCGCCGTCGTAGGAGTAGGAGAGCTTCGCCGACTTCAGCGCGCCCGGCGCGTACCCCGCGTGCCCGGTGACGCTCAGCCCGATGCTCTGGCCGTTCGCCGCCGCGACCGTCTTCATGCCGTCCAGCGGGGCCGCGTACCGCGGGAAGAGGACCGGCAGTCCCTGCGAGTAGGCCGACGCGTCGAGCTTCGAGGTGAAGCCCCAGGTCGTCGACACCGCCGTGGAGCGCTGCCAGGTACGGGCGGGCGGCCCGATCTTCTCGATGGACTGGGTCAGTTCGTAGCGGCCCGCCTCCGCCGGGACCTCGAACACCCCGAACGGGTACCAGCTCTCGCCGATGACCTCGCCGTCGCGCTTGAGCTGGAGTCCGCCGATGTCGCCGAACGAGCCCGGCTGTGCGAAGTGGCCGCCGTCCCCCCACATGGCGGGGGCGAAGCCGATCAGGTTGCCCTGCCGTTCGGCGGCCAGGGTCTCCTTGCCGGCCGTGTCGCGGGGCGCGACCGGCCCGGTCACCCCGTCGTACCAACTCACCGCGGTCTTGCGGCCCTTGACGTACGTGCGCTGCTCACCCGTCATGAACTCGCCCCAGGGAAAGCTGCTGGACAGCAGCTGGTCCCAGGCGGTGTCCCCGGCGGAGTAGAACTCGGTGCGCCGGCCCGGAGCCGCGACGGTCTCGATCCCGCCGAAGAAGACGGCGCTGCCGATCGGCCGGTAGGCCCCGGCGACGTCGATGAAGTCGGCGGCCACGCCCATGGAGTTGTAGGTGGCGTCGACCTGCCCGAGGTCGCGGTCGCGCACCCGGTAGGTGTGCCCCGACGTGACCTCGCCGGTCTCGGGGAAGGCGAGGGTGTAGACGTACGGGCTCTTCGCGGTGCCCTTCCAGGCCAGCGTGACCTTGCCCGCCGCGAGCCGGGCCAGGAGCGCCTTCCCCTCGCCGGACTCGATGGCCAGGGTCGGCAGGGTGCCGCCCGCGTAGCCGGTGAACGCGACCCAGCGGCCGGGGGCGTCGCGGTGGGCGAGGACCGCCTTGGCACCGGCGTCCTTGGCGGCCTGCGCCACCTCGTACAGGGCCCCGTCCGTGGTCTTCACCAGGGCGATCGCACCCTTGGCGCCCGCCGCGGCGAGCTCTTCGGGGGTGCCGGAACCCGCGTCGACCAGGGGGGCGCTGCCGGTTCCGTCGAGGTTGTCGCTGCCGGTGGAGGCGGTGATCGGGTGCAGTACCGGACCGCCGGCCACCTTCAGCTCGGCGAGTACGGGCGCGCCCGCCCGCCAGTAGCTGCCGAACTCGAACTCCCCTTCCTTGGCGCGGCCTTCGACGGAGGCGTAGTAGCCCCGGATCGTCCGGCCGCCCATGGCGGTGCCCGCGTGCAGCCAGGTGTCGTCCCAGGTGCGGGCGAAGCCGAGGGTGGTGTTGCGGGATTCGACGGGCTTGTCGGCCTCGACGGCCAGGCGTCCGGCCTTGCGGGCGTCGAGGACGACGGTCGTGTCCTTCTTCACCTCGGTCTGCGGGCGCCCCAGGTAGGTGAGGGAGTCGATCAGCTCGGCGCCCTCGCCCGCGTCGGGGGTGCCGACGAAGGCGGAGAGGAAGTAGGAGCCCGGGCGGACCCGGTAGACCTGGTCGACGGAGCCCTCGTTGAAGCGGCGCTCGCCGCTCGCGTCGTCGGTGCCGATGACGTCCAGCGAGGAGGGTCCGGCGGCCGGGCGGCCGGCGCGGTCGATCAGCTTGACGCGCAGGGTGACGGTCTCCGGCTCGACGTACAGGGAGAAGGGGGTGGAGACCCGCACCCCGCCGGCGGTGGCGACGACGCGGCCGGTGACGTCCCCGTACTGGGAACGCTCCAGCTTCGCGGCCGGGTCGAGGTGGAGCGGCACCTTGACGGTGGCGCCGGCGGGGACGGTGACCGTACGCCGGTCGAGGCGGGCCACCTGGGAGCGGACGGCGGAGCCGTCGTTGCCCGTGACCGTCTCGACGGCGAGGTCCAGGGTGACGGGCCGGGTGCCCGTGTTCGTGTACGGGACCTCGACGCTCGTGCGGTCGCTGCGGTCCTGCGGCCAGTTGTACGTACCGCCCTGGACGGCGGGGGCGCCGGTGACGGTGGCGTCGAGGGCGGCCCTCACGTCGAGCCGGCCGCCTCCGGTCTCCCGTACGTCCCCCGGGACCTTGGTGTTCGCGGAGCCGACGAGGGCGGCCTTGACCTGCTGTCCGTTCCAGTCGGGGTGACGCTGCTTGACGATGGCCGCGGCGCCCGCGACGTGCGGGGTGGCCATCGAGGTCCCGGACATCGACTGGTACGCGTACACCCCGCGGCCGCCCGCCGCGGCGGCGGAGATCCCGACGCCGGGGGCGGCGATCTCGGGCTTCAGGGTGTGCGCGAGCCCGGCGGGGCCGCGGCTGGAGAAGGAGGCCGTGCTGTCGTCGCGGTCGACGGCGCCGACGGTCAGCGCGCTGGGCGCGCAACCGGGCGAGGAGACCGTGTTGTTGCCCGGACCGGAGTTCCCGGCCGCGATGACGAAGAGCGGGCCCTGCTGCGAGAGCCGTTCGGCGGCGGCGGCGAGCGGGTCGTCGCAGGCGGTCTGGGAGGGGTCGCCGAGGCTCATGGAGACCACGTCGGCCTTGCTCTCGACGGCCCACTCCATACCGGCGATGATCCACGAATCGAGGCCGTAGCCCTGGTCGTTGAGGACCTTGCCGCTGAGCAGTTCGGCGCCGGGCGCGACGCCCTTCTTGGCGCCGCCGCTCTCGGCTCCGGATCCGCCGACGGTGGAGATGGTGTGGGTGCCGTGGCCCTGGCGGTCGGCGTCCGTGTCGGAGTCGGTGAAGTTCTTCGACCCGGCGACGCGGCCCTTGAGGTCGGGGTGGTCGAGGTCGGTGCCCGTGTCGAGGACGGCGACCTTGGTGCCGGCGCCGTCGAGTCCGGCGGCCCAGGCGGCGTTGGCGTTCACCTGCCGGGTGGAGCGTTCCAGGTTCGCCCGGACCTTCCCGTCCAGCCACAGCTTCTTCAGTCCGCCCGCGGCCCGGGAGGTGCCGCCCGCCGAGATGTCCGCCCAGAAGTCGGCGGCCCGCTCCTTGTCGGCGGCGAGGGCCACACCGCCGATGGAGTCCAGGACCAGTGAACGCTCGGCGCCGCGGGGTGCGGGCGGGGTGTTGCGCGCGACGCTGACGGAGCCGTCGTACACGGCGATCAGCGGCAGCTTCTTGCTGTGGGCGTCGTCGTAGCCCTGCCGGATCAGGCCGGTGACGTTGAAGAGTTCCTCGTCGACCTTGCCCGCGGCGAGCGCCTTGACGGCTCCCTCGGGGTAGACGTAGAGGTCCTCGCCGCTCTGACGGGTCTGCACGACCGGCTGGGAGCCGTTCTCGCGGGGCATCGCGGTGGCGGCGGTGCGTCCGGCGGTGTCCGTGGAGACCAGGATCCGGTCTCCGGTGACGAGGGTGACGGTGACGGGCGCCGTGGGCTGCCCGCCCGCCGCCCCGCTCCCGACGAGTGGTCTCTGTCCCGGCGCTCCGCCGCTCGGCTGTGCCGCGGACGGGCCGACGGCGGTGACGGCGAGGACGGCCGCTGTGGCCGCCCCGAGTGCCGTGCGCGATATCGGGCGCATCGCTCTCCCCAGGTGAATTCCGGCCAACCGCTGCATTGCACGGCATAGCTGCCGCGGAAATGGCTTCTGACCGGCGGATGTTGGTGCTGCGGTGGCGTCACCTTGGCAGAGAGGCGGAAGGTGCGGCGATGATGTCGACGGCGGGTTTGCGCCGTGGCCGCTTCCCGCCAGGAACGGCGCAGAGAGTGGGGTGGACGGGTTGCTGGGTGCGATAGGCCTGGACGAGGGGCAGGAGTCGGCGTACCGCGCGCTGGTGGCACTGGGGGCGGCGGAGGTACCGGACCTCGCGCACCGGCTGACGCTGCCGGTGCCGCAGACCGAACGGGCGCTGCGGCACCTGGAACGCCACGGTCTGGCCGCCCAGTCGTCGGCGCGGCCGGGCCGGTGGGTGGCCGCGCCGCCCGGGGTGGCATTGGGCGCGCTCCTGACCCAGCAGCGGCACGAGCTGGAGCAGGCGGAGCTGGCGGCGGTCCTGCTGGCGGAGGAGTACCGGGCCGAGGCCGCCGAGCCGGACGTCCACGACCTGGTGGAGGTGGTGACGGGGGCCAGCGCGGTGGCGCACCGCTTCCACCAGCTCCAGCTGGGCGCGACGGAGGAGGTGTGCGCGCTGGTCAGCGGCCGGCCCCAGGTGGTGACGGGAACGGACAACGAGGCCGAGGAACGGGCCTCCGTCCGCGGCGTGGAGTACCGGGTGGTCATCGAACGCCAGGTGCTGACCCTGCCCAGCGGCATCCGCGAGGCGTCGACGGCCCTGGCCCGCGGGGAGCGGATCCGGGTGACGGGCGAGGTCCCGACGAAGCTGGTGATCGCCGACCGGACGCTGGCGATGGTCCCGCTGACGGCGCGCGGCGCGGAGCCGGCGGCACTGGTCGTCCACGCGTCGGGGCTGCTGGAATCCCTGCGCGGCCTGTTCGAGGCGGTCTGGCGGGAGTCGCTGCCGCTGCGGCTGGGCTCGACGGGCTGCGCGGAGGAGGGCGACGGCGGCCCCGACACCACCGACCTGGAGATCCTGTCCCTGCTGCTGGCCGGGATGACGGACGCGAGCGTCGCCAAGCACCTGGAACTGGGGCTGCGGACGGTACAGCGGCGGGTGAAGGGGCTCATGGAGCTGGCCGGGGTCACGACACGCCTCCAGCTCGGCTGGCACGCGTACGAGCGGGGCTGGGTGGCCCGATAGCCGCAGGTCGGTCAGGCTGGGCAGATGGATCTGCCTCAGCTGCTCCTGGTGGGGCTGGTGCTGCTGCTCGGGGTGCTCGGGGTGATGGTCCCGGGCGTCCCGGGGACCTGGCTGGTCTGGGCGGGCGTGCTGTGGTGGGCGCTCCACCTGCGGTCGGCCACGGCGTGGGCGGTGCTGGTCGCGTCGACGGCCCTGCTGCTGGTGGTGCAGGTCGTGAAGTGGCTGCTGCCGCCGAGGCGGGTCCAGGGGCTGGGCGTCACCCGCCGGATGGCGGCGTACGCGGGCGGCGGCGCGGTCCTCGGCTTCGTCCTGGTACCGGTGGTGGGGTCGGTCCCGGGTTTCATGGGCGGCATCTACCTCCACGAACGCCGCCGGCTGGGCACGCACGGGGAGGCGTGGGCGTCGGTCCGCGCGGTGATGCGGGGGGTGGGGACGAGCGTGCTGGTGGAACTGGTGGCCTGCCTGATGGTGGCCGCGGCCTGCCTGGGCGCCACCCTCTCATCCCCCTGACCACCCCCACCCGAGCACACCCCGGCCCTGCCCACCCGACCCGAGGGTGTGCCGCTGCGCGGGCCGTTCCCCTACCCGCCCTTCCCCCGTTCCCGCCTCAAACGCCGGCGCGGCTCAGACCAAGCCCCCGGCGGCTCCGCCCCCGAACCCCCGCGCCTCAAACGCCGGCGGGGCTGAGATGGCCGGGGGTTGCCCAGCGGAGCCGGGCCCCCTGGGGCTCCGCCCCAGACCCCGCGCCTCAAACCCCGGCGAGGCTGGATCTGGCCCGAGGTAGGCCGGGGAGGCCGAACGGGCCACGGAAACCGTCCCGGGCCGGGGGCGGGGACGGGGTGGGGGGTCGGCCGGGGCTAAAACGTGATTTGTTGGCGCCCTGCCCCGCCCGACAAGACGCTCCGGACAAGGCGC
>NZ_JBEXPG010000096.1:0-21204 GCF_040611935.1 Streptomyces sp. NPDC006512 | reverse complement strand
AAATGCCAAAGACTGCCGGGAAGCCCCCGAAGGAGGGCAGGGGGGAACGACTGCCCAAAGGTTCCGTCAGCGAAGAGCCGAGGGGCCGGGGGCCGGCAGGCCGGGCACACGGCCCCCTCGCGGCCCCTTCCGGGACCACAGCCACTCCCTACCCACCCGAAATGACGACCACGACGTCCTGGGGTGCCGTCAGGCGCGTCAGATCGCTACGCGCTTCTCTCGGCTTAGCGTCCGACGACCGTCCGGGGCTGGTAAGAGGTCCTGAACGTGTGGAGGGATGCGTCAGCCAGTGGATTCGATGTTGCGGACGGCGGTGGTGAATTCGCGGCCGGAGGCGCCCCGGATGTAGGCGATCTCCATCCAGTGCTCGCGGGCGGGCGAGTCCGAGACGTTCTCACCCTGGACTCCGGAAGCGACATCTCGCACGCGGCGGCGCAGGAGGCGAGGGCTCTCGAATGCGGTACGGGCAGCTGCCCTTTTCTGCTCCTAAGGTGTCTAGAGAGGAGAGGGAGTGATCGGTTCGATGACCAGCCAGGACAGCACCCGCCAGCCGAAGTACCAGCGGATCGCCGATGTGCTGAGGACGGCCATCCAGTCGGGCGAGTACGGTCCGGGCGATCGTCTGCCGGGTGAGAACGACCTCATGACCACGTACCACGTGGCACGGATGACCGCACGTCAGGCCCTCGGCGTACTCCAGAACGAAGGTCTCGCGGAGGCGCGCAAGGGTGCCGGAGTCTTCGTCCGGGCGTTCAAGCCGCTGCGGCGGCGCGGCATCCAGCGGCTGGCACAGGAGCAGTGGGGTGCGGGCCGCTCCATCTGGTCCGACGAGACCGAAGACCGAGAGCTCGTCGTCGACGAGGTCGACGTACGCGCAGAAGAGGCTGACGACCGCATCGCGGGCGCCCTCGGCATCGCCCCGGGCTCTCAGGTCTGGGCACGCAGCCGGCGCTTCGTGCTCGACGGCAAGCCGGTGCTCTTCGCGACGTCGTACCTGCCGTCGGACGTCGTCGCCGACTCCGCCATCACCCAACCCGACACCGGCCCCGGCGGAACCTACGCCCGGCTGTCCGAACTGGGACACAAGCCCGTGCACTTCCGGGAGGAAATCCGCTCCCGGATGCCCTCGACCGGAGAGGCCGGACGCCTCTCCCTCTCCATGGGCACACCCGTCATCCAGATCGTCCGCACCGCGTTCGCCGAAGGCGGGCGGGCCGTCGAGGTCAACGAGATGACCCTGGACTCCGCCTCCTACGTGCTGGAGTACGACTTCGACGCCTGATCCCCGTCGAAACCACCGCTCAGTGCGGTCATCAGCCCCAGACGGTCGTCGGACGCTATGCCGAGAGGAGCGCGTAGCGATCTGACGCGTCTGACTGCTCCCCAGGACGTCGTGGTCGTCATTTCGGGTGGGTAGGCGGCGGTCTGGTCCCGGAAGGGGCCGCGAGGGGGCCGTGTGCCCGGCCTGCCGGCCCCCGGCCCCTCGCCTCATCCCTGACGGAACCTTTGGGCAGTCGTTCCCCCCTGCCCTCCTTCGGGGGCTTCCCGGCAGTCTTTGGCATTTCGTTTCGGGCCGGTCGGTCAAGGGTGGCCGAAGGCCATCGCGAAGCGACGCGAACGAAGTGAGCGCCCTTGAGGGACCGGACCGAAACGGAAGGACAGTGGACTGACGGGCAGCCCCCGACACACACCCGACCCCATCGAGTGGGTACCGCCCACCCCCGGCCCCGGCCCGCCGTAGAGGCAGGTTCGGGCCAGGGTTCGGGCTAGGCCGCCTGTAGGGCCAGGGTGGGGGACAGGCGGGCCGCGCGGACGGCTGGGTAGAGGCCGGCGAGGGTGCCTATGCCCAGGGTGGCCGCGAAGCCGCCCGTGACGGCCCAGAGGGGGACCACCCAGGGGAGGTCGCCGGCCCGGGCGTAGACCGCGGTGGCTGCGGCGCCGAGGGCGATGCCCGCGAGTCCGCCGAGGCCGGACAGGAGCAGGGATTCGGTGACGAACTGGATGCGGATCTGCCCCTTCGTGGCGCCGAGGGAGCGGCGCAGGCCGATCTCGTGGCGGCGTTCCAGCACCGAGATGATCATGGTGTTGGCGACGCCGACGCCGCCGACCAGGAGGGCGATCCCGCCCAGGCCGAGCAGGAGGGTGCTGAAGGCGCCCTCGGTGGCGGCCTTCGCCTGGAGGGCGGCGGAGGGGTCGGTCACCGACACCGCGCTCGGGGTCTTCGGGTTGGCCGTCTGCGCCATGAGGGCGCGGACCTGCGCGACCCGGTCGTCCGCCGAGCGTTCGTACACCGCCGTCGGGTGGCCGTCGAAGCCCAGCAGTTCCCGTGCCGCAGACCAGCCGACGAGCGCCGAACGCTCGATCTCGGGTGCCAGCGGCACCGGTTTGAGGATGCCGACCACCGTGAAGTAGCGGCCGCCGATGAAGACCTGCTGGCCCGGCTCCGTGATGCCCAGCCGCTGCGCCGAGACGTTCCCGAGGACCACTGACGGGTAGCGGCCGGTGGCGTCGTTGAGCCAGGCGCCCCGGGCCACGCGGGCGCGCAGGGTGCCCAGCAGGTCGTCCTTGGCGGCCTTGACGACGATGCCGCCGGTCTCCGCCTCCGGGATGTTCTCCGTGCGGCGTACGGACTGTGCCACGTCGCCGGTCGTCCCGACCGACCGGACCCCGTCGATCCGGGCGATCATGCCGGGGGCGTCCTCGGGGAGCTTCGTGTCCTGCCCCGAGAACATGGACTGGCCGGGGGTGGCGACCAGCATGTTCGTGCCCAGCTTGTCGAGTTCCCGGAGCAGCTTGGCCTGGCTCGACGAGGAGATCCCGACCACCGCGATCATCGTCGCGATGCCGATCGCGATGCCGAGCGCCGACAGGAACACCCGCATCGGCCGGGAGCGCAGCCCCGCCGACCCGGCGTGCAGCACGTCGCGCGGGGTGAGCCGGGGCGGGGTGAGCCGGCCGGCGCGCCGGCGCGCGCGGGTCCTCGTACCGGGGACGCCCGGTGCGGCCGCTCCCACAGCGTCCCCCGACCCCACAGCGTCCCCCGACCCCACCGGTTCCCCCGGCCCCATCACGCGGCCTCCGTCCCGGACGGGTTCCGCAGGTCGGCCACTATCTCGCCGTCGCGGATGCGGACCTGCCGGGGCAGGCTCGCGGCGATCTCGTTGTCGTGGGTGATCACGGCGATGGTGGCCCCGTCCTCGTTGAGTTCGCGCAGCAGCTCCATCACCGACCGGCCGGACGCCGTGTCCAGGGCGCCGGTCGGTTCGTCGGCCAGCAGCAGGTCGGGCCGGCCGGCGACGGCGCGGGCGATGGCCACGCGCTGCTTCTGCCCGCCGGACAGCTCGTGCGGCCGGTGGTCCGTGCGGTCGCCGAGTCCGACCCGCTCCAGGGCCGCCGCCGCGCGGCGGCCGCGTTCGGCGCGGGAGAGCCCGGAGTAGAGCAGTCCCTCGGCGACGTTCGCCAGGGCGCTCAGGCCCGGCACCAGGTGGAACGACTGGAAGACGAAGCCGACGTGGCGGGAGCGCAGCGCCGACAGGGCGCGGTCGGACAGGGCCGCGATGTCGTGGCCGGCGATGGCGACGCGGCCGGCGGTCGGCCGGTCGAGGGTGCCGACGATGTGCAGCAGGGTGGACTTGCCGGAGCCGGACGGGCCGACGAGGGCGAGGAGTTCACCGTTCATGACGGTCAGGCCGATCCCGCGCAGGGCCGTGACCCCGCCGGGGTATTCCTTGGTCACCCCGGCCAGTTCCACGACGGGGCGGGCGTGGCGGGCGCGTTCGGCGGGGACGGTGTGGAGTTCCGTGGTCTGGTCGGCCGTCACAGCTTCGGGACCCCCACCCGCATGCCCTCCTTGAGGGAGTCGCCGGTCACCTCTACCCGGCCGTTGCCGAACATGCCGAGCTCGACCTTGACGTCGCGGGTCCGGCCGTCCTCGACGACCTGGACGCCGAAGCCTCCGCCGGGCAGCGCCAGGAGCGCGTTGACCGGTACGGACAGGACGCCCTTGCGGGTCTCGCCGGTCAGCCGCACCGACACCGGGGACTGGTCGGGGCCCTTGACGTCGCCGGGGCTGTCGAAGACGACGCTGACCTCGACCTTCGCCTTCTTGTCGCCGCCTCCGCCTCCGCCGCCCCCGCCTCCGGAGCCGCCGTTCGGGTCGTCCTGGCCGGCCGTGCCGCCCACCGCGTCGATCTTCCCGGTGGCGCTGCCGCCGCCGGGCAGCCGTACGGTCACCTGGTCGCCGGTCCGCGCCGCGTCCGCCTTCGCCGCGTCCAGCTGGAAGCGGGCGATGCGTTCGGTGCCGGTGACGGTCAGCACCGGCTTGCCCGGCCCCGGCTCGTCACCGACGGCCGAGTCGTTCCGTTTGACCCGCTGCGGTCCGGTGGCGAAGGCGATGTCCTCCTTCGCGACCTCGCCCGTCTCCTGCGCCTTGTGGGCCTTCTGCCAGCGCTTCACCGCAGCCGTCGTCCCAGCGGTGAAGGTGCCGTCCGAGGTGTCGAGACCGGTCCCGTAGCCGAGGGCCACCAGGTTCCGCTTCAGCTGTTTGACGTCCTCGCCCTTGTCGCCGGCCTTCAGCGGCCGGTACATGGGCACGGACCCGTACATCAGCCGCACCGGCTTCCCGTTGACCTCGTACAGCTTTCCGTCCCGCTCGACCGCCGCGCCCTCGGAGGCGGTCCAGGTGAGGACCCCCGGGCCCGGCGCGGCCAGCTTGCGTTCCTGCGCGTAGCCGAGGGTGCCCTCCACCTGGAGGCCCGCGCTGAGGTCGCCGCGTTGCACCGGTGCCGTCGCCGGGGGCATGCCGTCGGTGCGCTCCTGCCGGTCGCCGTCCCGCGGGGGCCGGTCGAGGACGGCGTAGCCGCCGCCCGAGACGGCCAGGACGGCCACCAGGGTGCCCGTCAGCCACGTGCCGCGGCGGGCCATCAGGCCGCTTCGCACTTCTTCTGGGCCTCCTCGAAGGCCTTCTCCTGCCCCTGGGGAACCTCGATGCCGCTCTTCATGCCGCCGTGGTACTCGGGGTCCTTGAGGTCCACGCCGTTCTTGCGCATGCACTGGACCCAGCGCAGTTCCTTGTCCTTCTGCTCCTGCGTCGGCTCCTCGCCGGAGCCGGGGGTGCGCATGCCGCAGGCCTTCATGGCCTCTTCCATCTTCTGCGGATCGGCGCCGCCGCCGACGGTCATCCCGTTCGGGTTCTGGCCGGGCTTGGGGTCGGGCGCGTCTATGCCGTGCTCGCGCAGGCACTGGCGCATCTTCACGGCCGCGTCCGCGTCGGCGCCGCCGTTGCCGCCGCCGCTCGCGGAGCCGCCCGTGGCCCCGTCCTTCTTCCCGTCGCTCCCGTCGGACGCGCCGCTGTTCGTGCACGCGGTGACGAAGAGGGTCAGGCCGGTCAGGACGGCGGCCGTGGTCATGGTCAGGGATCGCTTCATGGGCCCGAGCGTGCGGGAAACCGGGATTTCGCTTCTCTCTCGCAGTCCGCTTACAACGGCGAAATGCGGTCCTCCTGTAGAGAGGACGGCATGCGAGTTCTGGTGGTGGAGGACGAGGAGTTCCTCCGGGAGATGATCGCCGAGGGCCTGCGCCGCGACGCGCTGGCCGTCGACGAGGCCGGCGACGGGCTGGAGGCGCTGCGCCGCCTGCGGCTGGGGGAGTACGACGTCCTCGTACTCGACCGCGACCTGCCCGGCCTGCACGGCGACGAGGTGTGCCGCCAGGTGGTGCGCGAGCGGCTGCTGACCCGGGTGCTGATGCTCACCGCCTCCGGGACCGTCCGCGACCGGGTGGAGGGCCTGGGCCTGGGCGCCGACGACTACCTCACCAAGCCGTTCGCCTACGACGAGCTCCTCGCCCGCGTCCTGGCGCTCGGCCGGCGCGCGCACCCGGCGCTGCCGCCCGTACTGGAACGCGCCGGGATCGCCCTCGACACGGCACGCCGCTCCGCGACCCGCGACGGCCACCGCCTGGCCCTCTCGCGCAAGGAGTTCGCCGTGCTGGAGGCGCTGCTGCGCGCCGGGGGCGCGGTGCTGAGCAGCGACGACCTGATCGAGCAGGTGTGGGAGGAGGGCACCGGCTACAGCACCAACGCCGTCCGGGTCACCCTCAGCAAGCTGCGCGCCAAGCTGGGCGAGCCGCCGCTGATCGAGACCGTCCCGGGCGCGGGCTACCGGATCACCGGTCCACGATGAGAGCGGTGCTCCATTCCGAGCGCGCCCGTCTCACCGCGCTCTACGGCGCGCTGCTGCTCCTGGCGGGCGGCGGTCTGGTCGCGCTGGTCAACGTCCTGCTGCGCAAGGGCCTCGGCACGCGGGTCAGCGGGGCGGTCACGACCGTGATGCCCGGGATGCGGATCGACGACGGGGAGGTGGCTCCGGGCCAGAAGGTCTTCGTACCGGCCCAGAAGCTGCCGCCCGGCGTGGCCCCGACCGACGAGCAGCTCGCGCAGTGGGCGGTCACCAAGAACCTGTCCCAGGCCGTCGAGCGGGCGGCGCTGCACGAGCTGACGCTGGTGTCCCTCATCGCCCTGGCCCTGTTCGCGGTGCTGTCGGTGTGGCTGGCCTGGTGGATGGCGGGCCGCGTCCTGCGCCCGGTCGGGGTGATCACCGAGAAGGCGCGCCGGCTGTCGGGGGCCAACCTGCACGAGCGGATCGGGCTCGAGGCCCCGCCCGGTGAGCTGAAGCGGCTGGCCGACACCTTCGACGGGATGCTCGACCGGATGGAGGGCCTGGTCGCGGCGCAGCGCCGGTTCGCCGCGAACGCCGCGCACGAGCTGCGGACGCCCGTCGCGGTGCAGCGGGCGGCCGCCGAGATCGGGCTGGCGGGGGATCCGGAGCCGCAGAAGGTGGCGCGGATCCGGGAGCGGCTGATCGCGGTGGCCGATTCCAGCGAGCACCTCATCGAGTCACTGCTGCTGCTGGCGGTCTCCGAGGAGGGCCTGGAGTCGGCGGAGCCGGTGGACCTGACGGCGCTGACGGCGGCGGAACTGACGGCTGCCCTCCCGGAGGGCGCCACTCCGCCGGCGGGCCATTCCGCTGCCGATCCGACCGGCCACCCCGCCGCCGATCCGGCCGCCGATCCGGCCGCCCGCCCCGGCGCCCCGCCCGGAGCCGGCTCCGGCGCCCCGTCCGGCCTGACCGTCGTACGGGACCTCGCGCCGCTCACGGTGAGCGGTGACGGGACCCTGCTGGGCCATCTGGTCCGCAACCTGCTCGCCAATGCCGTACGTCACAACCGTGCGGGCGGCCGGGTGTCCGTGGCGACCTCCGCCGACGGGGTGCTGACGGTGTCCAACACCGGCCCGGCGATCGCGCCCGCGGACGTCCCGCGCCTCCTGGAGCCGTTCCGCCGTCGGGCGGAACGCCGCCACACGGCAGGTGAGGGCGCCGGCCTCGGTCTGTCGATCGTCGCCTCGATCGCGCGGGCGCACGGTGCGGAGCTGCTCGCCGAGGCCAATCCGGAGCCGGACGGCGGGCTGACGGTACGGGTCCGCTTTCCGGCGGCACCGGGGCCCGGGAGGGCGGGCGTTCGGCGGGACCGATGATCACCTGATGTACGGTCGGTTCAATGAGCAAGCACGCCCGGACCCGCTCCCGGTCCCGCAGCCGTACGCGTCCGCGTTCCGAGGGACGCGCGCAGCGGGCCGTCACCGTCGCCGCGTTCCTGGGGCTGCTGGCCTTCGGGGCCGGCTGGCTGTACGCCCTCCAGGAGCCGCCCGGCGCGCCCGTCCCGCAGACCCGCACGGACGCCCGCCCGCAGGCCCTCCCGGACCGTGCCGCGCGCGGGGTGCAGCGCACCGACCCCCTCCAGGGGCTGCCGCCGGGCCTCAGCGAGGCGACGCGGGCGCGGATCCCCGCGGACTCGCGGCAACTGGTGCTGGTCACGGGCAGGGCCAAGGACTCCTCGGAGTCGGACGTCGCCCTGTACACGCGCACCGCGCCGGGCGCGGACTGGACGCGGGCCGCGCAGTGGGCGGGCCGCAACGGGGCCAAGGGCTGGTCCACCGAGCGCACGTACGGTGACCTGACCTCCCCGCAGGGCGTGTTCTCCCTCACCGACGCGGGCGGTCTGCTGGCCGCGCCGGCCGGCACCCGGCTGCCGTACGACCGGGACGCGGCCTTCGTGGCCTCGGGCCGGGGCGTGAACGGCGAGTCCCTGGCGGGTTCCTTCGACTACGTCGTGGCGATCGACTTCAACCGCCGGCAGGGCGTGTCCCCCCTCGACCCGGCCAAGCCGGACGGCGAGGACAAGGGCGGCAACATCTGGCTCCACGTGGACCACGACGGCCCCTCCCAGGGCTGCGTCGGCGTCCCGAAGGAGGCGATGGAGAGGCTGCTCACCACCTTGGACCCGGCGGCGAAGCCGGTCATCGCGATGGGCCCCGCAGGCTTCTGACCCGGCGTCACCCGGCTGGCAAGCCCACCCGCCCGGGCGTCGGCGACGGCCGCCCCGTCGGTCCCCGGCGCCACACCGGGGCGTACCCCGCCGCCCCGCCCGGCGGCGGACCCCGATCGGCGCGCAGGCGGGCGGTGACCCGGCTCCCGTGACGGGAGCCCCGGGCTCCCCGCCCGCCGCACCCCCGTCCCGCCGCACCTGCGCCACCCCGACCCCCGCCCGTCCGCCGGTGGCGTCCGCCCCCTTGCCTGACGAACCGTCAGCTACGACGATGGCCCCCGCACCCACGAAGCGCACCCACGAAGCGCACCCACGGGACCGGCCGCCAGGCCCGTCCGGCGGACGAAGGCGAGGCGGGCCCCGCATGACACGCGTGTTTCCGGAAGGCCGGCTGGTGTACGGGATGCAGCTCCCGATCCAGTCGCAGAGCACCATCTACGCAGAACCCTGGGAGGCGTCCGCCGGTGCGGCCGACCTCGCCGAGGTGGCCCGCGCCGCGGACCGGTCCGGTTTCGCGTACGTCGCCACCTGCGACCACGTCGCCGTCCCGCGCCGCCTCGCCGGACCCATGAGCACCGTCTGGTACGACCCGGTGGCCACCCTGGCCTTCCTCGCCGGGATCACCGAACGCGTACGCCTCCTGAGCCACGTCGCGATCGTCGGCCTGCGCCACCCGCTGGTCACCGCCAAGCAGTACGCGACGCTCGACCACCTCTCCGGGGGCCGCCTGATCCTCGGGGTCGGGGCCGGGCACGTACAGGAGGAGTTCGAGGTCCTCGGCGTCGACTTCGAGCGCCGCGGCGCCGTCCTCGACGAGACCCTGGACGCGTTGCGGGCCGCCCTGGGCCCCGAGGAGTACCCGGAGTTCGCGGGCGAGCGGTTCGCCTTCCGGGACCTCGGCCAGCTGCCCCGGCCCGCCCAGGCGAGGATCCCCGTCTGGATCGGCGGCTCCTCGCCGGCCGCGGTGCGCCGGGCGGCCGTGCGCGGTGACGGCTGGCTGCCGCAGGGCGATCCGCGGGAGAAGATCCCCGCGCAGGTCGCCCGGATCCGTGAACTGAGGGCGGCGGCCGGGGTCACCGGTCCCCTGGAGGTCGGCGCGATCACCGAGGCGCTGTACGTCGGGGAGCCCGCGTGGGACACCGGCCGCCGCGCCCTGACCGGCAAGGCGGAGGCGCTCGCCGAGTCCCTCCGGGAGTACGCGGCGCTCGGCGTCGACCAGATCCAGGTCCGCTTCCGCAGCCGCGACCGGGACGAACTCGTGGACCAGATCACCGCTTTCGGGGCCGAGGTGGCCCCGCTCCTCAACGACTAGGGGCGTACGCATGGGCAAGCTGGACGGGCGCGTCGTCATCATCACCGGTGCGGCGCGCGGCCAGGGCGAGCAGGAGGCGCGCCTCTTCGCCGCCGAGGGCGCCAAGGTGCTGCTGGGTGACGTACTGGACGAGCAGGGGGCCGCCGTCGCCAAGGAGATCGGCGAGGACCGGGCGCGGTACGTACGCCTGGACGTGAGCCGCGAGGAGGACTGGGCGGCCGCCGTCGCCGCGGCGGGGGAGGCCTTCGGGCCGGTGAGTGGCCTGGTCAACAACGCGGGGATCCTGCGCTTCAACGAGCTGACCGCGACCCCGCTGGAGGAGTTCCAGCAGGTGGTCCAGGTGAACCAGGTCGGGGCCTTCCTCGGCATCAAGACGGTCGCCCCCGAGATCGAGGCGGCCGGCGGGGGCACCATCGTCAACACCTCCTCGTACACGGGTCTGACGGGCATGGCGTACGTCGGCACGTACGCGGCGACCAAGGCGGCGATCCTCGGGCTGACCCGGGTGGCGGCGCTGGAGTTGGCGGCGAAGGGCATCCGCGTCAACGCCATGTGCCCGGGGGCCGTGGACACCCCCATGGCCAATCCTGGCCTCCTCGACCCGGCCGGGATCACGGACGAGGCGCGGGAGTCGATGGCGGCGCTGTACCGGCGGGTCGTGCCGATGGGGCGGGTGGGGCGGCCGGAGGAGATCGCGCGGCTGGCCCTGTTCCTGACCGGCGAGGACTCCTCGTACATCACCGGCCAGCCGTTCGTCATCGACGGCGGCTGGATGGCCGGGGTCAGCATCCTGTAGGGGGCGGCCGGCCTCCCCTCCACCATTATCTGATGGAGCGTCAGGTATTGACGCTCGCACCTCCACGGTGGAACAGTCGGGACATCAAATCTGACGCAGCGTCAGAAATCAAAGGACGGTGAACCCCCTTGGAATTCGGGCTCTTCGTGCAGGGATACGTGGCCGAGTCACGGTCCAGGGTCGACCCCGAGGCAGAGCACAAGGCGCTGATCGAGGAGACCGAGTACGTCATCCAGGCCGACAAGTCGGGCTTCAAGTACGCCTGGGCCTCCGAACACCACTTCCTGGAGGAGTACTCCCACCTCTCCGCGAACGAGGTGTTCCTCGGCTACCTCGCGCACGCCACCGAGCGCATCCACCTCGGCTCCGGCATCTTCAACCCCCTCGCACCGGTGAACCACCCGGTGAAGGTCGCCGAGAAGGTCGCCATGCTCGACCACCTCTCCAAGGGCCGCTTCGAATTCGGCACCGGCCGCGGCGCGGGCAGCCACGAGATCCTCGGATTCCTGCCCGGCATCGAGGACATGAACGGCACCAAGGAGATCTGGGAGGAGACCATCGCGGAGTTCCCCAAGATGTTCCTCCAGGAGGAATACGAGGGGTTCCAGGGCAAGCACTGGTCACTGCCCCCGCGCAAGATCTTCCCCAAGCCGTACGGCAAGGCCCACCCGGCCATGTGGTACGCCGCCGGCTCCCCCTCCTCCTACGCCATGGCGGCGAAGAAGGGCCTCGGCGTCCTCGGCTTCAGCGTCCAGAAGGTCTCCGACATGGAGTGGGTGCTGGAGCAGTACAAGACGGCCATCCAGGAGGCGAAGGCCATCGGCGCCTTCGTCAACGACAACGTCATGGTCACCTCCACCGCGATCTGCGCCGAGACCCACGACAAGGCCGTCGAGATCGCCGTCAACGCGAACATGAACCGCTTCCAGTCGCTGGTCTTCCGCTACCACGACACCTTCCCGCGGCCCGAGGCCATCCCGCAGTGGCCCGAACTGCTCCCCGAGTACAACGCCGAGATCATCGAGCTGCTGATCGCCGAGGAACTGATGATCTGCGGAGACCCCTCCGAGGTCCTCCAGCAGTGCAAGCGCTGGGAACAGGCCGGCGCCGACCAGCTGTCCTTCGGCCTGCCGACCGGAGTCTCGTACGAGGACACGATGAACACCATCAAGCTCCTCGGCGAACACGTCATCCCCGAGATCGACACCGACCCGGTCCACCGCACCACCCGCTTCCGCGAGGCCGCCGGATCCTGACGGCCCCCCGCACGGGGGCGGCGCCTTCCCGGACCGCCGCCCCGCTCCGGCCCCGGCCGGAGGCCGCCACGGCCGCGGCCGGCCAGGCGGCCCCCGGCCGGGGCAGCGGCGCGTACGCCGCGACCACACCGCACCGCCGAAGGGACGCCATGCTCGACCACCTGATCAAGGGCGCCACCGTCGTGGACGGCACCGGCGCCCCCGCGTACGTCGCCGACGTCGGCATACGGGACGGCCGGATCGTCGCCATCGGCGACCCCGGCACCGTCACCGAAGGGGCCCGCACCACCGAGGACGCCACCGGCCTCGTCCTGACCCCCGGCTTCATCGACCCGCACACCCACTACGACGCCCAGCTGTTCTGGGACCCGTACGCCACCCCCTCCATGAACCACGGCGTCACCACCGTCGCCGGCGGCAACTGCGGCTTCACCCTCGCCCCGCTCCACCCCGACCGCCCCGAGGACGCCGACTACACCCGCCGCATGATGAGCAAGGTCGAGGGCATGGCCCTCAAGGCCCTCGAAGAAGGCGTCGACTGGACCTGGTCCACGTTCGGCGAATACCTCGACGCCCTCGAAGGCCGCATCGCCGTCAACGCCGGATTCATGGTCGGCCACTGCGCCCTGCGCCGCCACGTCATGGGCGAGGACGCCGTCGGCGGACAGCCCACCCCCGAGCAGATGCAGCAGATGCTCGACCTCTTCCACGACGCCATGAACGCCGGCGCCTGGGGCCTGTCCACCACCCAGTCCTCCACCCACTCCGACGGCTCCGGCGCCCCCGTCGCCTCCCGCCACGCCGGGCCCGCCGAACTCCTCGCCCTGTCCCGCGCCGTCGCCGACCACGAGGGCACCCAGCTCGAAGCCATCGTCGCGGGCTGCCTCGACCAGTTCTCCGACGAGGAGATCGACCTCTTCGTCGACATGAGCGCCGCCGCCGGCCGGCCCCTCAACTGGAACGTCCTCACCATCGACGCCTCCGTCCCCGAACGCGTCCCGCGCCAGCTGATCCCCAGCGAACGCGCCCGCAAGGCAGGCGGCCGCATCGTCGCCCTCACCATGCCGATCCTCACCCCCATGAACATGTCGCTCGGCACCTTCTGCGCGCTCAACCTCATCCCCGGCTGGGGCGAGGTCCTCGGCCTGCCCGTCCCCGAACGCATCGCGAAGCTCCGCGACGCCGGCGTACGCGCCGAGATGCTCCGCCGCGCCGACAGCAAGGAAGCCGGCGTCTTCCGCCGCCTCGCGAACTTCGGCCGCTACGTCATCGGCGACACGTACAGCAAGGAGAACGAGGGCCTCTCCGGCCGCGTCGTCAACGACATCGCCGCCGAACGCGGCCAGGACCCCTTCCACTGCCTCGTCGAGATCTGCGCCAACGACGACCTGCGCACCGTCCTGTGGCCGATGCCCACCGACAACGACCCCGCCAGCTGGACCCTGCGCCAGGAAACCTGGCAGCACGAGGACGTCATGCTCGGCGGCTCCGACGCCGGCGCCCACCTGGACCGGATGTGCGGCGCCCCCTACACGACCCGCTTCCTCGGCGACTGCCTGCGCGGCCGCAAGCTGGTCCCGCTGGAACAGGCCGTACGGATGCTCACCGACGACCCCGCCCAGCTCTTCGGCCTGCGCGAACGCGGCCGGATCAGCGAAGGCTGGCACGCCGACCTCGTCCTCTTCGACCCCGAACGCATCGACGCCGGCCCCGCCACCCTCGTCCACGACCTGCCCGGTGACAGCCCGCGCCTCGACGCGCGCGCCATCGGCATCGTCTCCGTACGCGTCAACGGCGTCGAGACCATCCGCGACGACCAGGTGACCGGCGCGATCCCCGGGACCGTCCTGCGCTCCGGCCGGGACACGAGGACGGTGAGCACCCGATGACGGATCCGCAGCGGCTCTACATCGGCGGGGAATGGGTGGAACCCGCGGGCGGCCACTACGAGGTGATCGACCCGGCGGACGAATCGGTGGTCGGGCTCGCCCCCGAGGCCTCCCGCGCCCAGGTCCAGGAGGCGGCCCGCGCCGCCGCCGAGGCCTTCACCTCCTGGTCGCGCACCCGGCCCGAGGAACGGGCGGCGATCCTCGACCGGGCCGCGGACATCATCCAGCGGGAGTACGAACCGTGGGCGGCGCTGGCCCAGGCGGAGACCGGCGCCCCCACCGGCATCGCCCGCGGCATGCAGGTCGGGGTGGGCGCGGCCCGCTTCCGCCGGTACGCGAAGGGCGCCCTGGAACCCGTGGAACGGGGCCTTCCACCACAGGTCACCGCGGCCGGGCCGATGGGGAAGGCCGCCGTCCTGGGCGCGCTGGAGGTCCGTCAGCCGGTCGGCGTGGTCACCTGCATCACCTCGTACAACAACCCGTGGGCGAACCCCGCGGGCAAGGTGGCCCCGGCGCTCGCCATGGGCAACACGGTCGTCGTCAAACCCGCCCCGCAGGACCCCCTGTCGGTGTTCAAGATGGCCGAGGCCCTCGCGGAGGCCGGGGTGCCGCCGGGCGTGGTCAACGTCGTGAACGGGCAGTCCGTCGAGGTCGGCGAGGCCGCCGTGGACTCCCCGGACGTGGACATGGTGTCCTTCACCGGCTCCACCGCCGTCGGCCAGCGCATCGCGGAGGTCTGCGGCCGCACGATGAAGCGGCAGCTGATGGAACTCGGCGGCAAGGGCGCGGCGATCGTCCTGGACGACGCCGACCTGGACGCGGCCGTGATGGGCATCGGGACGACCTTCTCCTTCTACTCCGGCCAGATATGCACCGCACCGACCCGGGTGATCGCCCACCGCTCCGTCTACGAGCAGCTGATCGAGAAGCTGACCGGCTACCTGGCCTTCATGAAGGTCGGCCACCCGGGGGAGCGGGGCACGGTGGTCGGCCCGGTGATCTCGGCCGCGCACCGGGACCGCGTGGAGTCCTACGTCGAGCTCGGCAGGAAGGAAGGGGCGCGGCTCGCGTACGGAGGCGAGCGGCCGGTGGTCGGCGACGGCCGGGGCTTCTACGTCGCGCCGACCCTCCTCGTCGACTGCACGAACGACATGCGGGTGGTCCGCGAGGAGGTCTTCGGCCCGGTCGTGGTGGTCGTCCCCTTCGACGGGGGCGAGGAGGAGGCGGTCGCGCTGGCCAACGACAGCGACTTCGGCCTGATCAGCTACGTGTGGTCCGGGGACTCGGCGCGCGCCTTCCGCGTGGCCCGGCAACTGCGTGCGGGCGGGGTCGGGGTGAACACCATCGGCCGGAACATGGAGGCGCCGTTCGGCGGCTTCAAGCGCTCGGGCGTGGGCCGGGACGTGGGCTCGTACGCCCTGCACGCGTACAGCGAGATCCAGTCGATCGTCTGGACCGGCTGAGACGGGCCGGGGCGGGGTCCGGCCGGGAGCGGGGCGCTCCCGGCCGGACCCCGTCCTGCGCTCAGGAGGGCGGCGGCCAGTCGTAGCCGAGGGATTCGGCGAGCTCGCGGCTGCCGCCGCCGAGGACGGCGAAGTCCTTCGGGTCGGACACGGCGATCCTCTCCAGGGCGGCGGCAGCCCGGGCCTGCGGCCCGCTGCCGTCGTCGGGCAGGTCCCACTGGAAGTACAGGGACCCCTCGGCTCCGGGCGGCGAGAACGCGAACTGCGCCGTCACCGTGTCCGGATCGCGCCAGCCGGTGGAGACCCAGCTCTGCCCGAGCCCCCACCGGCCCAGCAGCTCCGGCCGCTCCCGCAGACCCGCGGTGATCAGCCGTGCCGCGCTGCGGGCCGGCCAGCACCAGGACTCGTCCTTCTCGGCGCGCTCGACCTCGGCGTCGTAGGCAGCCGCGTCGAAGCGGTACTCGGGCGGCGGCGGGCCGGCCGCCCCGCGCCAGCCGCCCCACACCACCTCGGGGCCGTCCCGGCGGATCGTCACGTACAGGGCGCCGCAGCAGCCCTCGGTGCAGTCCGCCTCGGCGAGCCGCACCTCCCGCGGCCGGGGTCCGGCGCGCAGGAGGCCGCTGTCGAGCAGGTCCTCGGGCGGGCCGCCCGGCCCCTTTCCGAACAGCGCGGGCAACAGCGGCCGGCCGTCGACGAGGATCCGGGTCTCGACGCGGTTCGAGTCCGGGGACTCCTGGACGACGGCCACCTCCCAGCGCGGGTGCGCGCCCGCCGCCGCGGTCCGGGCGAACGGCTTGCGCCCGGTGCGCCGGATCCAGTCCGCGCGGCGCCCCCCGCCGTGGGGTCCGGGGTCCCACGCGGGCCCGGCCAGCAGCCGCTCCAGGCGGTCGAGCAGCGCCTCCCGCCGGAATGGCCGCCAGTCCAGCAGCGCGGCGGGGCCGCTGTGCAGGTCGAGGGCGGTCGACAGGAGCAGCTCGTGGAGCTCCGGGGCCGGGTCCGGCAGCCCGGCCTGCCCGAGGAAGTACGCGTACGCGGACCGGGCGGGCAGGTAGTCGAGGATGTCGGGCCGGTGCTCCAGTTGGCCGCACATCCCGTGCAGCAGGCGGCCCGCCGCGACGATCAGTGCGGTGTCCCCGGGCCGGGAGCGCAGCAGAGCGTCGAGGTCGGCGGCCTCGGCGACGCGCCGGGCGAGCCACAGGGCCCGGGGGTCGTCCGGTACCGCGATCAGTGCGTCCCGGACGGCCTCCGGGTCGCCGGCGGTGATCGCGGCGGTCAGCGGTGCCAGCGCCCGGGACCGGTCCCGGCGGCGGATGACCAGCAGGGCGGCGGCCTGCCGGTCGAGCGGGTCGAGGGCCGCGGCGGCCGCCTGTTCGAGGCCGCGCAGCGTTCCGAGGGCCTGGAGGCAGGGCACGTCCTCGGGTTCGCCGAGGCGGATCAGGAGGGTGATGCCGACGCCGACGGCCGCCGCGTCGGTACCGGTACGGGTCAGCCGGCGGGCGGTGCGCCGGGCGGCGTCCTCGTCGGTCAGCGGGAGCAGGGCGGTGGCCGCGCGGAGGGTGCGGTGGGGCATCGCCAGCTCCGAGACCCGCCGGTGGACGGCCCCGGCGGCGCGCACGGGGTCGGGGTCGGCCAGGAGGTCCGTGAGCGCGGCGGTGACGTCGGCCCGTGCCCGTTCCCAGGTCAGGCCCTTGCGGCCGGATTCCGGCGGGGACCCGTCCGGTAGGGGACGGCCTGCGCGCGGGAGCGGGGCGTCCGGCTCGACGGCGTGCACGAAGAGTGCGTGGTCGTAGAGGGAGGTGGGCCGGGGGCCGAGCGGCTCGCGCTCGTCGCGGGCGCTCACCGGGCGGGGTGGGACTCGATTCCGTAGGTCATGGGAGCAGGGTGGCAGGCGGGGTCAGGGCGCGTCCAGCGAGAAAACGGCCTCGCCCCGGACCCGCCCGTTGACCTGGAGCTGCACCATGTGTTCGCCCGAGTGGTAGCGGCGGGTGGTGATCGGCTTGAAGGAGTGCCGCCTGGTGCCGGCGAGGGTTTCGCCGGGGGCCAGCGCGCGGGTGACGAGCTTGAACACCTTGGGGGTGCGGGTGCCGTTCGCCTTCGTGTGGTGCACGACGTAGTCGACCACCAGCTCGGCGGGGAGCGGGCCGGTGTTGGTGACGGCGTAGTCGAAGACGAGGTACTCCCCGACGGTGACGCGCGGGGTGGTGACCACGGGCCCGCGGACGGAGACCGGCGCGTCCGGGGAGTGGCCGAGGACGGTCAGCGCCTCGGGCCGGCCCGCCTTGACCAGGGTGCGCAGCCCGTGGCGTACGACGCGGTCGGTGGTGGCCGTGGGCCCGGCCAGCCAGCGGGCGGCGGTCTCGACCGCGAGGGCGGGGTGGTCGCGGCTGATGTCGTTGAGGTGGTTGGAGACGGAGCGGCGCACGTACTCCGACTCGTCGCGGTAGAGGGCGTCCAGTACGGGCAGGGCCGGGCGCGGGTCGGCGATGAACGCGGGCAGCTGCGGGGCCCACGGCAGCCGCGGCCGGGTGCCCTCGCTGGCGAGGCGGCGCACGTGCGGGTCCGGGTCGTCCGTCCACTTCTGTACGACGGCCAGGGCGCGGGCCGGGTCGGCGCGCAGGAAGGGCCGTACGGCGGATTCGGCGGTCAGCCGGGTGGTGAGGTCGCGCAGCAGCGCCAGTCCGGGCTCGAACGCCTCCAGCCCGCGCACGGCGACGGCCTCGTTGACGGGGAAGGTCATCCACCCCTGGAAGCCGGGGTCGGCCAGGGCCGTGCGGACGACGGCCTCGAAGCCGGTCCAGTCGGCGGGGAGGTCGGCGAGGACGGCGTCGCGGACGGCGGTGACGCGGCCGCTGAACGTCAGCCCGTCGAGTGCGTCGGCACGGGCGCGCAGGGCCGGTGCGGCCCGGCGGCCGCCCGCCCGGGCGAGCAACCGAGCCAGGTTACTGACGGTATCCGCGCTGAGGAGCTCATCGGCCGTGGGCATGGGGCCAGTCTTGCGGATGGTGCCCCGGTTTGGTGGGGCCGGAAAATTCGCGCGGGAAAGTTTTGAATGGGGCAAAACGGACACGGCTGCGGTTTCCGCATTCCGGAAGGTTCGGTGCAGCGCCTGTCTATGGGGGGATAGATGCCTGAGTGAACCTTGCATTGCGCGCGTGTGAACTCTGTCGATCTCGAGATTCCAAGGGATTTAGCCCTGTGAAGTACTGGACTTAAGCCTTCCGAATGAGGAAACCGCAGCATCTAACGTCCTGACCCATGACACAGCTGGACGTTCGGCCTCGGGTCGGAGACACGGTAAGCGGCGTCGCCGAGGGCGACGTTCGCGGCAAGGGCCTCGGCAAGGGGTCCGTCGGACTGGTGGGAAGCGCCGTCATCGGCATCTCCACCGTCGCCCCCGTCTACTGCCTGACCTCGACCCTCGGCTCCACCGCCGGTGAGGTCGGAGTCCAGATGCCGGCGGTCTTCCTCGCCGGCTTCCTGCCGATGCTCCTGGTCGCCTTCGCGTACCGCGAGCTCAACAAGGCCATGCCGGACTGCGGCACCTCCTTCACCTGGACGGTCAAGGCCTTCGGCCCCCGCATCGGCTGGATGTGCGGCTGGGGACTGGTGATCGCCACGATCATCGTCCTCTCCAACCTGGCCGGCGTCGCCACCTCCTACTTCTGGCTCCTGGCCGGCGAGATCACCGGCAACGCCTCGATCGCCGCCCTGGACGACAACAAACTCGTCCACATCGCCACCTGCCTCACCCTGATCGCCGCCGCGACCGCCATCAGCTACCGCGGCATGACCGCCACCAAGGGCGTCCAGTACACCCTCGTAGGCCTCCAGCTCGCGGTCCTCGCCATCTTCGTCGCGATGGCCTTCCAGAAGGCCTCCGCCGGCAGCTTCGACACCGGCCTGGACTTCTCCTGGTCCTGGATGAACCCCTTCGCGGTCGAGTCCATGGCGGCCTTCACCGCCGGACTCTCGCTCTCGATCTTCATGTACTGGGGCTGGGACGCCTGCCTGGCCACCAACGAGGAGACCACCGGCTCCGCCAAGACCCCCGGCCGCGCCTCGCTCATCGCCATGGTCGTCCTCGTCGGCTCCTACCTGGCCACCGGCATCGCCGCCCAGATGGCCGTCGGCTCCGGCGCCGCGGGCCTCGGCCTCGGCAACCCGGAGACCTCCGACAACGTCTTCGCCGCCCTCGCCGGCCCCGTCATGGGCCCGATGCTCGGCATCCTGCTCTTCGTCGCGGTCCTCGCCTCGGCGACGGCCTCGCTCCAGACCACCTTCATCCCGGTGGCCCGCACGGTCCTCGCCATGTCGACCTACGAGGCCCTGCCGCCCTCCTACGCCAAGGTCCACGAGCGGTTCAAGACCCCGGGCCGCGCCACCGTCATGGCGGGCGTCGCCACCGGCGTCTTCTACACCGTGATGACCCTGGTCAGCGAGAACGTCCTCACCGACACGATCTTCGCGCTCGGCCTGATGATCTGCTTCTACTACTCGCTGACGGCCTTCGCCTGCGCCTGGTACTTCCGCGGCGAACTGCGCCGCTCCGCCCGCGACCTGTTCTTCAAGGGCGTCTTCCCGGTCCTCGGCGGCCTGCTCCTCGCGGCGGTCTTCTGCAAGACCCTGATCGACATGTGGAACCCCTCCTACGGATCCGGTTCCACCGTCCTCGGCGTCGGCAGCGTCTTCGTCATCGGCGTCGGCCTGCTCGCCCTCGGCCTGGTCATCATGATCGTCACCGAACGCCGCAGCCCCGCCTTCTTCCGCGGCGAGGTCCTCACCAAGTCCACCCCGGCCCTGGTGGTCGAGGACTGACCTGGGGGCGGTCTGGTGGGGCGGTCCGGTGGGGCGCTCCGTTGGGGGTCCGCTGCGGTGATCTGCTGCGGCGCTCCGTTGGGGCGGTCCGCTGCGGCGGTCCGTTGCGGCGATCCCGCCGTGTCATACCTGCGGGCCCGCGGCCCTCGACCGGTTCCGACCGGTGGGGGGCCGCGGGCCCGCGTAGGTGTGTGTGGTGGGGGGTGGGGGAGTACCCGTTGTGCTGGTTCGTTGTGGGGACCGGTTGGGGTGATCGGTCGTGGTGACCCGTCGTTGGGACCGGTTGGGGTGACTGGTTGAGGTGATCGGTCGCAGTGACCCCGGGAGCGTCGGGGTCGTTGGGCGGGGCATGAATGCCATGAAGCGCACCCTTTCCGCCCTGGTCCTCTCCGGCGGCGCCGCACTCGCACTCACCCCCGTCGCCGCCCACGCCGACGAGGCACCGGTCCAGGCGCCGCCCATCACCCAGCGCGTCACCGACATCGTCGACCACCCCGGACAGGCCGTTCAGGACACGAAGACGGCCGTCGCCGTGACCTCCCAGGCGGCCGGCACCGCCTCCAAGGGCACCGAGGCGGCCCTGTCAGGCGCCGGAGGCGCCCTGTCGGGCGGACTGCCGAAGGCGCCGAGCGTCCGCTGACGCTGAGGGCTGGGGGCCGCCGGGGACCCCGGCGGTCAGCCCCAGGTGCGGGAGCAGAGCACCAGGCGGTAACCGTCGGGGTCCATGACCGTGACCCCGTACTCGTCCCAGTACGGGTTGTGGGACGCCACCCGGGTCCCACCGCAATCGATCAGGCGCCGCACCAGGTCCTCGTCGGGGGCCTCCCCGAGGTAGACGACGAACAGGTCGTCGACCGTGGGGGTGGGGGTGAGGGGGCTCTCGGGATCCAGGGTGAGCTCGAAGTGCCACCCGCCCCCGGGCGGCCCGACCATCACGAGATCGTGCTTCCCGGGCACGTGCCCGGAGGTCCGCCACAGGACGTCGAGCCCGAGCCCGTCCACGTAGAACCGCTCGGCGGCCTGCAAGTCGAGGGACGGCCGCGCGACGCGGATGTGAGTCCGTGAATCGATCATTCGGGCAGGCTACGGCGAGCCGGCGTCAAGGGATTCGACGGAGCAGGGGATGTGTCAGGTGGCCGGGGCCGGGGGTGGGCGGTGCTCCCTCGGTGGGGTCGGGTGTGTGTCGGGGGCTTCCCGTCAGTCCACTGTCCTTCCGTTTCGGTCCGGTCCCTCAAGGGCGCTCACTTCGTTCGCGTCGCTTCGCGATGGCCTTCGGCCACCCTTGACC
>NZ_JBEXPG010000095.1:0-21396 GCF_040611935.1 Streptomyces sp. NPDC006512 | reverse complement strand
GCCTGGAGCGCGCAGATCGGGTCGATCTCGGTGATGATCACGCGGGCGCCCTGGCCGCGCAGCGACTCCGCACAGCCCTTGCCGACGTCGCCGTAGCCGAACACGACGGCGACCTTGCCGCCGATCAGGACGTCGGTGGCGCGGTTGATGCCGTCGATGAGGGAGTGGCGGCAGCCGTACTTGTTGTCGAACTTCGACTTCGTCACGGCGTCGTTCACGTTGATCGCCGGGAAGAGCAGGGTGCCCTCGGCCATCATCTCGTAGAGGCGGTGGACACCGGTGGTGGTCTCCTCGGTCACGCCGCGGACCTCGGACGCGAGCTGCGTCCACTTCTGCGGGGCCTCACCGAGGGTGCGGTTGAGCAGGGTGAGGATGTGGGCGTACTCCTCGGAGTCCGCCGTCGAGGGGTCCGGGGCCGCGCCGGCCTTCTCGAACTCGACGCCCTTGTGGACGAGGAGGGTGGCGTCGCCACCGTCGTCGAGGATCACGTTCGGGCCGCCGGTGGGGGTGTTCGGCCAGGTCAGCGCCTGCTCCGTGCACCACCAGTACTCCTCCAGCGTCTCGCCCTTCCAGGCGAAGACCGGGACGCCCTGCGGGTTCTCCGGGGTGCCGTTCGGGCCGACCGCGATGGCGGCGGCCGCGTGGTCCTGGGTGGAGAAGATGTTGCAGGAGGCCCAGCGGACGTCGGCGCCGAGGGCGACGAGGGTCTCGATGAGCACGGCCGTCTGCACGGTCATGTGCAGGGAGCCCGTGATGCGCGCGCCGGCCAGCGGCTGCGCCTCGGCGTACTCGCGGCGGATCGACATCAGACCCGGCATCTCGTGCTCGGCCAGGGTGATCTCCTTGCGGCCGAAAGCGGCAAGGGAAAGGTCTGCGACCTTGAAGTCCATGGGTGCTGCTCCTCATGGTTCGAGAGGGTGGGTACGGCTGAGCCGCGCGCCGTCCGGCCTGGGCAGGGCGGTGCACCGAGCACAGTCCGTCGGGGGCCCTCTCTCCCCTCGGCCGGTCACGGGGACCGCCCGACCGCCATCAGCAGCGACGCCTGACACTGATGACGAATCTACACCGATCGGCCGAGCCTGCCCCAGTCGGCCGGGAAACAAGTCGCGGCGCGTTCCAGGGCCCTATGGCGGAGCGGTTCGGGGCCTTTCGGACTTTTGCTCCGCCTCACCTCTGCGAGAGGATGCCGGGGGATCGGGTCGTACGCGATCCCGTGGACCCATGGCTGAAGGAGATTCCAGTGACCAGTCCAGCCGGCCCTCCCGGTGGCGGGGGCCCAAGCGGGCAGAAGCGCCTGAAGCTGCTCGCCGTCACGGCGTGCCCCACGGGCATCGCGCACACCTACATGGCAGCCGAGAAGCTCCAACAGGCCGCGGCCGAGCTGGGCGTGGACATGAAGGTGGAGACGCAGGGCTCCATCGGTGCCGAGAACGTGTTCTCTGACAACGATGTCAGAGAAGCGGACGGGATCATCATCGCCGCCGACAAGGAGGTCGACCGGGAGCGCTTCGCCGGCAAGCGGGTGCTGTCGACGGGCGTCGCGGACGGCATCCACAAGCCGAAGGAACTGATCGAGCGGGTACGGAACGCGCCGGTCCAGGAGGGCGCGGCCGCCGCGGCGGGCAGCGGCGGCGGGGGCAAGGAGCGCAGCCTCGCCTACAAGGCGCTGATGAACGGCGTCTCGTACATGATCCCGTTCGTCGTGGTCGGCGGTCTGCTGATCGCGATCGCCCTGGCGCTGGGCGGTCACGCCACGGCCGAGGGGTACGTGGTCACCCCGGGCACCTTCTGGGACCACGTCTTCCAGATCGGCGTCCTGGGCTTCACCCTGATGATCCCGATCCTGTCCGGCTACATCGCGTACGCCATCGGCGACCGGCCGGCGCTGGTGCCCGGCATGATCGGCGGTTTCATCGCGAACACCGGTGCCCTCTACGACTCCAAGTCGGGCGCGGGCTTCATCGGCGCGATCGTGACGGGCTTCCTGGCCGGCTATCTGGTCCTGTGGATCAAGAAGGTCAAGGTCCCGAAGGTCGTCCAGCCGATCATGCCGATCATCGTGATCCCGATCGTCTCGACGACGGCGCTGGGCCTGTTCTTCATCTACGTGATCGGCAAGCCGATCTCCTGGGTCTTCGAGAGCCTGACGAGCTGGCTGTCGGGCATGACCGGCACCAGCGCGATCCTGCTCGGCGCCATCCTCGGCCTGATGATCGCCTTCGACATGGGCGGCCCGGTCAACAAGACGGCCTTCCTCTTCGGCACGGGGCTCATCGCGTCCGGCAACTACGCGGTCATGGGCATGTGCGCGGCGGCCATCCCGGTCATGCCGCTCGGCCAGGGCCTGGCGACGGTGCTGCGCCGCAAGCTGTACTCCGATCAGGAACGCGACACCGGTATGGCGGCGCTCTTCATGGGCATGTTCGGCATCTCGGAGGGCGCGATCCCCTTCGCGGCGGCCCGGCCGGCCGTCGTCATCCCGGCGAACATGCTCGGCGGCGCGGTGGCGGGTGCCATCGCGGGTGTCGCGGGCGTGGGCGACCACGTGCCGCACGGCGGTCCGGTCGTGGCCGCGCTGGGTGCCGTCGGCGGGGTGGGCTGGTTCCTCATCGCGATCGCGACGGGCACGGTGGTGACCGCGCTGACGACGAACGCGCTGATCGAGATCAAGGTGCGCCGGGGCCGGGCCGCCGGGGCGCCCGTCGTGGCGCCGGCGGCGGCAGCGCCCGTACCGGCCGGTGCCGGCGCGGTGGCCGGCCCGGGTGCGGGCGCCGGTGCGGGCTCCGGGACCGGGACCGGAGGGACGGCCGTGCTGACGAAGCCCGCGCCCGCCCCGGCCGCGGCGGAGCAGCGGGAGGTGCTGTCCGGGTACCTGACGGAGCGGACGGTCAAGACGGAGCTCGTGTCGGACTCCAAGGAGGCCGCGATCCGGGAAATGGCCGAGATGCTGGCCACCACGGGCAACGTCCGGGACGTGGACGAGCTCGTACGGGTCGCCCTGGCGCGGGAGGCGCAGGGGACGACGGGGCTCGGCGAGTCGATCGCGATCCCGCACGCGAAGACGGACGCGGTGTCCCGGCCCACGGTGGGCTTCGCCCGCTCCGACGAGGGCATCGAGTGGGGCGCCCTGGACGGGACGAAGGCCCGGCTGGTCTTCATGATCTCGGTGCCGGAGGCTGCGGCCGGTGACGAGCACCTGCGGATCCTGGCCCTGTTGTCGCGCAAGCTGATGGACTCCGGTTTCCGGGCCCGGCTGCAGTCCGCGCCGGACGGGCCGGCCGTCCTGGAGGTGCTGCGGGAGATCCGTTAGCCGTCGCCTTCCGGCCCTGCCCGTCGGGCCCCGTACCACTGCGGTACGGGGCCCGACGGCGTCCGCGCAGTGTCCGAATCGGTATCTACGGAGTGGACGCACCGGGGCCCCGGCGGCATGGCGGGCGTCCGCGTCGACCTACGATGCAAGGCAGGTACATCGGAAGGGACGAAATGGAACACAGGCCAGGACGCAGACGCGGGATCGCGGCGATCGTCCTGCTCGTGCTCGGAGCGGTCATCCTCGGGGGGGTGACGGTGGCGAAGGCCGTGGCTCCGCCCGCGCGGTTCACGGAGGGCAAGCAGGTCGGCTGGACCATGACGCCGACCTACACCAACGGGGAGAGCATCTACCTGGAGCCGGTCGCCAAGGGGAAGCTGCGGCGGGGTGACGTCGTGCTCGCGTCCGTGCCGTGGTCCATGCAGAAGACCCAGATGAACCGGGTCGTCGCGGTCGGGGGGGACCGCATCCAGTACAAGGTGAGCAGCAAGATCGCGGGCCAGTACCGGCTGGTGCTGAACGGTACGCCGCTGGACGAGCCGTACCTGGAGCAGTGGAAGAACCCGTCCACGGTGCCGTTCGACGTGCGGGTGCCCAAGGGGCACCTGTTCCTGATGGCCGACAACCGGCTGAACTCGGACGGCTCGCAGTTCGCGAACAACGGTCCGGTCGCGGAGAGCGCGGTCGTCTCCAAGGTCGTGGCGTACCCGATGGCGAAGCTGGCGGTGTGGGGGCAGGCCGCCGGCGTGCTCGTGATCCTCGTCGGTGCCGCGCTGGCGGCCGTGGCGCGGCGGGCGCGCAAGCGGGCCGCGGAGCGGGCCGTCGCTCCCGTGCCGGCCCAGGCGGCGCCTGAGGCTCCTGCCGAGGCCGCCGAGGCGGCCGCACAGGGTGTGGACGCTCCGGCGGGCCCGGAGGCTCCCGGCTCCCCGGCCGCCGGGGCCGAGGACGGCGCCGACACGGACCAGGTCTCTCCGGCCGCTTCCGGGGAGCGCGCGGACGTGCAGTCGTAGGCCGGTGCGAACCGGACGGAGGAGGGCCCCGCAGCCGGTCGGCTGCGGGGCCCTCCTCCGTGTGCGGCGCGCTGCCGGTCACTTGCCGGTGGCGGCGGCTTCCGGGTCGTAGATGTCCGGCTCCAGGTAGATCACGCGCGCGATCGGGACGGCCTCGCGGATGCGGGCCTCGGCGGCGTTGATGGCGGCCGCGACCTCGGTGGCGGTGTCGTCGTGCTCGACGGCGATCTTCGCGGCGACCAGCAGTTCCTCGGGGCCGAGGTGCAGGGTGCGCATGTGGATGATGCGGGTGACGACCTGCCCGTCGACGATGGCGGCCTTGATCTTGTCGACCTCTTCGGTACCGGCGGCCTCGCCGAGCAGCAGCGACTTGGTCTCGGCGGCCAGCACGATGGCGATGACGATCAGCAGGACGCCGATGCACAGCGTGCCGATGCCGTCCCAGACGCCGTTGCCGGTGACGAGGGCGATGCCGACGCCGCCGAGGGCCAGTACGAGGCCGACGAGCGCGCCGAGGTCTTCCAGCAGGACGACGGGCAGTTCGGGGGCCTTGGCCCGCCTGACGAACTGGGTCCAGGTCTGCCGCCCGCGGATCTCGTTCGACTCCTTGATCGCTGTGCGGAAGGAGAAGGACTCCGCGATGATCGCGAAGACGAGGACGCCGACGGGCCAGTACCAGGCCTCGATGGCGTGCGGGTGGTTGATCTTCTCGATGCCCTCGTAGATGGCGAACATGCCACCGACGGTGAAGAGCACGATGGAGACGAGGAAGGCGTAGATGTAGCGCTCGCGCCCGTACCCGAAGGGGTGTTGGGGCGTCGCCTCGCGCTGGGCCTTCTTGCCGCCGAGGAGCAGCAGTCCCTGGTTGCCGGAGTCGGCCAGCGAGTGGACGCTCTCCGCCAGCATCGACGAGGAGCCGCTGAAGAGGAATGCCACGAATTTGGCTACGGCGATGGCGAGGTTGGCGGCGAGTGCCGCCACGATCGCCCTGGTACCGCCCGACGCGCTCATGGGTGCTGGATGTCCCTTCCTAGCCACTGACTACGGCCGCACATTGTTGCAGCCGATCGTGGTGCCGACGCTACGTCAGACGACCACGGTGGCGCGGAATACGGTTCCGGATCCGGACAGTTCGACCTTTTCGCCCGCCGGGACGAAGACGGACTCGCCTGCCGCGAGGGTCAGTTCGCCGGCCTTCGGGCTGCCGGCGGTGCAGAGCAGGATCTGCGGGGCCGCGTCCGGGAGGGTCTGCGGGGCGCCGCCGGGGGCCAGCAGGAAGCGGGAGAGGCGGAATTCGTCGATGGGGGTCTCGTAGACCTCCTCGCCGTCGGCCTCGGGGCGCAGGATTCCCGGTGCGCTCGGCTCGAAGATGACGACCTTGAGCAGTTCGGGGACGTCCACGTGCTTGGGGGTGAGCCCGCAGCGCAGCACGTTGTCGGAGTTGGCCATGAGCTCGACGCCGAGGCCGTCGAGGTAGGCGTGCGGGATGCCCGCGCCGAGGAACATGGCTTCGCCGGGCTGGAGCCGGACGTGGTTGAGCAGCATGGCCGCGATCACGCCCGGGTCGCCCGGGTAGTCGTGGACGAGTCCCGCGTAGGGCGCGTACGGGCCGCCGAGCCGCTCCGCGGCTGCCGCGGCCTCGGTGACCGTACGGGCCATCTCGGCGCGGTCCGCGGTCAGTACGGCGGTGAGTACCTCGCGCAGCGCCGCCTCTTCCGGGTGGGCGCGCAGCAGGTCGGCGTACGGCTTGAGGGAGTCGACGCCGAGGCCTTCGAGGAGGGCCGCGGCCTCCAGCGGCGGGCGGAAGCCGCACAGGCCGTCGAAGGGGGTGAGCGCGCAGATCAGTTCGGGCTTGTGGTTGGCGTCCTTGTAGTTGCGGTGGCCCGCGTCGATCGGGACGCCGCGGCGCTCCTCGTCCTCGAAGCCCTCCTTGGCCTGGGCCAGGTCGGGGTGGACCTGGAGGGAGAGGGGGGCGCCCGCGGCGAGGAGCTTGAGCAGGAAGGGCAGCCGGGGGCCGAACTTGGCGACGGCGGCGGCGCCGAGTTCGCCTTCCGGGTCGGCGGCGATGACGTCCGCGAGGGTGGTGCCGCCCGCGCCGCGGTCGAGGCGGGAGGGGGCGCCGGGGTGGGCGCCCATCCACATCTCGGCCTGGGGTTCACCGGTGGGCTCGATCCCCAGCAGGGTGGGGATGGCGGTGGTGGATCCCCACGCGTAGGGGCGGATCGTGTTCGTCAGGCGGTCCATCGTCGTCTTCCTGGATCTGAAAGGTAGGGCGGGCACGGGTCCGTGCCTCAGCCGTGGCCCCGGGTCGCCAGCGCGAGGTAGGCGGTGGCGAAGTCCGTGACGGCGAGGAGTTCGGCGAGCTGTTCCAGCTCTCCGCCCTCCTCCGGTTCGAGCTCGCTGATGGCCGTGTCGTGGCTGAGGGCGAGTTCGCGGGCGGCGGGTGCGGCGGTGAGGCCGCCGGCCGGGCGGTCGCGCAGCAGGACGATGCGGGCGCGCAGGGCCTGTGGTTCCTCGACCCGGTCGCGGAAGAAGTCGTCGGGGTCGGCTCCGGCCGCGAAGGATCCGGCGAGCAGGACCCCGTGGGCCGGCAGTGCCTCGGGGAGTTCGGCGGCGAGGGCGGGCCGGCCGGCCAGCTCGGCGAGGGTCGCGGCGAAACGGCGGCCGGCGGGGCCCGCGGCGCCTCCCTCGCTCCAGATGAGGGGCAGGGAGTCGGCGAGTTCGGTCGCGAGGGTCTTGGCCGGGTTGGAGTAGGTGACGATGGCGGGCCCGCAGCGCTCGGCGGTCCGGTCGAGCCGGTCGGCGACCCGCTGGAGGGTGTCGGGGGCGGCGGTGACCAGGCCGACCTTGTCCAGCAGCACCAGGAGCGGGGTCAGCAGGGCCCAGAGGGCTCCGGGACCGGCCGCGGCGGACTCGTCGTACTCCTGGTACGGGGCCTTGGCCATCGGTACGAGCACTCCGTGCGCGCCGTCCACGGCCTCGCTGAGCGGGGACCGCTCGGGGGCGACGGCGACGACGGTGCAGCCGCGCCGGTAGGCCTGTTCGGCGAGGACGCCGAGGCCGGGCTCGGTGCCGTCGGTGGTGGCGATCAGCAGCAGGTCGACGGGGCCGGCCCAGCCGGGGAGCGCCCAGCGCAGGGCCCCGGCGGCGGGCGCGACGCCGGTGGGGTGGAGCCGGGTGACGGGGGCCGAGGACCCGGCGAGGGCGCCGAGGAGGTCGGCGACGCCGGTGGCGGCGGTTCCGGAGCCGGCGATGAGCACGGCGCGCGGGCGGCCGTCGGGGCGCAGGTCCGCGAGGCCCGCCTCGGTCGCGTGCCGTGCCGCGGTACGGACCCGGGCGCCGGCGTCGGCGGCGCCGCGGAGCAGGCCGCGGCGGTCGGCACGGGCGAGATCGTCCGGTGCGTCGAGGAGCGACTCGTCGAGCATGGCGGCCTCCGGCGGTGTTGACGGCTCCGGGGTGGCGGAACCGGTCTCAGCGTCTGCGGTCTGCGCGGGGTGCGGGTCAGGCGGGGCGGCGGGCCTCGTCGACGAGGAGGACCGGGATCCCGTCGCGGACCGGGTACGCGAGGCCGCAGTCCTGGCCGGTGCAGATCAGCTCGGGTGCCGTCTCGTCCGCCGACTTGTCCTCCAGGGACGCGTGGCAGGCGGGGCAGGCGAGGATCTCCAGGAGGCCGGCTTCGAGCGGCATGGGGCGGTTCCCTTCGGAAATGCGGATCGGGCGAGGTCAGCGTACCGCCGAGTCACCTGCGGTGCGGCTCGGAGGTGGGACGGCCCCGCCGGGCGGGGCCGCCCCGGGCCCCCGCGCGCTCCGGGGAGCGGCGGCGGGGGCCGGGGGCGGGTGCGGGTTGGTGCCGGGGGCTCTGCCCCGGACCCCCGCGCCCCGGACTCCGGTGGGGCCGGCTTGCGCCGGGGCTCAGGCGCGGACGAGCGCGAGGACCTCGTCGCGGACCTTGGCCAGGGTGGCCTCGTCGCGGGCCTCGACGTTGAGGCGCAGGAGCGGCTCGGTGTTCGAGGGGCGCAGGTTGAACCACCAGTCGGCGGCGGCGACGGTGAGGCCGTCCAGCTCGTCGAAGGTGACGCCCTCCTGGCCCGCGTACGCGGCCTTGACGGCGGCGGTGCGGCCGGCCTGGTCGGCGACGGTGGAGTTGATCTCGCCGGAGCCGACGTAGCGGTCGTACTCGGCGACGAGCGCGGAGAGGGTGCCCTCCTGGCCGCCGAGGGCCGCCAGGACGTGGAGCGCGGCGAGCATGCCGGTGTCCGCGTTCCAGAAGTCCTTGAAGTAGTAGTGCGCGGAGTGCTCGCCGCCGAAGATGGCGCCGGAGTTGGCCATCTCCGCCTTGATGAAGGAGTGGCCGACGCGGGTGCGGACGGGGGTGCCGCCGTTCTCGCGGACGACCTCCGGCACGGACCACGAGGTGATCAGGTTGTGGATGATCGTGCCCTTGCCGCCGTTGCGGGCCAGCTCGCGGGCCGCGACCAGGGCGGTGATCGCGGACGGGGAGACGCCCTCGCCGCGCTCGTCGACGACGAAGCAGCGGTCGGCGTCGCCGTCGAAGGCGAGGCCGAGGTCGGCGCCCTCGGCGATCACGCGGGCCTGGAGGTCGACGATGTTCTTCGGGTCGAGGGGGTTGGCCTCGTGGTTCGGGAAGGTCCCGTCCAGCTCGAAGTACATGGGGACGAGGTCCAGCGGAAGGCCCTCGAAGACGGTGGGGACGGTGTGGCCGCCCATGCCGTTGCCCGCGTCGACGACGACCTTGAGCGGGCGGATGGCGGTGAGGTCCACCAGGCCCTTGAGGTGGTCGGCGTAGCCGGGGAGGCTGTCCAGCTCGGTGACGGTGCCCGGGACGGTGCCGGCGGGGATCGCCGGGGCGCCCTCGTCGGTCCACTTCTCGGCGAGCTCGCGGATGGTGGCGAGGCCGGTGTCCTGGCCGACGGGAGCGGCGCCCGCGCGGCAGAGCTTGATGCCGTTGTACTGGGCCGGGTTGTGCGAGGCGGTGAACATCGCGCCGGGCAGGTCCAGCTTGCCGGAGGCGTAGTACAGCTGGTCCGTGGAGCACAGCCCGATGAGGGTGACGTCGACGCCGCGGGCGGCCGCGCCGCGGGCGAAGGCGCCGGACAGGCCGGGCGAGGAGGGGCGCATGTCGTGGCCGATGACGATCGCGGTCGCGCCGGTCACCTCGACGAAGGCAGCACCGAACAGCTCCGCCAGGGGCTCGTCCCACTCGTCCGGTACGACGCCGCGTACGTCGTATGCCTTGACGATGTTCGAAAGATCTGCGGCCACTGCCTGCCCTCCTGAAGGTTCTGTGCGGTGGAGCAAACCTACCCTGTACGGGGAACCGCTCTTCAGACGATGCGGGCGTCAGGAGTCCGGCGAACGCAGGACGCGCAGGTGGCCGCGGCGGGTCTCCCCGGTGTTCCGCTGCCCGGGACCGGCGCCGCCGGCCTCGGCCGCGCGCTGCGGCGGACGGGCCGCTTCACGCACGGCGTTGGCCAATGCTTCGAGGTCATCGCCACTGGGGCGGGACGGGCCGGAAGCGTCCGACAGGCGTACGACGTCCCAGCCGCGCGGGGCGGTCAGGCGCTCCGAGTGCTCGGCGCACAGGTCGTAGCAGTGGGGTTCGGCGTAGGTGGCGAGCGGGCCGAGAACTGCGGTCGAGTCGGCGTAGACGTACGTCAGTGTGGCGACGGCAGGGCGGCCGCACGCGGTGCGCGAACAGCGACGTACAAGGCTCACGACGTTGGACGGTACCGCACTCTTGACCGGGCCGCGACGACTCACCCCCCGGCAGCGCCCCCGTGTCGTGCTCACGCGGCCGTGTGCGCACGGGCCTTCGGGCCCTGGGCGGTGCCCGGTCCGGGCCGGTTCGTTCCCGCCGCGACACCAGGTCGTGACCGGATCGAAGCCCTGACCGGCAACCGGGTGAGGGCTACCCTGCGGGGGTGACGGACAGCGCCCTTCCTCCCGACCCCGCCCCTCCCGCCGAACCCGCGCACACGCCCGGGCCGCGGCGCCGCGACCGGCACGGACGGGGGATGCGCGGGCCGCTGGCTCCGCCCCAGGTGCCGCTGTCGGCGAGCCGGGCGGAGCTGTTCGGCGACCTCGTACGGGATTCCGTGGAGCGGCTGGAACGGCGCTGGTCCCAGCTGGACGAGGTGGAGTTCGTCATCGCGGACGTGCCCGGGCCGCCGGGCGGCCCGGAGAGCGGCTGGAACGACGAGGCGGTGCCGCTGGGCGGACTGGTCGAGGCCCGCGACGGGCGGCCGGCCCGGATCGTGGTCTTCCGCCGGCCGGTGGAGATCCGGGCCAAGACGCGGGACGAACGGGCGCTGCTGGTGCACGAGATCGTGGTGGAGCAGGTCGCCGAGCTGCTGGGGCTCTCGCCGGAGACGGTCGACCCCCGGTACGGGCAGGACTGAGCCCGCACCGGGGGCGCCCGGTGGTCAGCGGATCAGGACCGAGGGGTCCTCGACGGCCTTCGGGACCGAGACGGTGGACTGGTCGTCGGAGAAGGTCTGCACCGTGAACATCGGGATCCCGTCGTGGGGCAGGGTCAGCGTGCGGGCCGCGTGGACCGGGCCCCCTTCGAGCGTCTCGACGGTCAGGGCGTAGGCCCCCTTGCCGCCGGCGGGGGCCGGGGGCGGTGTGACGGCGAGGGTGGTGCCCGCCTTGACGGTGAACTCCCGGACCTCCGGGGTGCCGCCCTCGGTTCCCGGGGAGGCCGTCACCCGGACCTTCGCCCCGGCGCCGGCGGCCGTCAGGGCCAGCGCGGTCACCTTGTCCTCGGCGCGGTTGTCGGCGACGGTCGCCCGCGCGCCGACGGGTGCGCTCGCCGGGACGAAGCCGAGCTCCCGCTTCGCGCCGGTGCCGCGGACCACCCGCAGCGCCGCGACCACCGGTACCTGCTTCTTCGCGTCCGCCGGGGCCAGCAGGAGCGAGCCGGCCTCGCCGCGGGTCACGTCCGCGAGGTCCACGCTCGCCGTCATGCCGGCCTTGACGTGCAGCCGTTCGTTGCCGGCGGGGCTGATCGGGCCGCCCGGCCCGGCCAGCCGGACGGTCAGGTCGGCGTCGTCCTCGCCGGGGGCGAAGGCGACGAGGCGTACGGAGGTGGCGTCCGGCGGGATGCCGGGCAGGACGAGGGAGCCGGACGGGCCGGCGGAGGCCGGCAGCCAGTCGGCGCCGACCCCGTCCTCGGCGATCTGCGCGGAGGCGCCGACCCGGCCCGAACCGGTCGTCACGTGCGCGGTGACGTCCGTCAGCTGGGCCTCCTGCACGAGGGAGGACAGCAGCACCTTCGTGGTGGAGCGGGGCTCGACGGCGATGACGGTGTCGGCGGTGCCCGGCTTGCCCTTGACCAGCCCTTCCGGGCCGTACAGCTTGATGTCCACCTCGGCGACGGTGTCGTCCGGGTTCGTGAGGTGGACGTAGTCCTGGCGGCCCTTGGCGGTGCTGACGCCGGGGAACCAGAAGTCGGTGCCGGGCGCGGTGCAGGAGACGCCGAGCAGGCCGCGGGCCTGGCCGACGGAGACCTTGGTGGTCTGCTGGGCGGTCCAGCCGGGCGCCAGGGCCCCCTCGGCGGCTCCGGTCAGCGCGGGCGCGTCCGCTCCGGAGGCGGTGGCTCCGACGGGCTTGCCGGGCGCCTTCGGCTCCAGGACGGGCTTGCCGTCCTTGGTCAGCAGCCGGGCCGTGCCCTTGGCGTCGCCCTGGCCGGGGGTGAGGGAGGTGTACGTGGTCTCGGCGATGTCCGAGGAGCTGGGCGCGGGGCACACCAGCAGCGACCGCTCCACGGGCATCCGGGAGGCGGCCTCCTGCCGGGCCGCGACGGCCGGGGCGGAGGCGGGGGCGGTCAGGAAGGCCAGCCCGGTGACGGCGGCCAGCGCCGCCGTCACCGCCGCCGGAGTCAGGAGGGCGCGCTGCTTCACTGCTGGGGGCTCCCGTCCGGACGCGGGTCGTGCTGTCCGTAGGTGTCGTACCGCTGCTCGTACTCGTACGGGTGGGGCGGCTGCTGCTGTTGCTGCTGTTGTTGCTGCGGGAACTGGTGCTGCTGGGGGTGCGGGTACGGCTCGGCGTACTCCTGGTACTGCTGGGGCTGTTGCTGCGGGGACTGCTGTTGTTGCTGCTCGTACGGGTAGGGCGTCTCGTACGCGTACGACTCCTCCCCGTACACCTGCTGCGCCGGGATCTGCGCGTACGGGTCGACGACCGCCTCGGCCGGGGCGGGCTCCGGGGCGGGTGCGGCCCCGGCGCGCAGGCGGCGGGCGCGGCGGCCCTCTCCGGGCTCGCCGGGACCGTCCCCGGCGGGGGCGGCGGTGTCCTCGTCGGGGAGGTCGTCGTCGAGGCGGGCGCTGCGGCCCGGCAGGGCCATGACGAGCAGCAGCAGGGCGAGCAGGCCCTGCCCCCAGTGCCAGGCGTCTCGGGTGAGGGAGTCCTCGTGGACGAGGTCGAGGCGGCCGCCTTCGCGGGGCAGTTCGAAGCCCTGGGCCCAGCCGTCGAGGGTCGTGGGGGTGAGGGGCTTCCCGTCGAGGGTGGCCTTCCAGCCCGGGTCGGCCCGGTCCGCGAGGCGCAGGGTACGGCCCTCCTCGCCGGCCGGGATCCGGGCGCGGGCCCGGACGGGTCCGGCGTCGACGGCGATCGGGGCCCGGCCCTGCCTGCGGTCGAGGATGGTGACGCGGGCGGGCAGCTGCTGGACCTCCCAGAGGGCGGTTCCGTCGTCCTGGTGGCGCTGCTTGAGGCCGGGGGTGCCGTCGAGGACGCGGCGCATCCGCTCGGGGCCGCCGGGCGGGATCATCACGTAGCGGACGGCGAAGGCGCCGAGCTGTTCGGAGTGGTTGGCGCCGGAGCCGGAGACCAGGCCGGCGACGGCCTTGGCGAGGCGGGGTTCGCTGCCGGCGGCGGCGAGGAGTTCGGCGTCTCCCAGGCGCACGCCGGAGCCGCGGACCAGGGTGTAGGAGACGGTGGCGGGCGAGTCGCCGCCGAGGACGAGGGTGCGGGTCTGGTTGCTGTCGGCGGACTGTTCGGCGACGACGGCGGGCACCTGTACGGGGTCGCGCCGCTTGAGCGGTCCGTCGGCTCCGGCGCCGGCCCACAGTGCGGCCGCGGCGAGCGGTCCGGCGGCGGCGAGGAGCGCGACGAGGACGGCGAGGGGCTGGCGCCAGCCGAAGCTGCGGGCGGCGACGCGTTCCCTGGCGCCGTCCGCGCCGAGTACGGCGGCGGCGAGGAGGGCGAGTCCGTAGAGGAGGGTGGCGGGCCCGGCCCAGCCGCCGCGGTTGAGCAGGACGGCGAGGAGCAGGCCGGCGAGGGCGGCGCTCCAGGCGGTGGCGACGGCGAACCGCCGGTCGGCGCGGAGCAGGGCGGCGAGGGCGGCCAGCACGGTCCCGGCGAAGAGCACGGCGCTGCCGGTGCCGGGGCCGCCGGGGCTGGTGGCGAGCAGGTCGAGGGCGGCGGCGGGGCGGCCCGCGTAGGGCAGTCCGGCCTCGTCGAGGAAGCGGCCGGGGTGCGCGAGCAGCCCGAGGGACCAGGGGGCGAGGACGAGGAGCGGTACGGCGAGGGCGGCGAGCAGCCGGAGGGCGTACGTCTTCCAGTGGGCGCGGCGTACGAGGACGGCGGCGGTGGCGAGGACGGCGGCGAGCGGCCACACGACGGGGGTGAAGGCGGTGGCCAGGGTCAGCAGCAGGGTGTACGTCCACAGCGCGCGCCGCCCGCCCTGCGGGTCGGGGCCGCCGGGGCCCTCGGCGAAGCCGAAGGCGGTGACGGCGGAGCGGGCGATGAGGGGGAGCAGTACGGCGAGGACGGCGGTGCCGAGGCGGCCGCCGGCGAGGGCTCCGGTGACGGCGGGGAGGAAGGCGTAGGCGACGGCGGCCCAGGCGCGCAGCAGCCGGGATTCGACGAGCGGCCGGGACGCGAAGTAGGCGGTGAGTCCGGCGAGCGGGACCGAGCAGACGAGGAGCAGGGTCAGCGCGGCCCGGGTGGAGTCGAGCAGGAGGACGGAGAGGCCGCCGAGGACGGCGAGGTAGGGCGGGGCGACGGCGGTGGTGCCGACGCCGGCGGGCTGCCAGTCGCCGGTGTAGGCGCGCCACAGGTCGAGGCCGCTGCCGGGGGCGGGGAGCAGGGCGCCGCCGGTGAGGGAGCCGCCGCCGAGGAGGGCGCGGCAGGCGACGAGGGAGACGAACAGGAGCAGGGCGAAGAGGGCGGGGGCCGGGTTGCGGGCGATGCGCCCCAGCCGGCCGGAGGGGGCGGGTTCCAGGTAGTCGGCGTCCTCGGCGCCGGGCCCGGATTCGACGGCGCCGCCGTGGCGGCCGGCCGGGGTCCGGTCGGTGTCGCGGTCGGAGCCGAAGTACCCGGCGAGCTGTTCGGCGTTGGCCCGCAGGGTCGCGCCGGGGGGCGGGAACAGCGGGCGCAGTTCGGCGGCGGGGACGGCGGGCCTGCGGCGGGCCTTGCGGGCGGCGAGGACGCGGCCGGGGCGGAGCAGGGTGGCGAGCAGTCCGGTGATCTCGTCGACGGCCTGGCCGGGGGCCTTGCCGACGAGGTAGCCGAGGGTGCGCAGGACGGTGCCGACGAGGAGGCGGAGCAGGACGTAGGGCAGGGCGCGGCCGGAGGAGTTGGCCAGCACGGTGTAGACGGCGCCGGCCTTGTCGACGCGGTGGGCGCCGACGGCGGAGCGGCCCACGCAGTCGACGGTGCGGCGTTCGCGGGCGGCGGCCTCGGCGTGCCGCAGGACGGCGTCCGGGGCGACGAGGACGTCGAAGCCGGCGCTGTGGGCGCGCCAGCAGAGGTCGACGTCGTCGCGCATGAGGGGCAGGCGGCGGTCGAAGCCGCCGAGCGCGTCGTACGCGTCGCGGCGTACGAGCATGCCGGCGGTGGAGACGGAGAGGACGGGGCGGACCTGGTCGTGCTGGCCCTGGTCCTGTTCGCGGCGGTCGAGGCCGGTCCAGCGGCGGCCGCTGCGGGCGATGGTGACGCCGGCTTCGAGGAGCTGCTTCCTGTCGTACCAGCCGCGCAGTTTGGGGCCGATGACGGCGGCCTCGGGGTTGTCGTCGGCGACGCGCAGCAGTTCGGTCAGGGCGTCCGGTTCGGGTGCGCTGTCGTCGTGGAGCAGCCAGAGCCACTGGACGGGTTCGCCGTGGGGGTGTTCGGGGAGGTCGTAGGCGTCGTCGCGCCAGGTGCGGCTGACGGGGTCCCAGCCGCTGGGGCGCTTGAGGTAGGGGAGGTCCTCGGGCGTCAGGACTCCCGCGGTACGGGCGGCTTCGTCGACGGCGGCGCCGAAGCCGGTGCGGCGGGCGAGGTGCAGGACGCGGTCGGCGCCGAAGGCCTCGGTCAGCAGGCGCGCGGAGTCGTCGGCGCTTCCGGTGTCGGCGGCGACGTGGCTCTGCGCGGGGCGTTCCTGGGCGAGGAGTCCGGCGAGGGTCTGGGGCAGCCAGCGGGCTCCGTCGTGGGCGACGAGGACCGCGGTGACGACGTGCCGGGGGAACTCGGGGGTGGCGGCTGTCTGGTGGGAGGCCGTCGAGTTGCTGTGCAGGGACATCGCGGTACGGGCCCTCCGGCCGGGGATCCGGGGGTGGTGTGCCCTCGGAGGCTGCTGGACAGCGCCCCACACTAACGGCTGGAAAGACGACGGTCCGCCTCCTGCGGGGAAGGTGCGGGAGGCGGACCGTTTGCTCTGCTGAACGTCCTGCGGGTGGTGCGGCTCGATATGTCGTGGGTGGTGGGGTGGGTATCCGGACGGTGGCGCTCCGGCGGGTTCAGACCGCTGCCTTTTTCAGGCGCCGGCGCTCGCGCTCGGAGAGGCCGCCCCAGATGCCGAATCGCTCGTCGTTGGCGAGGGCGTACTCAAGACATTCGGAGCGGACTTCGCAGGCGAGGCAGACCTTCTTGGCCTCGCGGGTGGAGCCGCCCTTCTCGGGAAAGAAGGACTCGGGGTCGGTCTGGGCGCACAGAGCGCGCTCCTGCCATCCGAGCTCCTCGTCCGCCTCCTCGACCAGCAGTTCCTGAAACAGCTCGGTCATGTGCGCCCCTCGCTCTGTCTGTGCGTCCCCGTGGTGTTGCCGTTACTGATCGCTACGTAACGACACGAGTGAAATTACAAGTGTGTGGCTCCTGCGCAGTCAAGCCGGGATCTGCTATTGGGCCCCTTATTCACTCTGCGGAACCAAGCGTATGCAGAAAGTGTTCATATCGCCAAAAATCGTGACACATGCCACAGGTATCACGAGGGTGACCCCCTCCCCAGTGGTCGACGCGTCACTCCGAAGGAGGGGTTGCGATCCGGCCGAACATGCGGCGCGGATCACATTCCGGTCACGAGTGGAGCCGACTGGTTTGAAGGGGGTTTCGGCGGTACTTGACCGCCACATCCCCTGGTGCGGACTGCACAAACCTTTCTCCGCGCACGGTAACCGGATGAGGTGAAACTTTTCCCTCAAACCGGACATTGGGTTGACAGTCCGACCCTTCCCCCGTTCTCCTTGTCTTCATGTCAGCGCCCGCAGCCGCCACCCGGACCCCCATTCGTGGGTTCCTGCGTGCTGCCCAGGTTCGCTGTTGCTGTTGCAGCTGTTGATGCCCCCGGAGCCCCGGCTCCCGTGAGCACCGGCCACACCCCCACAGCAACCGCCCCGCACGACTGACATCCGTCGAGGAACCCCCACGATGAACAGCGCCGCCGCACCCACCACCGCCGCCGCCGTCACCGCGCCCGCCGCCCCCGCCGTCACCGAGAGCGACCTCCAGATCGCCGGCGACATCCTCTCCGTCCAGCACCTCCTCCAGCCCGCCCGCGAGCACCCGGCCACCGTCGCCGAGTTCGTCGGCCTCGCCCGCTCCATCGCCGCGGACCGCGCGAGCTGGGAACACCTCGTCCAGTACGACGCCACCACCCGCTGGTACCACCGCCTGCGCACCGGCCCCGGCTACGAGGTCTGGCTGCTCAGCTGGGTCCCCGGCCAGGGCAGCGGCCTCCACGGCCACGGCGACTCCTCCGGCGTCCTGACCGTCCTCGACGGCGAACTCACCGAGCACAGCCCGCGCGGCCCCCTCGCCCTCGGCCCCGGATCCCAGCGCGTCTTCGCCCCCGGCTACGCCCACGAGGTCGTCAACGACACCCTCGACGGAGCGGTCAGCCTGCACGTCTACTTCCCCGGCCTCACCGAGATGCCGATGCACAGCTGCTCCCCGGCCCACCAGGCGCACGTCACCGCCTGACAGACTGCGGCACATGCGCATTGTTGTTCTGGCCGGCGGCATCGGCGGCGCCCGTTTCCTCCGCGGACTCAAGTCGGCGGTTCCCGACGCGGACATCACGGTCATCGGCAACACCGGTGACGACATTCACCTGTTCGGGCTCAAGGTGTGCCCCGATCTGGACACGGTGATGTACACCCTCGGCGGTGGCATCAACGAGGACCAGGGCTGGGGACGCACCGACGAGTCCTTCACCGTCAAGGAGGAACTCGCCGCCTACGGCGTCGGACCCACCTGGTTCGGCCTCGGCGACCGCGACTTCGCCACCCACATCGTCCGCACGCAGATGCTCGGCGCCGGCTACCCGCTCAGCGCCGTCACCGAAGCCCTCTGCGACCGCTGGCAGCCCGGCGTCCGGCTGCTCCCCATGTCCGACGACCGGGTCGAAACCCACGTCGCCGTCACCGACGCCGAAACCGGCGAACGCCGCGTCGTCCACTTCCAGGAGTACTGGGTCCGGCTGCGCGCGGCGCCGGACGCCGAAGCCGTCGTCCCCGTGGGCGCCGAGCAGGCCAAGCCCGCACCCGGCGTCCTGGAGGCCATCGCCGCCGCCGACGTCATCCTCTTCCCGCCGTCCAACCCCGTCGTGTCCGTCGGCACCATCCTCGCCGTCCCCGGCATCCGCGAGGCCGTGGCCGCCGCCGACGCCCCCGTCATCGGCCTCTCCCCCATCGTCGGGGGCGCCCCCGTACGCGGCATGGCCGACAAGGTCCTCGCCGCCGTGGGCGTCGAATCCACCGCCGCCGCCGTCGCCCTGCACTACGGCACCGGGCTGCTCGACGGCTGGCTCGTGGACACCGCCGACGCGGCCGCCGTCACCGAGGTCGAGGCCGCCGGCATCACCTGCCGCGCCGTCCCGCTGATGATGACCGACCTCGACGCGACCGCCGCGATGGCCCGGGCCGCACTGGACCTGGCGGAGTCCTCCCGGTGACCGTTCCCTCGTACGAGGTCCACGCCGTCCCCGGCATCCCCGAGGTCCGGCCCGGCGACGACCTCGCGGCGCTCATCGCCGCCGCCGCACCCGGCCTGCGCGACGGAGACGTCCTCCTCGTCACCTCGAAGATCGTCTCCAAGGCTGAGGGCCGCATCACCGAGGCCTCCTCCCGCGAGGACGCCATCGACGCCGAGACCGTCCGCGTCGTCGCCCGCCGGGGCACGCTGCGCGTCGTCGAGAACCGGCAGGGCCTGGTCATGGCCGCCGCCGGGGTCGACGCCTCCAACACCGCGCCCGGCACCGTCCTGCTCCTGCCCGAGGACCCGGACGCCTCCGCCGCCGCCCTCCGCGAAGGGCTCCGTACGGCCCTGTCCGTCGACGTCGGCGTCATCGTCACCGACACCTTCGGGCGGCCCTGGCGCACCGGGCTGACCGACGTCGCCATCGGCGCGGCCGGCGTACGCGTCCTGGACGACCTGCGCGGCGGCACCGACGCCCACGGCAACCCGCTCAGCGCCACCGTCGTGGCCACCGCCGACGAACTCGCCGCCGCCGGCGACCTCGTCAAGGGCAAGGCCGCCGGGCTGCCCGTCGCCGTCGTCCGGGGCCTGGGCCACCTGCGGGGCGAGGGCTCCACCGCCCGGGACCTGGTGCGCGCCCCCGCCGACGACATGTTCCGGCTCGGCACCTCGGAAGCCGTACGGGAAGCCGTCACGCAGCGGCGTACCGTACGCGCCTTCACCGACGAGCCGGTGGACCCCGGCGCGGTCCGGCGGGCCGTGGCCGCGGCCCTCACCGCCCCCGCCCCCCACCACACGACCCCGTGGCGGTTCGTGCTCCTGGAATCGCCCGCCGCGCGCCTGGAACTCCTCGACGCGATGCGCGACGCCTGGATCGAGGACCTGCGCCGGGACGGCAAGTCCGAGGAGTCCGTCGCCCGGCGGATCCGGCGCGGCGACGTCCTGCGGGCCGCGCCGTACCTCGTCGTGCCGTGCATGGTCACCGACGGCGCGCACGACTACGGGCACGCCCGGCGGGACGCGGCCGAACGGGAGATGTTCGTCGTCGCCACCGGCGCCGGCGTGCAGAACTTCCTCGTCGCGCTGGCCGGGGAACGGCTCGGCTCGGCGTGGGTGTCCTCGACGATGTTCTGCCGGGACGTGGTGCGCAAGGTGCTCGGGCTGCCGGAGCACTGGGACCCGATGGGGGCGGTGGCCGTCGGCCACGCCGCCGAACCGCCCCGCGACCGGCCGCCCCGGTCGGTGGAGGAGTTCGTCGAGGTCCGCTGACCCGCCGGACCCCGTCAGAGCCGGCCGATGTCCCCCCGGGGCATGCGGGGAGCGCGGCGGGGCGGGGTACGGCCCGCCAGCAGGACCAGGCGGGCCGCGCGGTGGCGCTGGCCCGCGTACGGGGCGAGGAGCTCCAGCATGACCGCGTCGTCGGCGTCCCGGTCGCCCGCGAGGGCGTAGCCGATGATGCCGGGCAGGTGCAGGTCGCCCGTGGTCACCGCGTCGGGGGCGCCGTTGCTGCGCTGGAGCGTCTCGGCGGAGGTCCACGGGCCGATCCCCGGAACGGCCTCCAGCCTGCGCGCCGCCTCGGGCAGCTCCATCGCCGCGGCCTCCTCCAGCCGGGCGGCCACCCGGGCGGCCCGCACGATGGTCCCGGACCGCTTGGCGTCCACCCCGGCCCGGTGCCAGTCCCAGGAGGGGATCAGCGCCCAGCCGCGGGCGTCCGGCATCACGTACATGTCCTGCGGCCCCGGGGCGGGCTCCCCGTGCCCGCGGACCAGCCGGCGCCAGGCGCGGTACGCCTCGTCGGAGGTGACCTTCTGCTCCAGCACGGTCGGGACCAGGGACTCCAGGACCAGCCCGGTACGGGTCAGGCGCAGGCCGGGGCGGCGGCGGTGGCTGGCGTGCAGCAGCCGGTGCCGGGGGACGAACGCGGTCGGGTCGTCGCCCGCGCCGAGCAGTTCGGGGAGCCGGTCGAGGATCCAGTCGGCGCCCGGGCCCCAGGCCTCGGCGTCCACGGCCCCGCCGTGACGGGACACACGCAGCGTCGCCGCGCCTTCGGGGGTCCGGGTCGCCCGCCAGACGGAGCCGTCGGGAGTGGTGCGGAAGGTGGGGTCGCCGGGGCCGCGGCGGAGCGGGCCGAGCGTGAGCCCGAGGTCGAGGGGGCCGTCCGGCGCCCAGCTCCGGGCCTTGGAGCCGGACCCGGCCGCGCGGGCGTGGCCGTGGCCGTGGCCGTGGCCCGGCGGGACGTCGGTACGGCCGCCGCGCACGCCGGTGCGGGTGAGGGGGTCGGGGGCAGAAGCCACCCCCCGAGCCTATCCCCTGGCCGGGGACGACCCGGCCCCCAGCCGTCCCCGGCACCCGCCGCCGGGGGTACGCCTCCGGGGGGTGCCCCGCCCGCCGGGGGTACGCCACGGGGGACGCCGCCGGGGGCACGCCGCTGCGCGGGCGGCCGCGGCCCGGGATGCGCGGCTGCGCGGGCGCCCGCAGCCCGGGATGCGCGGCTGCGCGGGCGCCCGCAGCCCGGGATGCGCGGCTGCGCGGGCCATCGCCGCCCGGGGTGTGCCGCTGCGCGGGGCCGTCCCCTACCCGCCCTTCCACCGTTCCCGCCTCAAACGCCGGCGCGGCTCAGGCCAACCCCCGGGGGCTCCGCCCCCGAACCCCCACGCCTCAAACGCCGGCGAGGCTGAAACGCCGAAAACCGTCCAGAGCCGGACAACCCCGGTGCGCGAGGCGGGAGCCACCCGGCGGAGCCGAGAGCCGCCCCGGGCCGGACAAGCCCGGCGGAGCCGGGACCCCTGGGGCTCCGCCCCAGACCCCGCGCCTCAAACGCCGGCGAGGCTGGAGCGGCCGGGGGCGGGGACGGGGTGGGGGGTCGGCCGGGGCTCAAACGTG
>NZ_JBEXPG010000094.1:0-22211 GCF_040611935.1 Streptomyces sp. NPDC006512 | reverse complement strand
CCTGCTGCTGGCCACCGATCCGCTGGGGCGCGACAGCACCGGTCCGCGGAACCTCACACGGAACGCGAAACGGCGCCGGTACCCCGCTCCTGCGGGGTACCGGCGCCGTTCGCCGTCCGGGCGGGCTCAGGGCACTTCGACGGCCGCCCAGCTGAACACGCCGCCCGGGCCGACGGAGCGCAGCCGCACGAACAGCGCCGGGCCCGCCGGCAGGTGTTCCGCGACGGCCCGGAACCCGCCCCGCACCGGACGGACCCCGATGTTCCGCACCAGGGTGGGCGCGTCCGCCCCGAGCACGGCGTGGAACGCCTTGAAGGCCGCCTCCTTGACCGAGAACAGGGCGAGGAGGCGGCCTTCGGCCGGGCCCGGACCGGGGGCGAGGTCCAGCCAGTCCCGCTCCGCGGGCCCCAGGACCAGCCGGGCCGTCTCCAGCGGCAGCGGCCGCAGTTCCAGGTCGCAGCCCAGGGCGCGGTAGCGCCGCGCGTCCGCCACGACGGCGACGGCGAGGCCGCCGGAGTGGGAGAGCGAGCCGACGCTGCCCTCGGGGAACGCGGGCCTGCGCCCGCCCGCGAGGTAGCGGATCCCGGTGACGGGCAGCCCCGCGTGCCGCAGGGCGCGCCGGGCCGCGCAGCGCCCGGCGAGGAAGGTGCCGCGTCGCAGGGGGTGCATCGCGTCGGCGAGCCGGCGTTCGTCCGGACCATGCGTCAGGGCCTCCGTCTCGCCATCACGGGCGATGGCGAGACGGAGGCCCTCGGACGCCAGGACCGGAGCGAGCCGGCGCAGTGCACGTTCCACCCGCACCGGATCCGCCTCGGTCCGCGGCCTCATGTACGGAGCAGTTTCTTCAGGATCTTCCCCGCCGGGTTGCGGGGCACCGCGGCGACGAACTCGATGCGCCGGGGGCGTTTGTACGGGGCCAGCCGCTCCGCGAGGTGCCGCACCAGCTCCGACTCCGCCACCGGACCGTCGGTCACCACGTAGGCGACGGGCACCTCGCCGTAGTCCTCGTCCGGGACGCCGATGACGGCCTCGTCGAGCACGGCGGGGTGGGTGTGCAGCGCCCGTTCCACCTCCATGGGGTAGACGTTCATCCCGGCCCTGATGATCAGGTCCTTCGCCCGGTCCACCAGGTGGATCCGGCCCTCCCCGTCGAGGAAACCGAGGTCTCCGGTCCGGGTCCAGCCGTCCACCGTGACGGCCCGGGTGGCCTCCTCGTCGTCCCAGTAGCCGCGCATGACGCCCGGGCCCCGTACGTGGATCTCGCCGACGCCGCCGGGGGAGAGTTCGTCCCCCTCCGGCCCGAGGACGCGCACCGACATGCCGGGGATGACCCGGCCGCTCGGCAGGACCTCCGGCATGGCGTCGGGGGCCGGGTGCTCCTCCGGGCCGAGGGTGACGAACGGGCCGCCCACCTCGGTCATCCCGTACACCTGACGGAAACCGCAGCCGAGGCGGTCCGCCGCCTCCACGTACACGTCCGCGGGCATCGGGGCGGCGCCGTACAGGACCTCCCGCAGGCTCGACAGGTCGGTGGACCCGAGGGACCTGGCCCGCAGCAGGAAGCGCAGCATCTGCGGGACGAGCCACACGTGGGTGGCCCGGTTGTCCGCGATCGCGGCGAGCGCCGTCTGCGGCGTGAAGCCGGGCACCAGCACCAGGGTGGCGCCGGCCGCCATGTACGTCAGGGAGACCACCATGCTGCCGTGGTAGAGCGGGCAGCAGTTGACCAGCACCATGTCGTCCGCCGGCCGCGCGGACGCGAGCCAGCCGAGCGCGATGGCCCGGAAGGAGGCGTGGTCGACGGTGACGCCCTTGGCCCGGCCGGTGGTCGCCGAGGTGTGCAGGACGGCCGCCGGGGCGTCATCGGGCACCGGCGGCAGACCGGGACCGTCCAGCCCCTCGCCGAGCGCCGCGAACTCGGGCCCGTCCAGGGCGACGCGCCAGCGCACGGGCAGCTCCGGGTGGCGTTCCAGCAGGGCGGACTCCCCGAGGACGGCCACCGCACCGGTGCGCTCCACGATCCCCGTCACCTCGGTGGGGGTCAGGCTGTGGTTGAGCGGGACGAACAGGGCGCCGAGCCGGGCCAGGGCGAAATAGCTCTCGATGACCTCGACCCGGTCCTGGGAGAGGACCGCGACCCGGTCACCGCGCCGCACGCCGAGCGCGGCCAGGCCCCGGGCGAGCGATCCGGTGCGCTCGCGGAGGGCGGACCAGGTGACGGACCGGTCCCGGTCCACCACGGCCGCGCGGTCGGGGAAGCACTGGACGTTGCGGTCCAGCAGCTGGGTCAGCCACATCAGGCGCGCCCGGCCTCGGCGCCCGCGAACGCCGCTCCCGCACCTTCGGCTCCCGCTCCTTCGGCTCCCGCACCCTCGCGGCCGGCCACGAAACGCTCGTAGTCGGCGAGGGTGACCAGCCGCTCCATCTCCTCCGCCGTGACCTCGGCGCCCGTGCGCTGCTCGATGAGCAGGACCAGGCGGACCAGGTCGCCCGAGTCGATGCCGCTGGCACCGAGGTCGACGTCGTCGCCGATGCTCTCCGCGAACTCGGGGGTACCGGTCAGCTCCACCAACATCCCTCGTACGACGCTCATGTGTGGTTCTCCTCGTTCTGGCTGATGACGCGCCGTTCGCCGGCGCTCTCGTCGGGTCCGCCCGCGGTCCGTCAACACGGACCGGTCAGGGGCACCTCGTTCGGGAAGAGGCACCGCGGCGCCCCGACCTTCCCCGCACACCGTGTGGGCTACGTCACTCCCGCAATCGTGGTCCCGGAGGGATTGTCACGGGCCCGCCGGGGCTCTTTTCCGGGTGACAGCACCCCACTGGGGGCGACGCCCGGGGACGAACGTCCCCGTCGCCGGATCCCCTCCGAGCGGGAAGGAAACAGCCATCACCGTGACCACGCCACCGGAGCAGGACGGCGACGCACCGCGGTTCGAAGAACTGATCGCCGCCGGCGAGAGCATCGAACCGGACGACGACATGCCCGACGGCTACCGGCGCATGCTGATCCGTCAGATCGCCCAGCACGCCCACTCCGAGATCATCGGCATGCAGCCGGAGGGGAGCTGGCTCACCCGCGCCCCCTCCCTGCGGCGCAAGGCGAGCCTGCTCGCCAAGGTGCAGGACGAGGCGGGTCACGGCCTGTACCTGTACGCGGCCGCCGAGACCCTCGGGACCCGGCGCGAGGACCTCCTCGACGCCCTGCACCGGGGACAGCAGCACCACTCCGCGACGTTCAACGTCACGGCCGCGACCTGGGCCGACACCGGGGCCATCGCCTGGCTCACCGACGGCGCCGCCGTCATCAACCAGGCGCCGCTGTGCCGGACTTCCTACGGCCCCTACGCCCGCGCCATGCGCCGGGTCTGCCTGGAGGAGACCTTCCACGTCCGCCAGGGCTACGACGTGCTCTGGTCGCTGGCCCGCGGCACCGCGAGCCAGCGGCGGATGGCGCAGGAGGCGGTGGACCGCTGGTGGCTGCCCGCCGTGGCCCTCATGTTCGGCCCGCCCGACACCACCGCGGGCTCGGGCCCGGACGCCCGTACGGCGGCCATGGGCGCCGCCGTCACCCGCCGCTCCATGGCCTGGGGCATCAAACAGCACACCAACGACGAGCTGCGCCAACGGTTCGTCGACAGCTGCGTCCCCCAGGCCGAACGGCTCGGCCTGACCCTCCCCGATCCCCTGATCCGGTGGAACGCGGAACGCGGCCACTACGACTTCACCCCCGTCGACTGGAGCACGTACCGCGACGCCGTCGCCGCCGGCACCGAGTGCGCCGCACACCGGGTGGCGCGCCGGATCGCCGCCCACGAGGACGGCGCCTGGGTCCGCGAGGCGGCCGACGCCCACGCCGCCCGGGGCGCGGCCGGCAGCGAGAGGAACGCGGCATGAGCCCGGCCGGCCCGACCGCGCACACGACCTGGGAGGTGTTCGTCCGGATGCGCCGCGGCATGGCCCACCAGCACGTCGGCTCGGTCCGCGGCACCGACTCCGACACCGCGCTCGCCCACGCCCGCGACCTCTTCACCCGCCGGGACGACCCCGCCTCGCTGTGGGTGGTGCCCGCCGACGCGATCCGGGCCGCCACCCCCGCCGAGAAGCCCATGCTCTTCAGCAACGCCGGGGACAGGCCCTTCCGCTACGCGGACGACTACGTACCGCTGCACGGCGACGACCGCGCCGTGCCCGACGACGGGACCACCCATGACTGACACCGACACCCGCCGGCCGGCCCGCCACGACGCCGGCCCGGGCCGCGACCTCGCCGCCTACACCCTGCGCCTCGGCGACGACGCGCTGGTCCTCGCCCAGCGCCTGTGCGAGTGGATCACCCGCGCGCCGACCGTGGAGGAGGACCTCGCGCTCTCCAACATCGCCCTCGACCTGCTCGGCCAGGCCCGCACACTGTTCTCGCAGAGCGGCCGCCACGACGGCACCGGACGCGACGAGGACGAACTCGCCTACGGACGCGAGCCCTCGGAGTTCCGCAACGTCCTGCTCGCCGAACTGCCGAACGGCGACTTCGCCGACCTCGTCGCGCGCCAGCTCGTCTGGACGCACCACGCCCTGCTCCGGTACGAGGCCCTGCGCGACGCGGGCGATCCGGAGCTGGCCGGCCTCGCCCGGCGGGCCGCCGAGGAGACCCGCTACCACCGTGCCCACGCCGACCGGTGGGTCGCCTGCCTCGCCCACGGCACCCCCGAGAGCAAACGGCGCCTCCAGGACGCCCTGGACCGGGTCTGGCCCTACACCGACGAACTCTTCGAGGCCGACGGCCCCGTCCGGCGCCTGGCCCGGAACGGGACGGTCACCTCCCCCACGGCCCTGCGAGAAGCCTGGGAGCAGGAGATGACCACCGTGCTGGCGGAGGCCGGTCTGCGCCGGCCCACCGTGACCGAACACCGCTGCGGCGGACGCCGCGGCGCCCACACCCCGGGCTTCCCCGACCTGATCGCCGAGCTCCGGGAAGTACGCCGGGCCCACCCGGGAGGCACCTGGTGAACCCGCCCGCCCCCCGGCTCTCACCGGCCGCCGTCAAGGTCCGCGTCGAGGCCGTCCCCGACCCGGAACTCCCCATGGTCTCCCTGGGCGACCTGGGCGTCGTACGCTCCGTCGCACCGGCACCGGACGGCGTCGTCGAGGTGGAGATCACCCCCACCTTCCTCGGCTGCCCGGCCATGCCGGAGATCGAATCCGACATCCGGGACGTCCTGACCGCCTGCGGCCACCCCGACGGCCGGGTCCGCCAGGTCCTCTCCCCGGCCTGGTCCTCCGAATGGATCAGCACCGCGGGCCGGAACAAGCTCGCCGAGCACGGCATCGCACCCCCCGCGCCCGTCGGCGCACCGACACCGCTGCGCCTGGGCACCGGCGCCCCCTGCCCCAACTGCGGCTCCGCCGCGACCCGCCCGCAGAGCCTCTTCGGCGCCACCCGCTGCCAGGTCATGGTGACCTGCACCGGCTGCCAGGAGTCCTTCCCCCGCTTCAGGACCGTGTGATGGACGCGACCGCACGGACCGCCCCGCCCCCTGCCGGCGGCTCCGCAGCACCCACCGCGGCCCACAACACCTGGCACCGGCTCCGGGTGACCCGGCTGGAGCGGCCGGCCCCGGACGCGGTGGCCGTCACCCTCGCCCTCCCCGAGGACCTGGCCCCCGCCTTCGCCTTCCGGGCCGGCCAGCACGTCACCGTGCGCCACCGCGCCGACGGCCGGGAACTGCGCCGCACCTACTCCGCCTGCCCGCCACCCGGCGAGCCGGCCGCACTGCGCCTCGTCGTCAAACGGCTCGGCCCCGGCGGCTTCGCCGACCACGCCCAGCACGTCCTGGCCGAGGGGGACACCCTCGACGTCGCCCCGCCCACCGGAACGTTCCGCCTGGCGGACCACCCCGGCGCCCACCACGTCATGGTCGCGGGAGGCAGCGGCATCACCCCGCTGTCCGCCATGGCCGCCGCCGCCCTCCGCGACGACCCGGCCTGCCGGGTCTCCGTCCTGCACGCGGCGCGCGACGCCCGCTCCGCGCTGCTCGCGGACGAACTGTCCGACCTCAAGGATGCCCACCTGGACCGGTTCTGCGCCCTGCACGTCCTGTCGCGCGAGGCCCAGGCCGCCGGCCTGCTCTCCGGACGGGCCGACGCCGCCCGGCTCCGGTCCCTGCTCGCCCTGCTGGAGGCCGACCCCGCGGACGAGGACACCCACTTCTACCTGTGCGGCCCCCAAGGGCTCGTCACCGCGGCCCGCGAAACCCTCCTCGGGGCGGGGGCCGGCCGGGACCGGGTGCGCCAGGAACTCTTCGCCGCCGACGGCACCTTCGCGCCCCCGCCCGCGGACCCGGCGGCCCCCGGCCGGCGGATCACCGTGCGCCTCGCCGGCCGTACGACGACCACCACGACCGACCCCGCGGACCGTTCGCTCCTCGACACCGTCGTCAGGGCGCGCCCCGAGGCCCCCTACTCGTGCCGCGCGGGCCTGTGCGGCACCTGCCGGGCCAAGGTCGTCCGCGGATCCGTCACCACCCCGCCGCGGACCGCGCCCGGCACCGCGGAGCAGACCGACGGCTACGTCCTGACCTGCCGGACCGCGCCGGACTCCGCAGCGCTGGAACTCGACTTCGACGCCTGAGCCCCCGGCCCCGCCGAGGCACCCCGACACCCCTTCACCAGGAGACCCATGCCCACCGCCACCGCCACCGCCACCGCACCGCAGTGCCCGTACGCAGCGCAGGAGGGCGATCCCGACCTCAGGTACGCCGGCCCTCCGCCCTACGAGGCGTACATCCACGCCTCCCTGCTGGGATCCCTCCAGAAACCCCTCTCCGACGCGCCCGGCGAGATGTCCTTCATCGTGACCACCCAGGTCATGGAGCTGTGGTTCACCCTCATCGCCCACGAATGGCGCACGGCCCGTCAGGCCCTCGACGAGGACCGGCTTCCCGCCGCCCTCGACGCGCTGCGCCGCAGCCTCGACGCGCACCGGGCCCTGAACGAGGCCTGGCGCCCCCTCGCCAGGATGACGCCCGCGCAGTTCAACGGCTTCCGCGCGGTGCTGGGCACCGCATCCGGCTTCCAGTCCGCGACCTACCGCCACCTGGAGTTCCTGCTCGGCGACAAGTCCCGCTCGCTCATCCAGGCCCACCGCAACCACCCCGAGGTCTACCGGGAACTGGAGAACGCCCTCGCCGAGCCCTCGCTCTACGACGCGGTACTGGCCCACCTCCACCGCCGCGGCCTGCCCGTCCCCGCAGCCGTACTGGGACGGGACCTCACCGAGCCGTACCCCTTCGACGAGGGCGTGGAAGAGGCCTGGCGGCAGGTGTACGCCGGCCCCCAGGACGACCCCCTGGTGGCCCTCGGCGAACTCCTGACGGACCTCGCCGAGTCGGTCCAGCGCTGGCGCGGCGACCACCTGTTCGCCACCCGGCGCGCGATGGGCGCGAAGACGGGCAGCGGCGGCTCGCCCGGCGTGGCCTGGCTGGAGAAGCGCACGCAGCGCCCCGTCTTCCCCGAGATCTGGAGTGCCCGCAGCCATGTCTGACACCCTTTCGGCGGCCACCGCTCCCGCCCCCCGGACCCCGTCCGCGTTCGCGCTGGCGGAGGAACGCCGCGTCCTCGGCCAGAAACCGGTCATGGCCCCCGTCCACGGCTCGTACGGGCCCCACCCCCACCAGGTGTACGACATGTGGCCGGCGGACGATCCCGACGCGCCCCTGGTGATGCTGCTGCACGGCGGGTACTGGCGCTACGACCGCATGCACCTGACCCCCTTCGCCGCCCACCTGGCGCGCCAGGGCGTCGGCGTGGTCCTGCCCGGCTTCCGCCGCTCGGGCGGCGCCGGCGGCTACCCGGCCACCTTCGACGACGTCGCGCTCGCCGTCGACACCCTCACCGGGGGCCGGCCCTTCGTCCTGGCCGGGCACTGCTCGGGCGGCCACCTCGCGCTGTGGGCCGCGGCCCGGGGCCTGCTGCCCGCCGGCTCCCCCTGGCACACCACGAAGCTGCCCGCGGCCGTGGTCGGCTTCGGCCCCATCACCGACCTCGCCGCAGCGATCCGCGACGACCTCAGCGACGGCGCGGCCCTCCAGCTCCTCGGCGGCGCGCGGGCCGTGAGCGAACGGCTGCCGCTGGTGGACCCGCTGACCCTGCTCACACCCCACGGCACCACCGGAGTCCCCACCGTCATCCTGCACGGCGCCGCCGACGAGGAGGTCCCGCACGACCAGTTCCACGGTTACGCGGCGGTCCACCACGACGCCCGGCTGATCAGCCTGCCCGGCACCGGCCACTACACCTTCATCGAACCGGGCTCCGAGCCCGCCCGGATCCTCGTCGACCTGCTGCGCCGGCTCCACGCCGAGCACGCCCGACCCGGGACCCCCTGATCGCGCCGCCCCCGCCGGCCTGCCCGGCCCGCCCCCGCCACCCCACCGGAGGACTTCCGTGACCGCACCCGCTTCCCCCGCCGCCGGGATCCTCGCGGCACGCGCGGCCGCACTCGACGCGGCCGACCCGCTCGCCCCGCTCCGGAGCCGCTTCCTGCTCCCCGAAGGCTGCGTCTACCTCGACGGCAACTCGCTGGGTGCGCTGCCCGCCGCCGTCCCGCCCGCCCTCCACGACGTCGTACACCGCCAGTGGGGCACCGACCTCATCCGTTCGTGGGACACCAACGGCTGGTGGCAGGCCCCGCAGCGGGTCGGCGACGCCGTCGGCCGGCTGATCGGCGCGGCGCCCGGCCGCACGCTCGCGGGCGACTCCACCAGCGTCCAGCTCCACAACGCGCTCACCGCGGCCGTCCGGCTGCGGCCGGGCCGGAGCCTGCTCGTCACCGACCCCGCCCACTTCCCCACCGACCTGTACGCCGCCGACACCGTGGCCCGCGTCCACGGCCTCCAGGTGCGCCGGGTGGCGGCCGGGGCCCTGCCCGCCTTCCTCGCCGAGCACGGCGAGCAGGTCGCCGTCTGCTCGTACGGCCCCGTCGACTACCGCACCGGCGAACTCCACGACATGGCCGTCCTCACCCGCGCCGCCCACGCGGTGGGCGCGCTCGCCCTGTGGGACCTGTGCCACGCGGCCGGGGCGATGCCCGTCGCCCTGGACGACCTCGGCGTCGACCTCGCCGTGGGCTGCGGCTACAAGTACCTGTCGGGTGGTCCGGGCGCCCCCGCCTTCCTGTACGTCGCCGAACGCCACCAGTCCGCCTACGACCCCGCGCTGACCGGCTGGAACGGACACGCCAGGCCCTTCGACATGGGCACCACCCACACCCCGGCCGCCGGCCTGGGCCGGGCCCGCATCGGCACTCCAGCGATCCTGTCCCTGCTGGCGCTGGAGGCGGCCCTGACCGCCTTCGACGGAGTCGACCTGCACGCGGTCCGGACCAAGAACCAGTCACTGACCGGGTTCTTCATCGACTGCGCCGACGAACTGCTGGCCGGGCGCGGGTTCGACTGCGTCACCCCGCGCGACCCCGGGCGCCGCGGCGCCCAGGTCGCCCTGCGCCGCTCCGACGCACCCGCGCTGATCGACGCGCTGGCCGGGCGCGGCATCCTCGCCGACACGCGGCCCCCGGACCTGCTGCGGTTCGGCTTCAACTCCCTCTACGTCTCGCACCGCGACGTGCTCAGCGCCGTCCGGGCGTTGCGCGACGTCACCGCGCCCGCCTGACGGACGCACCGCCCCACCCGTCCCGCGCCCACGCGCACGCCCACCCCCTCCGAGAGGAACTCCCATGTCCGACCTGCTCCAGGCCGTCGTCGCCGGTGCCACCCCCGAGGAACTGCGAGCCACCGCCCTCCCGTCCAGCTACCGCGCCGCCTACCTGCGCAAGGAGGACGTGGGGATGTTCGAGGGCGAGACCGACAAGGACGTCCGCCGGTCCCTGCACGTGGGGGAGGTGCCCATGCCCGAACTGGCCCCCAACGAGTGCGTCGTCGCCGTCATGTCCGCCGCGATCAACTTCAACACCGTCTGGTCGGCGATCTTCGAACCGGTGCCGACGTTCGCGTTCCTGGAGAAGTTCGGCCGGCAGGGCTGGTACGGCCGCCGCCACGACCTCCCGTACCAGCAGGTGGGTTCGGACGGGTCGGGCGTCGTGGTGCGCGTCGGTTCCGCCGTGAAGAGCTGGAAGGTCGGCGACAAGGTCGTCATCTCCCCCTCGTACGTGGACGAGGAGGACCACGCCTCCTACGACGACGGCATGATGACCGAGACCCAGCTGGCCTGGGGCTTCGAGACGAACTTCGGCTCGCTCGGGGAGTTCTGCGTGGTCAAGGCCAACCAGCTCGTCAAGAAGCCCGCCCACCTGTCCTGGGAGGAGGCCGCCTCCAACACCCTTTGCGCCGCCACCGCGTACCGCATGCTGGTCGGCAACCACGGTGCCCGCATGAAGCAGGGCGACGTCGTGCTGGTGTGGGGCGCCACCGGCGGCCTCGGCTCCTACGCCACCCAGATGGTGAAGAACGGCGGCGGCATCCCCGTCGCGGTCGTCGGATCCGCGGAGAAGGCGGCGCTGGTGCGGGCGCAGGGCTGCGAGCACGTCGTCAACCGCTCGGAACTCGGTCTGGACGAGAGCGGGTTCCGCCACCCGAAGGCCGGGCGGATCCTCGGCGAGGCCATCCGCTCCCTGGTCGGGGAGGACCCGCAGATCGTCTTCGAGTACCTGGGCGCCGAGACCTTCGGCACCTCCGTGTACGTCGCCAAGCGCGGCGGCAAGATCGTCACCTGCGGTTCGTCGACGGGTTACAAGCACGAGTACGACAACCGGTACCTGTGGATGCGGCTGAAGCAGATCATCGGCTCGCACGCCTTCAACTACCACGAGGCCGTCGAGACGAACCGCCTGATCAGCCGCGGCATGATCCACCCGACCCTGTCGAAGGTGTACTCCCTGGACGCCGCCGGCGAGGCCACCCGGGCCGTACAGACCAACCAGCACATCGGCAAGGTCGCCGTCCTGTGCGCGGCGCCGTCCGAGAACCTCGGCATCGACGACCCCGAACTCCGCGCCCGCATCGGAGAGGACAAGATCAACCTCTACCGCCAGTAGGCCGCCGGAGGCGCCCCTACACCAGGTGCGGGCCCGGTGCATCCGGAGCGCGGGGCGGTTTCCGGTGGTGGGGGCGGGTAGGCGCCGGTCGGAGACCGCTGATCCCACCCCCGAGGTGCGGGTTCCCGCGCGCGCCCTCCGACGGCGCCCCGGGGCGGTCCCCTTCCCGGCCCTTCCCCTGATCGGAGGCCCGCCATGACCCGTACGCCGTCCGCGCCCGCGCCCCATCGGACCGATCACCCGACCGGAATCCGGTGAGGCCGCCATGTCACCGCGTCTCTTCCTGTGCGCCGGCGCCGCCTGCACCGCCCTGCTGGCCCCCGTCGGAGCGCCGGCGGCGACCGCCGACCACGCCGTCGCGCGCGCTGCCCAGGCCGCCGTGATCTCCATACCGGCCATCGGTCTCTCCAACCTGCCGGTCGTCCCGTACCAGGGCAGTCCCGACGACGCCCCCGGCACCCGGATCCAGGACCGGGGCGTGGCCGCGAGCCCGCACGGCCCCGGCGGCGGGGCGGGCCCGGGTGAGGTGGGCAACTACATCGTCACCGGCCACCGGATCGTGGCGGGCGGACCGCTGCGGAACCTGCCGTCGCTGCCCACGGGCGCCTCCGTGATCGTCACCGCGGGGGGAGTCACGTACCAGTACACGATCACCGGAACCCGGACGACTTCCTTCCGCTCGCCGGCCTCGATGGCGGCGCAGCGCGCGGCGGTCCCCGGCTCGCCCGGTGCCGTGCCCATGCGGGCCATGATCACCGTCACCACCTGCCTCACTCCGGAGGACGAGGCGGCGGGCAACTTCTGGCGCGACGCCCAGAACAACCCCGAACACCGCCTCGACAAGATCGGCGTCCTGACCGCCACCAAGTCCTGAGGCCGGCCCAGCCCCACGGCCCCGCCCCACGGCGGGCACACCTCCTGCGCCGTCCCCGGCGGCGGTCGGTCGCCGGGGCGGCCGCGGAGGTGGTTCCGCGTCAGGCGGGGCGTTCCGGGGGCGGGTCGTGCTCGGGGAGGAGGCCGAGGACGTCGAGGAGGGTCTGCAGGTCCGCGCGGTCGGTGGCGTGGGCGGCGACGGCCCGGCGGGCCGCCGCCCGGTCACCAGTGGCGCAGGGTGCGAGCACGGCGGGGTCGTCACAGGCGAAGGGGTCTTTCATTCCGCCGATGCGACCAGGCTCCCGGCCGTCGCGCAGCCCGGCTTGCTCCAGTTGGCCTCAGGCCCCGCCGCCCCGGCCCCGCGGCCGGCGGGTCAGTACTCCTCGTCCGGGTACCCCCACCGGACCTCGGGCTTCGCGCCCGCGGCCACTTCGGAGACCGTCGCCGCGAAGGCCCCCTCGAACTGCGGCTGCCACAGGTAGAACCGCGAGATGCCGAGGGGGAAGTCGGATTCCCCGGAGACGAAGAACGCGCCGTCGTCGTCCTTCGCGACGCCGAGGCTGACCTGGTTCTCGATGTTCTCGTCGCGCAGCAGGCCCTGGAGGGCCCGGACGATCTCCCAGGCCTGCGGCTCGTCCGCGATGCCCGTGACGGTGAAGGCAAGATCGATGTTGACTGACATGGCCACAGGATAGGCGTGCCCTCCGACAGTCCCGCCCCGCCGTGTCCCGCGCTGTCATGCGGGCGCGGGGGAGGGCCCGTTGACGGTGAAGATGCGGTCCAGGTGGTGGCGCAGTACGGCGATCGCCGACTCGGGGTCGCGCTGTCCCACGAGGATGCTCGTGCCCATGGTCGCGGCCATCGCGAGCAGGCTGACCGCTTCCGTGCGGGCGTCGGCGCGCGGGTCGGCCAGCCCCGCTTCCTGTGCCTGGCGCAGGAGGCCGGCCAGGGCGTTCTCGGCGGCGTCGGGGTTGTCGATGAAGGGCTGCGCGGCGAGCGCCTCGTCGGTCACGGAGAGGATCGCGTAGGAGCTGTAGAGGAGGTGGAACGTGCGGCTCTCCTCGTCGGTCGGGAGGGAGGCCAGCAGCAGTGCCTCCACGGTGGCGCGGGGGCCCGGGTCGGGGCCGGCGGCGGCGAGGCGGGCCCCCACCCGTGCGGTGAAGCGTGCCGTCAGGTGCTGGAGCCCGTAGAAGAGCAGCTTCTCCTTGGTCTGGAAGTAGTACTGGACGAGCCGCAGTGAGACGCCGGCTTCGGCCGCCACGTCGCGCATGCCGACGGCGTGCAGCCCCTGGCGCCCGGCGACGCGGATGAGTGCCTCGGCCAGCTGGGTGCGCCGTTCCTCGTGGTCCACGCGCTTCGGCATGTGCTCCGTCTCCGCCCGTCGGGGTGATCCGCTGCCCGGCCGGCCCGGACACCCCTTCATGGTACCGCCGTACCATGAAGAACGTCCCTGAGCCGCCTCAGATGATGTGGATGCGCTCCATGGCGCCTTCGGTGTCACGGATCATCAGGTCGTTGCCCTTGGCGCGCTCCCGCTCGATGAAGCCGAGGAGCAGCACCGCCCGGTTGATCACGTCGGACTTGCTGACGCCGCTCTCCGCGACGAGCTCGGAGACGATCGTCACCGCCGGCGGGCAGAGGGTCACCGAATAGCGTTCGCTGTCGGGGTGGGAGGGGAGCTGGTCCATTGCCGTGCCTTCCTGTCGGCTGGGTTGCACCGATTCCGCACCGGTACCGCACCAGTAGTACACCGGCACTGCGCGCATCCGCATCACATTTACATCGGATCCGCGCACTCCGGGGGCGCCGGGCGCCGGTTCAGCTCTCCTCGGCGGGCGGGAGCGGGCGCTTGTAGTAGCGCCAGGGGAACCAGCCCGCGCCGACGGGGATCCAGCCCTCCGCCTCCATCCGCCGGTTGCGCCCGCCGGCGGCGAGGGTGACCCGGCAGTGCTCCCACGGGTGGTCCGAGGCCTCGACCTCGTGGAAGAAGGAGCCGTAGCCGACCAGGTGCCAGCCCTCCAGCCCGGCGGCCGTGAGGGCCGCCATTTCGTTGAACGCGGACAAGGGGCTGAGCACCCGGCGCTCCGGGCCGTCGGGCCCGCCCGCGGCCGCCCCGGAGGGGACGGCGCCCTTCGCCTTGTCCCCGAAGCGCTGCTGCGCGGCCTGGCGGCTCACTCCCAGGATCCGTCCGACGGTGTCCCAGCTGTGCCCGGCGGCCCGGGCGCCCTGCACGGCCTCGCGCAGGATCCGGCCGGCTTCCTCGGCGCCGACACGTGAGGCGTCGACCAGGCGCAGGTAACCGGCGGCGTCGTGTTCGAGGGAATCGGCCAGTCCGTCGGACGCGCCGAGGACGGCGGCGGCGATGCCCTCCCGGATCCGTACGGTCTCCTCCGGGCCCAGCAGCTGCTCGTCCGTCATCGCCGTGCACCGGCGAGCGGGTCGAGGGCGTCGAGTACGTCCTGGTCGCGGCGGTCGCGGGCGGCGGTGTTCCGGGCCGCGGACCGCCCGAGGAGCCCCGCGACGCCGGCAATCAGGACCAGGGACGCGACGGCCAGGGCCGCCGACCCCGCCGTGCCGAGCCGGTCGGCGAACACCGACGCCAGGGCGGGCAGGCCGATGGCGATCGGCAGCAGGGCGGTCGCCGTCGTGGCGGCGGAAGAGGGCTGGTCGGACGGGCTGTTCGGCTTCAAGATCGGCATGTGTCAATCAAACCTTGACGGACCGGTCGTGTCAAGAATTTCTTGACACGGAGTCCGGGGTCGCCGGAACCGGTCGTTTCGGCCCTGTGTGCCGCCGGGCTGGCAGGGTTATCCCTGACGGTGCGCACGAAAGGAATCCCCGTGAACCCCCGACACCCCTTCTTCGACGCCCACTTCCACGTGATCGACAGCCGGTTCCCGCTGTTCGAGAACGACGGGTTCACTCCCGAGGAGTTCACCGTCGGCCAGTACCGGACCCGTACCGCCGCCCTGGACGTCAGCGGCGGCGCCGTCGTCTCCGGATCGTTCCAGCGCTTCGACCAGGGCTACCTGCTCGATGCCCTCTCCCGGCTCGGTCCGCGATTCGTCGGGGTCACCCAGATCCCGCACGACCTCCCCGACGCGGAGCTCCTCCGCCTCGCCGACCGGGGCGTGCGCGGCGTGCGCTTCAACCTGCGCCGGGGCGGATCGGCGAGCCTGGAGCACCTCGACGCGCTGGCCCGCCGCGCCCACGCGGTGGCCGGCCTGCACACCGAGCTCTACGTCGACTCCCGCGACCTGCCCGAACTCGCGGAGACCCTGGCCGCGCTCCCCGCGGTGAGCATCGACCACCTGGGCCTGCACGCCGACGGCCTCCCGCACCTCCTCGCGCTGGTCGAGCGCGGGGTCCGGGTGAAGGCGACCGGCTTCGGCAGGGTCGAACTCGACGTCCCGGAAGCGGTCCGCGCCGTGCTGAAGGCCGACCCCACCGCCCTGATGGCCGGCTCCGACCTCCCCTCGACACGCGCCCGCCGCCCCTTCGCCGACACCGATCTCGACCTCCTCGCGGACGCGGCCGGAGAACACCTGGACGCCGTACTCCACGACAACGCGGCGGCCTTCTACCGCGTGTGAGCGGCAGGGCCGCGAGGCCGGTGCCCGCCGCGGTGCGCCCGCACCCGACCCGATCGGGCACAGGATGTCGGGTCGGCCGGTACGCGCGCTGCCTAGCGTGGGGATCGCAAGGAAGGAAGGTGACCGGGAGTGCTGGAGCGACTCAACCAGGTCATGGAACACATCGAGGGTCACCTCGACCGGCCCGTCGACGTGGCCGAGCTGGCGCGCGGCGCGGCGACCTCGGAGTACCACCTGCGCCGGATGTTCTCGGCGCTGGCGGGCATGCCGCTGTCGGAATACGTACGGCGGCGGCGCCTGACCGTCGCGGGCGCCGAGGTCCTCACCGGCCGCGAGCCGCTGCTGGACATCGCGGTGCGGTACGGCTACGGCTCGGGCGAGGCGTTCGCACGGGCGTTCCGCGCGATGCACGGCGTCGGCCCGGGCGAGGCCCGGCGCACCGGCACCGCGCTCGTGTCCCAGGCCCGGCTCACCTTCCGCCTCACCGTCGAAGGGAGCAACAGCATGCGATATCGCGTAGTGGACCGGCCCGACTTCACCGTCGTCGGCTACAAGGCCCGGGTGCCACTGGTGCACGCGGGGCCGAACCAGGCGATCATCGACTTCGTCCGCGGGATCGGAACGCAGCGGCTGGGACTGCTGGAACCGCTGTCGGACCAGCAGCCGCAGGGCATCGTGGCGGTCTGTGACGATCTCGATCCGAGCCGTGCGGAGGGCACGGAGCTCGACTACTACCAAGGCGTGATCACGTCGGCACCCGCCCCCGACGGCACCACCACCCTGACCGTCCCGGCCGGGACCTGGGCGGTGTTCACCACCTCCGGCCCGGCCCCGCAGGCCATCCAGTACCTGTGGCGGGACGTGTACGCCCAGTGGTTCCCGTCCAACCCGTACCGCAGCCGCCCCGGCCCCGAGATCCTGCGCACGGACTTCTCCGCCGCGACGTCCGAGGTGGACGCCGAACTGTGGCTCCCGGTGGAGCGGGAACAGGCCTGACCCCGGACAAGGCGGCGCGCCGCCGGCCCGGGGCGGACCAGGAAGTGATAGTCCGCTGATCTGCGGGTAGTCGCCTTCCAGACGGATACGTTCGCCCCGGGACGGGACGGCCCGGCGTCGGTCAGGGGGTTCACCGGATGTCACAGAGCAAGGTTCCCGACTACGTGACCGGCAGGCACGGACCCCACTGGACCCATTCCCTGCGCGCGGCCCAGCGGGCGGGCGCCGTCATCGTCGCCGACGACTCCGGCGAACCGGTCCGCTACGCGCGCGAGGACGGCGGACCGGGCCGTTTCCGCCCCTGGATCGACGGCAACGGCACCCGCTACGACAGCTACGACGTCCACCCCGAATGGTGACCCACCCCGTCAGCGGCCCTGGGAGCGGTACGCGCGCATCGCCAGCGGCATGAACACCGCCGCGATGCCCGCCGCCCAGACCAGCGACCACATGATCGGGCGGCCCGCGGGGGTGCCGAGCAGGAGGCCCCGGAAGGCATCCGACAGCTGCGTGACGGGGTTGACCTCCACCCACGCCTGGAGCCAGCCGGGCATCGTGTCGACCCGGGCGAACGCGCTGCTGGTGAACGTGATCGGGAAGATGAAGGTGAAGGCGTACACCTGCACCTTCTCGGCGTCGCCCGCGACCATCCCGATGAGCACCGCCACCCACGAGACGGCGGCGGCGAAGATCAGCAGCAACAGCGCTCCGCCGAGGAAGCCCGCCACGCCTCCGGTGACGTGGAAGCCCAGCAGCACCCCCAGCGCGATCATCAGGACCATGGCCCACAACTGTTTGGCCAGGTCGGCCGTGATGCGTCCGAACAGCGGCGCCGACCGGGCGATGGGCAGACTGCGCAGCCGGTCGAAGACGCCCTTCGTCAGGTCGGTGTTCAACGACATGGCGGTGTACATGCTCATGAAGAGGGTGTTCTGGACGATGATCCCCGCGAGCGCGTACTGGAGGTACTCCTGCGGGGAGCCCGCCATCTGTCCGCCGAAGACGAAGGTGAACAGGAACACGAACATGATCGGCGTGATGCTGTAGTCGACGAGTTCCAGAGGGTTGTGCTTCACCGAGACCAGGCTGCGCCACGCCATGGTGGCGGTCTGCCGCACGGCGGCCAGGGGCCGCACCGTGCCGCCGCGGCCAGGGTCCCGGGCGATCGTCGTGCTCGTCATGACGGGCTCACCGCCTTCGTGCGCCGCCCGTCGGCGTCCGTGCCGGCCGGCGGACCGCCCGGTTCCGCGCGGTGTCCGGTCAGCACCATGAACACCTCGTCGAGGGACGAGCGCCGCAGGGTGAGTTCGCCGACCTCGATGCCCGCCTGGTCCAGCCGGCGTACGACGCGCGGCATGAGCGACGGGTCGCCGACGGGCGCCGTGACCTCGTCGCCCTCGATCCCGGCCTGGGGCCCGGCCTCCTGCGTGATCAGGGCGTGCGCCGCACCCAGATCGGCCGCGCGGGCGGGCCGCAGCTGCAGCACCTGCCCGCCCACCTGCGACTTGAGCTCGTCCGGGGTGCCGTCGGCGATCACCGCGCCCTTGTCGACGACCACGATGTTGTCGGCGAGCCGGTCGGCCTCGTCCAGGTACTGCGTGGTCAGCAGGGTGGTCATGCCCTCGGCGACCAGGACGCGCAGCATGTTCCACACCTCGCCGCGGCTGTGCGGATCGAGGCCGGTGGTCGGCTCGTCGAGGAAGAGGATCTGCGGTCTCCCGACCAGGCTGGCCGCGAGGTCGAGACGCCGCCTCATGCCTCCCGAGTAGGCCTTGGCGGCCCGGCCCGCCGCGTCCGACAGGTGGAACCGGTCGAGCAGCTCGGCCGCCCGGGCCCGGGCGTCCCCGCGCGGCATGCCGAGCAGCCGGCCGATCATCAGCAGGTTCTCCGTACCCGTCAGGTTCTCGTCGACGGCGGCGTACTGCCCGGTGAGCCCGATCAGCGACCTGACCCGGCCCGCCTCCCGCACCACGTCGTACCCGCCGACCTCGGCCCGCCCCGAGTCCGGCACGAGGAGGGTCGCGAAGATGCGGACCGCCGTCGTCTTCCCGGCACCGTTGGGACCCAGCAGCCCGCACACCGTCCCGGCCGGAACCTGAAGGTCCACACCGGCCAGCGCACGCGTCTCCTTGAAGCGTTTGGCCAGACCCTCGGCCCGGATCGCGTGGCTCATGGGATCACCTCGTCTCCGCGCGGGAAGCGCCAGCAGTCCTACAACTGTGACCCACGCCACTGACAGTCCGCTTCCCGGTGGCCCGTGACCCGGTCCGGCCCCTTCCTCCCGCCCCTCGCCCCGCCCCGGCTCAGCCGGCCCACGGCGCCGTCCGCGGCCGGGCCACGGAGCGGACACCCCCGTGAGGGGTTTCAGCCGCGGTGGAACACGACTTCCGGGTCGGCCGCCGTCGGCCCGTCCAGGCGCGGCGCGGGCATCCCGCGCAGGTGGAGGTCGAAGAAGGCACCGACGTACGACCGGGTGATCTGCTGCGAGCGGGTCCCCGACAGCGGGGTCTCCGGATGGGGGTAGCCCGCCCCGTCGCCGAGCACGGGCCAGTCGGTGAAGGCGGGATGCCCCGCCCCCGTCACGGTCAGCCAGCGCTTCCAGCCGTCCAGCCGGGGCCAGTTGTCCTCCCAGGAGGTGTCCGGGAAGTCGGGCGGCAGCAGGGCCGGGTCCCCGGCCAGCATCAGGAACGGGCGCCCTCCCAGGCCCCCTTCGGGTATCGGCGTGAAGAAGGTCCCGTCCATGTTCACGCCCGCGTGCACGCGCGGATCGGCGGCCATGGTGGCCGAGGCCGCGGCGCCGCCGATGGAGTGGCCGGCCATGCCGACGTGCCGGGGGTCGATCAGCCGGGAGTGGCGCCATGCGGAGTGCGGCCCGGTGAGCCGGTCCAGGACGAACGCCATGTCGCGGGCCCGCCCGTCGGAGACCCGGTGCAGGGACCCGTCGGGGAACACCTGCTCGCAGGCCTTGCAGTCGAGCACCCTCCCGCCGGGGAAGACGGTGCCGTCCGATTCGTACGCGTGGTCCACCGAAGCCACGACGTAGCCCCGGCTGGCGAGGTCCTCGGCCAGGGTGGTCAGCGAGGCGCGCGGCAGGGTGAAGCCGGGGGACAGGAGGACCAGCGGGTAACGGTGGGCCGAGGGCCGGGGCAGCGCGCCGGACCGGGCGTGCGTACGGGTGGCCGCCACGCGCTCGGGCGTGGCGTACTCGCCGAGCTGCCCCCGGTCGGTGAGCAGTGCCCTGGCCTCCGGAACGGCCATGTAGGGGGCGGGAGTTCCGGTGCGGGGGAGTGCCGGGTAGTGGAGCGACAGCAGCAACTCCCGGTCGGCGGCCGGCACCCAGGGGTCCTTGCGCTCGCGGTCCACGAGGTGGAGGGTGTCGCGCCCCACGGCGAAGGCGCCCGTGGGGCGAGGCAGTTCGAGCCGGGTGGCGTCCCCGGCCGGGGCGGTCACGGCGACGGCGGGGGGCGCGAGGGCGGTGGGTACGGCAAGGGCTAAGCCGGCGGCCACTGCCGTCAGCGTACGGATGATCTTCTTCATGCCCGCATCCTAGAGGAGGATGTTAGGCAAGGCTTACCTGATTATCGGGGGCGGGGGTTGACCGGGCTCCGGGCCCGGAACCCCCGCCGCAATCCGGTGTGGACCAGCCAGCCCGCCGTCGCGCCGACCGCGTACCAGAAGAGGTCGGGCGCGTTGAAGGTGGAACCGAGCACGAGGCGGGCCACCGCGCTGCGCCGGGAGAGCTCCGCCGGTACCCCGGTGAGCTGGAAGAACTCGACCGCCCAACTCGCCCCCAAGGCGACCCCGGCCGCCCTCAGGGGCGACACCCGCGGCGCCGCCGCGACGACGAGGGTGAGCAGCAGGACGGTGTACAGCGCGTCCCCGCCGTACTTGGCCGCGTCCCCCTGTGCCACGGCCCTGAGTCCCAGCCCCGCCCCGACGGTCATCACCGCGCCGAGGGCCGCCGCCGTACGGGTGGGCATCGCGCCGGCGGCGGGGGCGCGGTCACGGGTTCCGGACATGAAGATCACCGGGCCATCCTGCCGGACACCGGGGCCACGTCACCCGCTCCGTGCGCCGGTCGTGCGCCGGGCGAGCTCTCGCACGCCCCCGCACGAGGGCTGACCGGAACCGGCCACCGGGCGAGCATGAAGGGCCGGAACCGGCGTCGGCGGAGCCGGAGGCGCCGACCGCATCGACCGCACCGACGCCACAGGGGGACCGATGGTACGACGCTGGCTGGTCACGGGCTGTTCCTCGGGACTGGGGCACGCGCTGGCCTCCGCGGCCGCCCGGGCGGGGCACCGGGTGGCGGTCACCGCGCGCAAGACCGCCGCCCTGGAGGACCTGACCGCCGCCTGGCCCGGCCGGATCACCCCGATCGCGCTGGAACTGCGCGACCCCGCCCAGTGCGAGGCGGCCGTGCGCACCGCCGCCGACCGGCTCGGCGGCATCGACGTCCTCGTCAACAACGCGGGCGGCGGTCTGTTCGGCGCGGTCGAGGAGGTCTCCGACGCCGAACTCCGCGACCAGCTGGAGACCCTGGTCGTCGGCCCGTGGCGGCTCGCCCGCCTGGTCCTGCCGCTGATGCGGGCCCAGGGACACGGCCACATCGTCAACGTCTCCTCCCTGGCCGGCCGGATGGCCTTTCCCGGGCTGGGCGCGTACGTGGCCGGAAAGCACGCCCTGGAGGGCATGAGCCAGGCGCTGGCCGCCGAGGCCGGCCCGCAGGGCATCCGGGTCACCGTCGTCGAACCGGGCGTCTTCGCCACCCGCTACGGGACGGCCCTCACCGAGGCGGGCCGCCGGATGCCCGAGTACGCGGACGCCACCGCGATGATGCTCGACGCCTTCCGCGGACTGGCGGACGACGCCGCCTCCGGACGACCCGAGGACTTCGCCGCCCGGGTCCTCGACGTCGTCGGCGCGGACGGCCCCGTACCCCTGCGGGTGCCCATCGGCGACGACGCGTACGCCTACCTGGACGGGGCGGAACAGGCCTCCCGCGAGGAGCTCGCCGCGGCCCGGGCCCTGGTCCAGGGCCCGCCCCCGCTCTGACCGGCTCAGCGGCGGGCCCTCCACCGCGCGATGAGCTCGGCGGGAGTGCGGGGCGACGGCGTGGGCTCGGCCGGCCACTCCTCCTCCGGCGTGAGCGGAACGTTCGGCATGAGGGAGCGCATGCCCCCCTTCTCCAGCTCGCACAGCGGCGCCCCGCCCGGGATGTCGGGGCGCCCGAGACGGACGGCGAACGGGGCCCCGCCCGCGATCTCGCCCCGCAGGACGGTGACCGCCTTGCGGTGCGTCCTGGCCGAGGTGACGGTCTTGCCGTCGACGAGGATCTCGGCGCGCCGCCGGCCGAGGTCCCGGACGACGGTGATCGAGTGCCCGTCCTGATCCAGGTGGTAACGGTGATGGCCCGCCACGACAGCCTCCCGGAGGTACCCCTGCCCCCAGCCTAGTGCCGTGGCCGGGAAGGTTTGCCGGGTCGCGGCGTCTGGTGCGGTGCATCTCAAGGCGGAGGGCCGCGGCTCGTACTGGACGTACCTCCGTGGTCCGACAACGCGGAAAGGTCCACCGTGCCGGGCGTCGCGACCCGGTGGACCTTTCCGGTCACGGCACTAGGCACTGTCTTCAAAGGGTTCTGATGGGGGATCATGTGCCGCATGGTGCGTCGTCATGAACTGTCGGATCTGGAGTGGGAAGCGT
>NZ_JBEXPG010000093.1:0-22940 GCF_040611935.1 Streptomyces sp. NPDC006512 | reverse complement strand
CGCTCCGGCGTCCGGCCGGGCTCACCGCGCCCGGCCGGCCACCGCTGACGTGCGCCCCGCCGCCGGGCGCGGGCGCCGGCAGCGCCCGCTCGGGGCGGGTGTCGTCGGGCGCGTCCTGTTGTCCGGTGGCCGGTCCGGTGGGTTCGGCGTGGTCGGGTGCGGTCGTGTGGCCGGGTTCGGCGGGTCGGTCGGCCGGTGGGGCGGGCGGTTGTTCGGGGCGGGCGGGCAGGTTCAGTGCCCGGTGGAGGGCGTCGAGGCGGGTGTCGTCCAGCGCGTCCCCGTGTTCGGCGGCCCAGTCGGCGGCCTTCGCGCGGGCCGGTGCGTCCAGGGGGATCCCGGCGGCCAGGGCGAGCGCGGCCAGCGGGCCCGCGTCGTAGGGGTCGCCGGGCAGGCGGCGCACCTCCGCGAACAGCTGCGGGCGCCCCGCGAGCCAGACCCGGGCGGCGGTCCGCGCCCACGGGTGCGCGGACGGCGCGGAGCCGGCCGGTGCGGGCTCGCGCGCGGGGGCGTGGATCCGGTACCGCTGCTCCGCCCCGGCAAGGCGCCCGTCCCCGCCGGGCCGTACGCCGATCAGCTGCTGCGGGGCGCGTTCCGGACGCCGCGTGTAGGTGGTGAACGTGAGCCACTGCCCCCGCCGGTGCGGCAGCACGCTGCACGCCAGCATCACCCAGCGGGCCACGTCCCCGCTGTCCGGCTCCACCAGCACGATCCGCGGGGCCCCGGGATCCGTCCCGAGCCGCCGCACGTCCGCGAAGAACCCCTCCAGCCACGGTCCCCGCGCCGCGACGAACGCCGCCAGCGCGGCCGCGTCGTGCCGTCCCGGTGCGGGCACCTTCGCGAGCGGCGGGGGCGGGCCGCCGGGCGGGGTCCGCGAGGCCCACTGCGGTGAGCCCCAGGCCGTGATCGGCAGGGCCCCCTGGACCGCCCCGGAACCGTCCGGTCCGGGCAGGTGCACGGCGTGCGCGTGGAAGCCGCCGGGGCGGCCGGCGGGGTCGTCCGGGTCGGCGCCGGTGCACACCGTACGGGCCAGCAGCCGGCTCCCGTCGGAGAGCGTGCTCAGGCTCAGCGCCACCGGGAACGACGCCAGTTGCTCCTCCGTCGGGCGCGGCGGGGCGTCCTCGGGCGGTTCGTACCCGATCAGCCGCTCCGCCTCGCGCAGCAGCGCGGCGGGGACGCCGGGGGTGACCGCGGTGAACCGGGATCCGGTACCCCGCAGGCCGGGCGGCCCGTCAGGGGCCCCCGCGTAGTGGACCTGGGCGAGGCTCACGCGTCCCCCTCCGGCCCGGCGGCCCTTCCCGGCCTGGCGGCTCTTCCCGGCCGCGAGGCCCCCGCGGCCAAGGCGTCTTCCCCGGACGCGCCCTCCGGCCGGCCGGCGCCCGGCGGCCGCCGACGGCCCGCCCCGGCGGGTATCGGATCCCGGACGCGCCGCCCCCGCGCCGGGCGCGCGGCGAAGTGGTGTGCCTCCAGGGGCTGTTGCGCCGCGCGGAGTTCCCCGTACCGTTCCACCGGCGGAGCCACCGGCCCGAACTCGGTCGCCGCCATGCGTCTGCGCCCCCCGTGCAGTGTGTGGAAGGTCATTCCAGCAGATCCGGGGTCCGTGCGGGAGGCCTTTCCCCGGGGCTTTCCGTTCGCCCGCTGTACGGCCCGACGTCAGACGGGGATCTCCGTCCGGTACCCCGGGGCGGCTGTCCTTGGGGCGCCCCTCGACTCCCCCCTCACCTCCAGAGGTCGTCACCCATGGCTGAACTCAACCGACGCAGGTTCCTTCAGATCGCCGGCGGGACCGCCGCGCTCACGATGCTGAACGAGAGCATCGCGCGCGCCGCGGCGATCCCCGCCGCACAGGGCGGCACCGGGACCATCCAGGACATCGAGCACGTCGTCGTCCTCATGCAGGAGAACCGTTCCTTCGACCACTACTTCGGAGCCATGAAGGGCGTCCGCGGTTTCGGGGACCCCCGCCCCGTGCTCCAGGACAACGGCAAGTCGGTCTTCCACCAGTCCAACGGGACGAAGGACGTCCTCCCCTTCCACCCGGACGTGGAGGACCTCGGGATGCAGTTCCTGGAGGGCCTGAACCACGACTGGGCCGGCGGCCACCAGGCCTACAACAACGGCAAGTACGACAAGTGGATCCCGGCGAAGACGGCCACGACCATGTCGTACATGACCCGGAACGACATCCCGTTCCACTACGCCCTGGCCGACGCCTTCACCGTGTGCGACGCCTACCACTGCTCGTTCATCGGAGCCACCGACCCCAACCGCTACTACCTGTGGACGGGTCACACGGGCAACGACGGCACCGGCGGCGGCCCCGTCCTCGGCAACCAGGAGCTGGGCTACGGCTGGAAGACCTACCCCGAGCGCCTGGAGTCGGCCGGGGTCTCCTGGAAGGTGTACCAGGACATCGGCGACGGCCTGAACGCGGCGGGTTCCTGGGGCTGGATCAACGACGCCTTCCGCGGCAACTACGGCGACAACTCGCTGCTGTACTTCAACACCTACCGCAACGCCCAGCCGGGCAGCGCCCTGTACGAGAAGGCCCGTACGGGCACCAACGTCAAGGCGGGCGAGGGGTACTTCGACCGGCTGCGCGCCGACGTGGTGGGCGGCACCCTGCCGCAGGTCTCCTACATCGCCGCCCCCGAGGCGTTCAGCGAGCACTCCAACTGGCCGACGAACTTCGGCGCCTGGTACATCTCGCAGGTCCTGGACGCGCTGACCGCGAACCCGGCCGTCTGGGCGAAGACCGCCCTGTTCATCACGTACGACGAGAACGACGGCTTCTTCGACCACGTCGTCCCGCCGTACCCGCCCACCTCCTCGGCGTGGGGCCTGTCCACCGCCGACGTCACCCGCGACCTGTACGCCGGGGGCGGCGGCTACGCGGCCGGGCCGTACGGGCTCGGCCCGCGCGTGCCGATGATCGTGGTCTCCCCGTGGAGCAAGGGCGGCTACGTCTGCTCCGAGACCTTCGACCACACCTCGGTGATCCGCTTCATGGAGAAGCGCTTCGGCGTGCAGGAGCCGAACATCTCGCCGTGGCGCCGCGCGGTGTGCGGCGACCTGACCTCGGCGTTCGACTTCACCCGCGCGGACGCGGCGCCGGCCGCGCTGCCCTCCACGGCCGGGTACGTGCCGCCGGACAAGGACCGGCACCCGTCCTACCACCCGACCCCGCCGGCCACGGGGACCCTGCCGAAGCAGGAGGCGGGCGGCAAGCCGACCCGCGCCCTGCGCTACAGCCCGTACGTGGACGGCAAGGCCACCGTCTCCACCGGCAAGTTCACGCTGACCTTCGCCTCCGGCCCGTCGCTGGGCGCCCACTTCCACAGCACGTCCGGCAACCGCACCGACGGCCCGTGGCCCTACACGGTGGAGGCGGGCAAGACCCTGTCCGACACCTGGAGCACCAGCGCGTCCACCGGCAACCAGATCAACCTCACCGTGTGGGGTCCCAACGGGTTCCTGCGCGCCTGGAAGGGCCCGGCGAAGAAGGCCGGCCCCGAGGTCACGGCCCGCCACGTCGACGCGAGCGGCAACCTGGCCCTGACCCTGACCAACGGGGGCACGGCCGCGGTGAACCTCACGGTGAGCAACGCCTACGGCGGCGCCGCCCAGACCTTCAAGGTCAACGCCGGCGCGAGCGTCTCCCACACGGTGGACCTGCGCGCCACGGACCGCTGGTACGACGTGAAGGTGGTCTCGGACGCCGACGCGACGTTCCTGCGCCGGTTCGCCGGGCACGTGGAGACGGGCGCCCCGGGCGTCTCCGACCCGGCGATCAAGACCGTCTGACCAGGGAACCCCGGACCGGTCGGACCACCCGACCGGACCGGGGCCCGCCCGGCGGGCGGAGCGTGGTGTGACCGCGGGCCGGGTGGGCAGAGGTACGGCGTCGCTGTCATCTCCGTCACCGAAGGAGACCGCATGGCCATCGCCCATCGCAGGATCGGCACCGGACCCGTCCGCGTCATCGTGCTGCACGACTGGTTCGGGACCTCCGCCAACTGGGGCTCCGTACTGGACCATCTGGACCCGCGGGAGTTCTCGTACGCGTTCCTCGACTACCGGGGCTACGGCGAGCGGCGGGACGTCCCCGGCCGCTACAGCCTTCCCGAGATCGCCGACGACGTCCTCGAACTCGCCGACCAGCTGGGCTGGGACACCTTCTCCCTGCTCGGGCACTCCATGGGCGGCAAGGCCGTCCAGCAGGTCCTCGTGCGGGCCCCCGAGCGGATCGAGAAGCTGATCGGGCTGGCGCCGGTCCCGGCCGCGCCCTACGCGATGGACGACCAGACCCACGCCCTCTTCCACGGCGCCGCCGCCGACCCGGACAAGCGCCGCGCCATCATCGACCTGGTGACCGGCCACCGGGTGAGCCGCCACTGGCTGGAGGGGATGGTCGCCCACTCGGTCGCGGTCTCCCGCCCCGAGGCCGTCGCCGGCTACCTCGCGAGCTGGCAGCCGCTGGACCTGTCGTCGGCCGTCAAGGGCAGCACGGTGCCGGTGCTGGTCCTGGTGGGGGAGTACGACCTCGCGCTGACGGCCGACGTGATGCGCGCCACGTGGCAGGCCTGGTATCCGAACTGCCGCGTCGTCACGCTCCCGGGCTCCGGCCACTACCCGCCGCACGAGACCCCGGTCGCCTTCGCCACCGAGGTGGAGGCCTTCCTCCGCGGCTAGCCGGGACATGAAAAAACCCGTGGGGTACGAGGCGGACCTCGTACCCCACGGGGATCAAAAGGGTGAGTGACGGGACTTGAACCCGCGGCCACCTGGACCACAACCAGGTGCTCTACCAACTGAGCTACACCCACCACGAAGGGCGGCGGACCACCCGTTCGACGTGCAAGCACAGCATAGCCGATCAGAAGGGTGGTCCCGCGACGCCTTATCCGGCGGACCGGCTCCCGGACAGGGTGGCGGCGAGCCGCCCGGCGAAGCCCTCCTCGCGGCGCGCGGCCCGCTCCACGGCCGCCGCGGCGAGGGCCCGCACGATCGGGTGCGGCCGGGTGCCGTCGCCGGACAGCTCCGGCTGGAAGAGCGTCGCGAGGAAGAAGGGGTGCCCCGGCAGCTCGGCCACGCGCACCTGCCCGTCCTCGTCGTGCCCCGACAGCCGCAGCCCGTGCGCGGTGAGCGCGGGCAGGTGCCGGGGCGCCGGTCCGTAGTCGCAGTGGTAGCGCTCCATCGACCGCTCGGCGCCCAGCGCGGACTCGGCGAGCGAGCCCGGCTCGGCCCGTACGAGGCCCTCGTGCCCGACGAGCGAACAGGCGAGCGGCGCGATCAGCGGGTCGCCGGCCCCGGGGTCGTTCTCGGCGTGCGCCGCGCCCGTCAGCCCGCACACGTTGCGGGCGTACTCCAGCAGCGCGTGCTGGAAGCCGCCGCAGGTGCCGAGGAACGGGACGCCCTCCTCGCGGGCCACCCGGATCGCGGCGACCGCCCCGGCCTCGCTGGCGTACGGGCTGCCGGGCAGCACCCACACCGCGTCGAAGCGGGCCAGGGTGCCCGCGGCCGCCTCGGCCTCCGCGCCGGCCGTGGGGATCCAGTACGCGTCGAGGACGAGCCCGTCGCGGGAGGCCAGGGAGTCCAGCAGGACCGGGACGCGGGTGTGGGAGGTCACGTGCGGGGAGCGGTCGCCGACGAGGGCGATCCGGGCGATCGGAGCGGTGTTCATGCCGATCATCCTGCGACCCCCACGCCGTTCAGCGCCAACGATTGTTCCTGCACCTTCGATAAGCAGCGCTGATGACATGCTGGAGGGATGGACCCGCACCTGCTCCGCACCTTCGTCACCGTGACCCGCCTCGCCTCCTTCTCGGCGGCCGCCCGCGAGCTCGGCTACACCCAGTCGGCCGTCTCCCAGCACATCGCCGCGCTGGAGGCGGACCTGCGCACCGAGCTGCTCACCCGCAGGCCCGTCGCGCCCACCGCGGCCGGGGAGCGGCTGCTGGAGCACGCCGGGCCGCTGCTGCTGCGCCTCGACGCGGCCCGCGCCGACGTCCTGCGCCTGGCCGCCGCGCCGCCCGGCCGGGTCACCCTCGCCGCCTCCCCGCTGGCCGTCGGGCCGGCCCTGCTCGCCGCGCTGCCCGCCACCGGGGTCACCCTGCGCGTCCTGCCCCCGGACGAGGTGCCCGCCGCCGTCGCCACCGGCGGCTGCGACCTCGGGCTCGTCGACGGCCTGGCCGCGCCCAGCGACCCGCTGCGGCTGCCCGACGTGGCCCCCCTCACCGTCACCGGCGTCGGCGAGGAGGCGCTGGCCCTGCTGCTGCCCGCCGGACACCCCCTCGCCGGACGGGCCGCCGTCCGCCTCGACGACCTCGCCGACGCGCGCTGGCTGGACGCCCCCGGCGTGGGCCGCCCGCTCACCGCCGCCCGCGGCTCCGTCCGCTACGAAGGCACCGACCTGTACGCCCTGTGCGCCCTCGCCGCCGCCGGGCACGGCCTCGTCCTGCTGCCGCCGCGCGTCGCCGGGGCCGCCGGCGCCGGGGTGTGCGTACCGCTGTCCGCGCCGCGCCTGGTGCACCGTACGGAACTGCTCACGCCCCGGAGCGTGACCGGCGCGGCCGCGGCCCTCGCCGCACGGCTCGCGGCAGGATCCCCGTATGACCTCTGAACCCACCGCCCCCGCCCCCTTCACGACCGCCGACTACGCGGCCCGGATGGCGGCCGCCGCGCGGACCGCCGCCGACGCGGGACTGGCCGGCCTGCTGATCGCCCCCGGGCCCGACCTGGTCCACCTCACCGGCTACCGCCCGACCGCCGAGACCGAACGGCTCACCCTGCTCGTCCTCGCCGCCGACCGCGACCCGGTCCTGGTCGTCCCCGCCCTGGAGGCACCCGACGCCGAGAAGGCACCCGGCGCGGGCGCGCTGACCCTGCGCGACTGGACCGACGGCGGGAACCCGTACGGCACCACCGCGCCGCTCCTCGACAGCGGCGGCCGCTTCGGGGTCAGCGACAACACCTGGGCGCTGCACCTGCTGGGCCTGCAAAGGGAGTTGCCCGCCACCTCCTACGCCCCCCTCACCGACGCCCTGCCCATGCTCCGCGCCGTCAAGGACGAACGGGAACTGGCGCGGCTCGAAGCCGCCGGGGCCGCCGCCGACGCCGCCTACGCGCAGATCCTGCACGTCCCCTTCGCGGGCCGCCGCGAGAGCGAGGTGGCCGAGGACCTGGCCGGACTGCTGCGCGTGCACGGCCACTCCCAGGTCGACTTCACCGTCGTCGGCTCCGGCCCCAACGGCGCCAACCCGCACCACGAGGCCGGCGAACGCGTCATCGCCCGCGGCGACATGGTCGTCCTCGACTTCGGCGGCCTCAAGCACGGCTACGGATCCGACATCTCCCGCACCGTGCACGTCGGTGAGCCGACCCCCGAGGAACAGCGCGTCCACGACGTGGTCCGCGAGGCCCAGCAGGCCGGCGTGGCGGCCGTCCGCCCCGGCGTCGCCTGCCAGGAGGTCGATCGGGCCGCCCGTGCGGTGATCACAGAGTTCGGCTACGGAGACCGGTTCGTCCACCGCACCGGCCACGGCATCGGCGTCACCACCCACGAACCGCCGTACATGGTCGAGGGCGAGGAACAGCCCCTCGTCCCCGGCATGTGCTTCTCCGTCGAGCCCGGCATCTACCTGCCGGGCCGCTTCGGCGTCCGCATCGAGGACATCGTCACCGTGACCGCGGACGGCTGCCGCCGCCTGAACAACGCCCCGCGCGAGATGGCCGTCGTCGAGTAGCCCGGGCGGGACGGCACCCCGGGCGGGACGGCAGGCCCCCGCGGGCCACCGCCCCCGCCGGTCAGTGCCCGAGGATCACCGCCGACTCGCCCGGTACGTGGATCCGCCCGTCCGGCCCCGGATGCTCCGCCGGCTCCCACGAGGCCAGCACCCGCACCCCGTTGCGGCCCAGCGCGATCGTCACCGGCTCCGGAGCCAGGTTCACCGCCACCCGGACGTCGCCCCGCCGGAAGGTCAGCCAGCGGCGCTCCTCGTCGTGCGCGACCCGCACCGCCGCGAGGTCCGGGTCGCGCAGGTCCGGCTGGGTGCGGCGCAGCGAGACCAGGGTCCGGTACCAGTCCAGCAGCCGGGCGTGCGCGGCCCGTTCGGGCTCCGCCCAGTCCAGGCAGGAGCGGTCGCGGGTCGCCGCGTCCTGCGGGTCCGGGACCTCCTCCGCCTTCCAGCCGTGCGCCGTGAACTCCCGCCGCCGCCCGGCGCGCACCGCCTCCGCGAGCTCCGGGTCGGGATGGTCGGTGAAGTACTGCCAGGGCGTGCCCGCCCCCCACTCCTCGCCCATGAACAGCATCGGCACGAAGGGCCCGGTCAGCGCCACCGTCGCCGCGCAGGCCAGCAGCCCGGGGGAGAGGGAGGCCGACAGCCGGTCACCGAGCGCCCGGTTGCCGATCTGGTCGTGGGTCTGCGTGTAGCCGAGGAACCGGTGCGCGGGGGTGCGGCGCCGGTCCACCGGGCGGCCGTGCGTACGGCCCCGGAAGGAGGACCAGGTCCCGTCGTGGAAGAAGGCCCGGGTCAGGGTCTTGGTGAGGGCGCCGAGCGGGGCCGCGGCGAAATCCGCGTAGTAGCCCTGGGACTCCCCGGTCAGCGCGCAGTGCAGGGCGTGGTGGAAGTCGTCGTTCCACTGCGCGTGCAGGCCCAGTCCGCCCGTGGCGCGGGGGGTCGTGGTGCGCGGGTCGCACCGGTCGGACTCGGCGATCAGGAACAGCGGCCGGGTGGTCTCGGCCGCCAGCGCGTCCACGGCCGCCGCCAGTTCCTCCAGGAACGTCAGCGCCCGGTCGTCGGCGAGCGCGTGCACCGCGTCCAGCCGCAGCCCGTCGATCCGGTAGTCCCGCAACCAGGCCAGCGCACTGTCCAGGAAGTACGCCCGCACCTCGTCGGAGCCCGCCGCGTCCAGGTTCACCGCCGCGCCCCACGGCGTGTGGTGGGTGTCGGTGAAGTACGGCCCGAAGGCGGGGAGGTGGTTGCCGGAGGGGCCCAGGTGGTTGTGGACCACGTCCAGCACCACCCCCAGCCCCGCGGCGTGCGCGGCCTCCACGAAGCGGGCCAGCCCCGCCGGGCCGCCGTACGGCTCGTGCACCGCCCAGGGCGCCACCCCGTCGTACCCCCAGCCGTGCCGGCCCGGGAAGGAGCAGACCGGCATCAGCTCGACGTGCGTCACCCCCAGCGCGGTGAGGTGCCCCAGCCGCGCCGCGGCCGCGTCGAAGGTGCCCTCGGGGGTGAACGTCCCGACGTGCAGCTCGTACAGGACCGCGTCCTGGAGCGGGGTCCGCGGCGCCGGGCCGCGCGGGGTGAGCGGCTCGAAGTCCACGACCGCGGAGAGCCCGTCGGGCCCGTCCGGCAGCCGCCGCCCGCGCGGGTCCGGGCGGACCACCGGGTCGTCCCCCAGCAGGAACCCGTACCGGTCGCCGTCGGCGGCCGGGGCGTCCAGGACCCACCAGCCGGCGCGGCCGGGATCCCGGTCGGGCGTCATCTCGTAGGCGGTGTCGTTCAGTCGCATGGCGACCCGACCTGTCAGCGGTGCCCATACCTCGAACTGCACGGACGGTCCCCTCGTCTCCGGCGGTGTCCAGCATGCGTATCGTGCCCATCATTCCGGGCCCGCCGGAGGAGTTCTGGACACTCCGCACCCGACGGGCCGACAATCACCCTGTGACGTCGAGTTTCGAGTTCCCCGCCTACCCCGCTCCGCGGCTCTCCGACGCCGAGCGCGACCGGGCGCTGGGCCAGCTCAGGGAGGGTGCGGCCCTCGGCAGGCTTTCGCACGACACCTTCCTCCGGCGGATGGAACTCGCGCTCGCCGCCCGCCGCGCCGAGGACCTCGCCGTCCTCACCGCGGACCTCCAGACCCGCGAGGCCGCCGAAACCCCGTGGAGCCGTCGGCTGTTCGGCTGGGTGGGCCGCGCCTCGGCCGTGTCGGTCGGCGTGCGGCGGGCCTGGCAGGCCGAGCGGCTGCCCCGCCTCCTGCTCCCGCACCCGGGCGCCGGACCGCTGCGGATCGGCCGCGATCCGGGCAACGGCCTGCGGCTCAGCCACGACACCGTCTCGCGGGCGCACGCCGAACTGGGCATGCGCGACGGCCTGTGGGTGATCAAGGACCTCGGTTCGACCAACGGCACCACCGTCAACGGCACCCGCGTCTCCGGCTCCGCCGTGGTCCGCGACGGCGACCAGATCGGTTTCGGACAGATGACGTTCCGGCTCTCCGCGAACTGACGGCTCCTCGGACCGGCCCCGGCCGGGCGGCGGGTCGCGGCCGGGCGCAGGATGACGGCATGGAAGAACCCACGCCCGTGGTGCGCCCGGCGCGCCCCGAGGACCTGCCGCGCCTCGTCGAACTGATCCACGAGCACATCGCCTACGAGCGCTCCGCGCCGCGCCCGCCCGGCCTCGCCGCCCGGCTCGGCCCGCAGCTCTTCGCCGACGAGCCCCGGCTGTGGGTGCTGCTGGCCGAGACCCCGGAGGGCGCCGTGGCCGGATACGCCGCCTGCTCGGCCGAGTTCGCCTTCTGGGACGCCCGCCACCACCTCCACATGGACTGCCTCTACCTGTCCGAGGGCGCCCGGGGCCACGGCCTTGGCCGGGCCCTCATGGAGGCCGTCGCCGCCCTCGCCCGCGACCTGGGCCTGGACCACGTCGAATGGCAGACCCCCGACTGGAACGAGGGCGCGATCCGCTTCTACGACCGCCTCGGCGCGACCGGCCGCCCCAAGCGCCGCTACGCCTGGCCGGTCCAGGGCTCCTAGAACCCGCGGGGGCCGGGGGCCGTGAGGCGTTCGTAGGCGGCCAGGACCGTCCGGCACTGGTGTTCCACCTGGGTGGCCACCGGGACCCAGCGGCCCTGGAAGCGGGCCGAGAACTCCTCGCACCAGCCCGTCACCAGCCGGTCCAGGCCCGGGGCCGCCGGATGGGCCTGGGCCCGCAGGACGCGCAGGAGCATCGCGGCGGCCCGCAGCGACAGCCGCCGCCCGAAGGCGTCGATGCTGCCGATGGCGGCCGCCGTGGCCTCGACGGGAGCGCCGGGCCCCGTCCACTCGGCGGCGATCCGGGGGATCAGCGCCAGGGTCCAGTCCACGGCGCGCAGCAGTGCGGCGGCGGCCGGGTCGGCGCCCCGGGTGGTGTCCCGCAGGCCGGCCACGCGCCCGGCGTCCTCGGTGAGCCTGCCCGCGAGGACGCGCAGGGCGTGCCGGGGGTCCGGGTGCGGGGCCGGGTCGTCCACCAGGTCCGACGCCCACATCGGGACCTCGACGATCGCCGTGGTCCCGTGGTGGCGGTGGACGCGGTACCAGGTGCTGAGCCGGGTGTCCTCGGGATGGAAGGCCCCGGCGGGGCCGCTGCCCGGATCGGGCATCACGAAAATCCCCGGCCCGGGGGAGGGCCACCCGGCCGCGTCGGACGCGCCGGTCTCCACCGGGATCCGCAGTTCGGCCGCCGACTTCCCGAACGGTTCGGCCAGCCCCGGTATGTCCCGGGTGAGCTGGACCCAGGAACCGCCGAGGTCCGTGCCGTGGAGGGAGACCTGGAGGACGGGCCGCAGTTCGTCGATGAGGGAGTTCAGCGCGAGGGTTTCGGGCGGCAGCCGGTCCGGGGTGAGTAAAGACGGCGCCCACTCGGGCTGTTCGGGCCCGGGCGGCCGGAAGAAGTTCCGGTGGTAGTCGAGGAGGGAGTACGGGCGGGGCGTGCGGTGCAGGTCCGCGCCGTCCGGGTCGGCGCAGAGCAGGAAGTGCCAGCCGGCCCCGGCCCCGACGGCGGGGTCCCGGATGATCCGCCGGGCGAGCGAGAGGGCGGTGGCGCCGCCGACGGGCTCGTTGGCGTGGGCTCCGGCGACGACGAGCACGTCACGGGGGCCGCCGCCGGAGACGACGGGCACGTCGTGGGGGCCGCCGCCGGCGCCGACGGAGAGCAGCCAGAGCGGCGCTCCCGCCCGGGAGGTTCCGGCCTGGCGGAGCCCGACCCGGGCGGGGTGCTCGTCCGCCAGCGCGCGGGCGGCCAGGGCGAGTTCACGGGGCGTGGGGTAGCGCATGTCACGGAGGAGGGTCACATGTGATGCCATGCCCGCCGCGCACGCCCCCTACTGCTCCCCGCGCCCCGCACTTCGCCGAATGTCCGAGGAAAACCCCTGGCCAACGCCTTGCGGCGAGCCATCGCGGGGGCCCGTGCCCCGCCTCCGGACCCGCCCCGACCGGGGGCCGGGCCGGACCCGCCGGGGCCGGATCCCGCCCCCGCACCCGGGCGGCGCCCCGCCTGGGCCCGGGCTCTGGGCCTGCGGGCGGCCCTGAGCCGGTGCCTGCCCCGGGCCCAGCGCCTGGCCCCACGCTGGGCCCCACGCCTGGCCCCGCGCCGGGCCCCGCGCCGGGCCCCGCGCCTGGCCCTGCCCCGGGCCCGGGAGCCTGCGGGCGGCCCTGCCCCGGTGCCTGCCCCGGTGCCTGCCCCGGGCCCTCCCCGGGGCCTGCCCGGGCCCCGGCCCCACCCCCACCCCCCGGCGGCGCCCCCGCCCCCCGGCCCGGCCGCGGTCAGTCGGTCCGGATCAGGGCCAGGGCCGGGTGGGGGGTCAGGAGGGCGGCCAGGTCGGCGTGGCCCTCGTACGGGACGGCCGGGGGCCGCGGGCCGGAGCCGGGCAGGGGGGTCCAGCGGCCCGGGGGAAGGGCCAGCGTGGTGCCGCGCCAGCCGCCGGCCTCCGCCAGCCGGTGCGAGAGGCGGGTGGCCACCGCGACGATTCCGCCGGGGCGGGCGAAGGCGACGCAGTGCTCCGCCGCCGGGCCCCGGGCGGTCAGCGGGACGTACCCGGTGAACAGGGCGGGCCGGTCGCGGCGCAGCCGCAGCAGGGCCGCGGTCAGGGCGAGCTTCTCCCGCGCGACGCCCTCCGGCTCCGCCCCCGCGTCCAGTTCGGCCAGCTCCCGCCGCGCGAAGCGGGCCGGGCGGCGGTTGTCCGGGTCGACCAGGGCCCGGTACTCGCCCTCCGCGCCCTGGTACACCTCGGGGACCCCGGGCATCGCCAGGTGCAGCAGGGTCATGCCGAGCACCCCCGCCCGGGCCGCCCGGTCCAGCTCCGGCGGGAGCCCCACCGCCGCGTCCGGGACCAGCCCCGGGACGCCCTCCTCGTACGCCCCGTCGGGGTCGGTCCACGAGGTCCGCAGCCCCGCCTCCCGTGCGGCCTTCAGCAGGGCCGCCGCCAGCCGCTCCGCCCGCTCGGGGGCCTCGCCGAGCCCCAGCGCGCTCTGCCGGGCGACCCAGGCCAGCTGCGGATCCGCCGCCTCCGGCGCCGGGGCGTCCATGAGCTCCGGGGCCTGGGACAGGACCGCGATGCGGGCCCGGACGTCCGCGCTGCGCTTCGTGTCGTGCGTGGACAGCACGGTCCCCGAGGCGGGCCAGTCCCGCTCCAGGGCGGCGCAGTACGCGTGGAACTCCGCGACCTCCACCGCCGGCGCGCCCGGCTCACCGCCGACCTCGGTGGCCGACAGCAGCGGGGCCCAGCGGTAGAAGGCCCGGTCTTCCAGGGACTTGGCGCGCAGCGCCGCCGAGGTCTGGGCGAACCGCGCCGCGAAGGCCGGATCCCGGGCCAGGAGGTCCCGTACGCCGTCCGCCGCGGCCTTCCCGGCCCGCAGGGCCGCCTCCTCCAGGGCGTCCGGGGCGGGGCCGGGGCCGTCCGGGTAGGGCCGGTAGACCGGGTAGGCGATGAGCAGTTCCCGCACGGCGGGCGCCAGTTCGGGTCCGGCGCGGCGTTCCAGGGTGGCCAGTTCGGCGGCCAGGTCCACGGTCAGCACCTCCCGCGCCGAGGCCGCGGCGGTCTCCTCCCAGGAGGGCAGACCGGCGGCGCGCCCGTAGGCGCGGGCCAGCGACGCCGCGCCCGCCGGGTCGGTGAACAGCCCGTCGATCCGGTGCAGCGCGTCGTACCCGGTGGTGCCCGCCACCGGCCAGGCGGGCAGCAGCCGTTCGTCGCGGGCCAGGATCTTCTCGACCACCACCCAGCAGCCCTCGCCGACCGCTGCCCGCAGCCGTCGCAGGTACCCGCCGGGGTCCGCGAGTCCGTCCACGTGGTCGATCCGCAGACCGGCCACCACCCCGTCCCGGACCAGCTCCAGTACCTTCGCGTGGGTGGCGGCGAAGACGCCGGGATCCTCCACGCGGACCCCGATGAGGTCCGAAATGGTGAAGAAGCGCCGGTAGTTGAGCCCGGTGCGGGCCTCGCGCCAGTACGCCGGCCGGTACCACTGGGCCGCCAGCAGTTCCGGCAGCGGCTGGCCGGCCGTGCCGGCCCGCAGTGGAAACTCCTGTTCCCCGTACCGCAGTACGTCCCCGCGCGCCTCCACGGTGTACGAGGCGGCCGGTTCGCCGAGCACGGGCAGCAGCAGCTGTCCGCCGCCCGCCTCCCAGTCGATGTCGAACCAGCGCGCGTACGGGGAGTGCGGCCCCTCCCGCAGCACTTCCCACAGCGGTCGGTTGAGGTGCAGGGGCGACGGCACCGCCATGTGGTTCGGGACGATGTCCAGGACCAGGCCGAGCCCGTGCGCGCGAGCCGTGGCCGCCAGGGCCCGCAGGCCGTCCTCGCCGCCGAGCTCCTCCCGCACCCGGGAGTGGTCGGTGACGTCGTACCCGTGCGAGGAGCCGGGCACCGCCTCCAGGACGGGGGAGAGGTGCAGGTGCGACACGCCGAGGGACGCGAGGTACGGTACGGCCGCCCCGGCCGCCGCGAACGGGAACTCCGGGCACAGCTGGAGGCGGTAGGTCGACGCCGGGGTGACAGGATTCGGAAGACCAGATTCCGTATGGGGGCTGGGCTGCGGCAGGCTCATGAGAACGTACGTACCCAGCCTGCCGGATTCCGTGCCATTACCCAATGCATCCGGGTGACTCCACCGGGTTAGCGTTGATCAAGTGGTTGGAACCGTCAACACCTATCGAAAAGTCATCGCCCTGACCGGGCCCCTACTCCCCCTCGTCTCCTTCTTCGCCCGACTGCCCGTCGCGATGTCCCAGTTCGGGAGCGTCCTGCTGGTCGCCCAGACCAGCGGCTCCCTCGCCACCGCCGGCATCGTCGGCGGCACCCTCTCCGCCGGCCAGGTGGTCTTCGGACCCGTCCTCGGCCGGCTCGCCGACCGCCACGGGCAGCGGCCCGTCGTCCTGACCGCGGCGGCCGTCAACGCCGTCGCCACCGCCGCCCTCGTCACGGGAGCCCTCAGCGGCCTCGCGACCGTCCCGCTCGCCGCGATCGGCGCCGTCACCGGCGCCTCCGTACCGCTGATCGGCCCGCTCGCCCGGACCCGCTCCGTCGCCCTCGCCCACCGCGCCCGGGCCGACGAGGGCGTCGTCGGCGCCGTCCACTCCCTCGAAGGCACGCTCGACGAGGTCTCCTTCGTCTTCGGTCCGGCCCTCGTCGGTCTCGCCGCCCTCGTCGCGCACCCCGCCGTCGCCCTCGGCGGCGCGGCCGGACTCGTGGCCGTCTTCGGCACCGCCTACGCCCTGCACCCGACCGCCGCCGTCACGGCCGGGTCGCCCGCGCGGGCGAAGGAGGAGCCGGGCCGGGCGCGTCACCCCCGCGTGGTCCACGCCGTCCGCGGCTCCCTCGCCCTCCAGGGCGCCATGTTCGGCGCCTGCCAGGCCGGAATCGCCTCGCTGACCGACCGGTTGGGCGTCCCCGGCCAGGCCGGGATCGTGTACGCCGCCATGGGCGTCGTCAGCGCCGTCGTCGGACTCGCGCTCGGCGCGCTGCCCGCCCGCTTCGGACTGCGGCTGCGCTGGCGGGTGGCCACCGCGGCCGCGCTGGTCCTGTCGGTGCCCCTGCTGTTCACCGACGCCCTCTGGCCGCTGTACGCGGTGGTCACCGTCCTCGGCGCCGCCTACGCCCCCCACCTGATCACCGCGTTCGCGCTCACCGAGCGGGTCGTGGAACCCGCCCGGCTCGCCGAGGCCATGGCCTTCGCCGCCAGCTCGCTGGTCGCGGGGCAGGCCGTCGCCCTCGCCGTCTCCGGGCGGCTGGCCGAGTGGTACGGGCCCGCCGGGGCCTTCGCGGTGGCCGTGGGAGCGGCCGCCCTCTGCCTGACCCTCGCGCTCGTCACCCGCGTCCCGTCCGCCCGTACCCCCGGCAAGCCCTTCGTCCCCGTCCAGCGGACCGGCTCCCCGGCCGTCGGGGAGGGCAGCGCCACCTACGCCGGACGCTGAAGCACCACCAGGGACCGCCCCGTCAGCGCCACCCGGTCCCCGGCCGCGTACTGCGGCCCGGTGCCGGGTGGCAGGACGTCCGCCCGCGCGGTGTTCACCACCAGGTGCCAGCGCGCGCCGTGCCCGGCCGGGATCGTGAAGTCCTGCGATTCCGCACCCGCGTTGAACATGAGCAGGAACGAGTCGTCGGTGATCCGCTCCCCGCGCGTGCCGGGCTCGGAGATCGCCTCCCCGTTGAGGAACACGGCCAGCGCCCGCGCGTGCTGCGCCTGCCAGTCCCGGGCCCGCATCTCCTCACCATGCGGGGTGAACCACGCGATGTCGGAGAGCTCGTCGTGCGTGCCCTCCACCGGCCGGCCGTGGAAGAACCGGCGCCGCCGGAACACCGGGTGGTCCCGGCGCAGCCACACCATCCGCCGGGTGAACTCCAGCAGGGCGGGCGGCTCCTTGCCCGGCTCCGGCCAGGCCACCCACGACAGCTCGTTGTCCTGGCAGTAGGCGTTGTTGTTGCCGCCCTGCGTCCGGGCGAACTCGTCGCCGTGGCTGAGCATCGGCACCCCCTGGGACAGCATCAGGGTCGCCGTGAAGTTCCGCATCTGGCGCTCGCGCAGCTCCAGGACCTCCGGGTCCTCGGTCGGCCCCTCCACCCCGCAGTTCCACGACCGGTTGTGGGTCTCCCCGTCCCGGTTGCCCTCCCGGTTCCCCTCGTTGTGCTTCTCGTCGTACGAGACCAGGTCGTGCAGGGTGAAACCGTCGTGGCAGGTCGTGAAGTTGATGGACGCCAGCGGCCGCCGCCCGTCGTCCTGGTAGAGGTCCGAGGAGCCGGTGAGCCTGCCCGCGAACTCCGCGAGCGTGCGCGGCTGTCCCCGCCACAAGTCCCGTACGGTGTCCCGGTACTTGCCGTTCCACTCGGTCCACAGCGGCGGGAAGTTCCCCACCTGGTAGCCCCCCTCGCCCAGGTCCCAGGGCTCGGCGATCAGCTTGACCTGGCTCACCACCGGATCCTGCTGCACCAGGTCGAAGAACGACGACAGCCGGTCCACCTCGTGGAACTGCCGGGCCAAGGTGGCCGCCAGGTCGAAGCGGAAGCCGTCCACGTGCATCTCGGTCACCCAGTACCGCAGCGAGTCCATGATCAGCTGGAGTACGTGCGGGGAGCGCATGAGCAGCGAGTTCCCGGTGCCCGTGGTGTCGGTGTAGTGCCGGGCGTCCTCCCCGAGCCGGTAGTAGGAGGCGTTGTCCAGTCCGCGGAAGGACAGCGTCGGACCCAGGTGGTTCCCCTCGGCGGTGTGGTTGTAGACCACGTCCAGGATCACCTCGATCCCCGCCTCGTGCAGCGCCCGCACCGCCGACTTGAACTCCAGCACCTGCTGGCCGCGGTCACCCGACGCGTAGCCGTTGTGCGGGGCGAAGAAGCCGATGGTGTTGTAGCCCCAGTAGTTGCTCAGCCCGTCGTTCGCGAGCCGGTGGTCGTTGACGTACTGGTGCACCGGCATCAGCTCCAGCGCCGTCACCCCGAGCTTCGTCAGGTGCCCGATGACCGCCGGGTGCGCGAGCGCCCCGTACGTGCCCCGCAGCTCCTCGGGCAGGTCGGGATGGCGCATGGTCAGCCCCTTGACGTGCGCCTCGTAGAGCACCGTGTGGTGGTACTCGTGGCGCGGCGGCCGGTCGTTGGCCCAGTCGAAGTACGGGTTCACCACGACCGAACTCATCGTGTGCGGGGCCGAGTCCAGGTCGTTGCGGGAGTCGGGCCGGCCGAAGTGGTAGCCGTACACCTCCTCGCCCCAGTCGACGGTCCCGCTGATGGCGCGCGCGTACGGGTCCAGCAGCAGCTTCGCCGCGTTGCAGCGCTGCCCGCGTTCGGGCTCGTACGGGCCGTGGACCCGGAAGCCGTAGCGCTGGCCCGGCATGATCCCGGGCAGGTAGGCGTGACGGACGAAGGCGTCCGTCTCGCGCAGCTCGACGGCGGTCTCCGAACCGTCGTCGGCCAGAAGGCACAGTTCGATGCGGCGGGCGGCCTCGGAGTAGACCGCGAAATTGGTGCCGGCGCCGTCGTACGTGGCGCCGAGCGGATACGCCTGTCCCGGCCAGACCTGCATAGATAACGACTCTTCCCTCGGTGTCGGAGGATGTCCCGGCTGATCCGGCGTGGACCACGTCACTGCCAGATCTTCCCCGAAAGAGGGTCTCCACGCGTGGACTTGGGATGCTCCTACCGGGTGACCCGGAGAGCTGACGGTCGGGTCAACGGACTGTCTGCGCATCACATAATGAGTCAACGGACGGCCGGAGCAGGGTGTATGGGGTCACCCGGCGGCCGCTTCGGGCTGCGTCGGGCCGTGCGCGCGGAGTACCCTTCCGTGATCACTGGAGACGGGCGTCCAGACGCAGAAGGCGGTGCACGGGTGAGCTCGGGAGGTCTGGAGCTGCCCCCTGGTGACGGCGGTCACGAGGGTGGCCCGGCGGATGCCCCAGGAGGCGCCCCCGCGGGGGTGACGGCCGGGGCGGTGTCGCTGGCCCCGCCGGCGGCCGGGAGCGTACGGGCGGGCGCCGAGCTGGACTGGGGAGCCGACGCGTGGAGCGAGGTCCGTACGCGTGCCCAGCGGGCGGGCCGCGCGTACATCTGGCTGAACCTGATCGAGCAGCGGCTGCGGTCCGTCGTCGGCGCCGTCCTGCGGCCCGTCTACGAACCGGTGCACGGCGGGGACGACTGGGTGGTCGCGGCCGCCGGACCGGCCGGTCAGGAGTGGGTGCAGCGGGCCGTGGCCGTGCGCGAGGTCAGCCGCCGCAAGGGCTACCTCCTCGACCCCGCCGACGACAACGTGCTGAGCTTCCTGACCCTCCCGCAGCTGCGGGAGCTGATGGTCCAGCACTGGCCCTGCTTCGAGCCCTACTTCGACGACCGGCGCGAGATCGAGCTGGCGCTCGACGAGCTGGAGGTCACCCGGAACGTGGTCTCCCGCAACCGGGCCCTGTCGCGGCCGGTGCTGGAGCAGGCCGAACGGGCCTCGGCGCGGCTGCTGGAGGTACTCGGCGCCGGCGCCGGCAGCCCGGCGGCGGACCGGCTGCCGATCGACGCGGTCGAGGACCTCGTCGGCGACCGGTACGCGGACGTCATCTCGGTCCACCCCGACCGGGTGCGGCTCCAGCGGCAGCTCCCGGCGGAGGACCTCTTCGGCGGCGCGCGGCGCCTCGACGCCATCGGCATAGGGCTGAACCTGCTGGTCCAGAACTTCTCCGGCCGAAGACTCGTGCGGCTCACCGAGGCGGGCTGCCGGGTACGGCTGCTGTTCCTGAACCCGGCCAGCAGCGCGGTCAAGCGCCGGGAACGGGAGCTGGGGCTGCGCAAGGGCGAACTGAGCCGCGCGGTGGAGATGAACATCCTGCACGTGCGCCGGGTCCGGGCGGGGCTGCGGGACCCCTCGCGCTTCGACATCCACGTCTTCGACGAGACCCCGCGCTTCACCGCGTACCTGGTGGAGGGGGAGAACTCGGGCATCGCGGTCGTCCAGTCGTACCTGCGCCGGGCCCGGGGCATGGAGGCCCCGGTGCTGGTGCTGCGCGGCGGCGGACGGGGCGTCCCCAAGGACGCCGACCACGGCCTCTTCACGACCTACCGGGAAGAGTTCGAATCGGTGTGGGAGGACTCCCGGCCGGTGTCGTGACGGGCCGCGCCCGCTGTCGTGACGGGGCCCCCGCCCGGTCGTGATCCCGGCTCCGCCGCGCCCGCGGCCCGCGCTCCGGCCGGGCCCGCGACCGGGGCCGCGGCCCCCCGGCGGTCCCGGTGTCAGTGCCCCGTGTCAGGCTGAAAGCCGTTGACCGGATACACGGGGGAGGGCACGTCATGGCGGCGTGGCACGGGGGAGCGCTGGTCGGATTCGACCTGGAGACGACCGGTACGGAGCCGGGGGAGTCCAGGATCGTGACGGCCGCGGTGATCGAGGTGCGGGGCGGCGAGGTGCACGCGCGGCGCGGCTGGCTCGCGGATCCGGGGATACCCATCCCGGAGCAGGCCTCGGCGATCCACGGCATCAGCACGGAACGGGCCGTCGCCGAGGGCCGGCCCGTCCGGGAGGTCGCGGACGAGGTCGCGGAGGCGCTGGCCGGGCACTGGCTGCGGGGCGCGGTGGTGGTCGCGTACAACGCGGCCTTCGACCTGACGCTGCTCTCCGCCGAGCTGGCCCGGCACGGACTGCCGTCGCTCGCGGACCGGCTGGGCGGGGCGGAGACGGGGCCGGTGGTGGACCCGCTGACCATCGACCGGGCCGTGGACCGCTACCGGCGCGGCAAGCGGACGCTGGAGGCGGTGTGCGGGGTGTACGGGGTCACCCTCGACGCGGCGCACGACGCGGGGGCCGACGCGCTGGCGGCGGTGCAGGTGGCCCGGGCGATAGCGGCCCGGCATCCCGAGGTGGCGTCGCTCACCCCGGCGGCCCTGCACGACCGGCAGGGCACCTGGCACGCCCGCTGGGCCCGCGACTTCCAGTCCTACCTCCGCAAGCAGGGCACCCCGGACGCGGTGATCGACACGGCCTGGCCGCTGCGCGGTCTCGTCCCGGCCTGAAGCCGGCCGGCAGCCGTGCGGGCCCCAGGCGGGGACGCGTCAGAACGGGTGCCAGCGCAGCTCCGTGTCGCCTTCGCGCAGGGAGGCGACGCGGCGGCGGAACTCGGCCAGGGCCTTCGGGTTGGCCGGCGCGTGCTGGGAGACCCAGGCACAGCTGGCCGTCTCCCGGGCGCCGCGCAGCACCGCGCAGCCGTCCCACTCGCGCACGTCCCATCCGTACGCGGAGACGAACGCCCCGTAGGAGTCGGCGGGCAGTCCGTACCGGTCGCGGGCCAGGGCCATCACCACCAGGTCGTGCTCCCGCAGATCGGCCGAGACGGTCTCCAGGTCCACCAGGACCGGCCCGTCCGGGCCCACGTGGACGTTGCGGGTCAGGGCGTCGCCGTGGATCGGACCGGGCGTCAGGCGCGGGGTGAGGGCGGCCACCTCGCCCGCGTAGGCGTCGCGCCGGGCCCTCAGGTAGGCGGCGTCCGCCGGGTCGACGGAGTCGCCGGCCAGCCGCAGCCAGCGCTCGACGCCGTCCAGGAGGTTCCGGGGAGGCAGGGTGAAGGGCGGCGCGGGCAGGGCGTGGAACAGGCGGAGCAGCCCGGCCAGGTCCTCCGGCCCGGCCGGACGGACCGCGTCCGGGAGCCGGTTCCACAGGGTCACGGGGTGGCCGGCGACGAGCCGGGCCTTCGGCTCGGCGGCGGTGACGGCCGGGATCCCGGCCTGCTCCAGCCAGTGGGCCACGGCCAGTTCGTGTGCGGCCCGCTCGGCGAGCGCGGCGTCCGCGCGGCCCACCTTCACCACCAGGTCCCCGGCGGCGAAGACCGCGTTCTCGCCCAGGGCCAGCAGGGTGGCGGCGGCGCCGCCGAGGCCCGCGGCGTCCAGCACGTCCCTGGCCTGTGCCTCGTCCATCTCGTTCTCCGGGTCCGGACCGTCGTGAATCCGCCCAGTCTCGCATCCGCGCGCGGTCCCCGGCCCCGTGGGCCTGACGCGTCCCCCCACGCGTCAGGCCCACGGCAAGGCTCCGCACCGCAAAGGCGGCGCGGAGCCCGGAGGAGCGACCCCCGTTCGCTGAAATGAAGTTATCTAAATTTGGAAAACCGATCAAGTGGTCCTGTCGTTAGAGTTGGTGCACCCGCCGAGCCAGCCCAGGAGAGCCCATGCCGGTTCGTCACGTCGACGGACACCTGCTTCGCAAAGTACGCCGCGCCGCCGACCTGACCCAGGGGGAGATCGCGGACCGGCTCGGCGTCTCCGTACCGGCGGTCGTCGGCTGGGAGAGCGGCAAGTCGGTGCCGGACGGGGAGAAGCTGCCGGCCCTCGCGCAGGCGCTCGGCGCGGACCTCGACGAACTGTTCCCCCGTCACCTGCCGCCGGACCTCGCCGACCTGCGCTGCGACGCCGGGTACTCCCAGTACCAGACGGCCGCCATCACCGGGACGCGCAGCGCGGGCCCGGTCGCCAACGCCGAACGTGGCAGGCGCCGCCTGTCGGAGAAGTTCCTGCCGCTCCTCGCGCAGGCGTACGGCGTGGGCGTCGCGGAACTGCTGGCCGCGGAGGAACGCTCCTTCAGCCCCGGCGGGCCGGCCGCCGCGGACGGCCCCGTACGGGCCGCCGTGCCCGCCCCCGCGCCCGGGCCCGAGTCCGGCGCCGGACCGGCGGACCCGCCGGCCGGGCTGCCCGGCACCCTGGCGGAGAAGCTCGCCCACCTCCTGGCGGAGACCTACACCGCCCCGCACCCCACGGACGCCGAGATCGCCGAACGCGGCAACGCGAAGGCCGGGGCGGGGGTGCTCAGCGAGGACCTCGTCCGCGGCCTGCGCACGGGCGAGGTGGAGGCGGCGTCCGAGGAGGTCCTCGACGCGCTCGCCGCGGCGCTGGCCGTGCCGCCCCTCTTCTTCAGGAGCGACGACGCCGAGGTGCACCGGATCATCAGCGGCATGCGGCTGGTGCGCGGCGGCCTGGCGGGCATCGCCGCCCGGGGCGGGGACGACGGCCTCCCGCCCGAACTGCTGGACTTCATCGGCGGCGTCGTCGACGGGATGCGCCCCGGGCCGCCCCTTCCGGATCGTGCCGGGCGGGACCTTCACGGCACTCGCTAGTGCCGTGACCGGACACGGCAGTCCCTAGGGCCTGTCGTCAAACTCCCGTCTGCCCCGCGACGCCTGGCACGCGCTCTCGCCGCACCGGGCGAAAGCCAAGTACGTCCAGTACGCGGG
>NZ_JBEXPG010000092.1:0-23648 GCF_040611935.1 Streptomyces sp. NPDC006512 | reverse complement strand
GGGCTTCCGCCCGGCGCACCGAGAGCACGCACCAGACGCCGCAGGGCCGCCCTCCGGGCGACGACGGGAGTTTGACGACAGGCCCTAGTGCCGCCCGGGGACCACCCGCAGGGCGCACCCTCAGCTCACGGCCTGCTTCACGAGTGCGGCGATCCGCGCCTCCACTTCGGCCGTCACCTCGGTCAGGGCGAAGACGGCCGCCCACATCGGGCCGTCGTCCAGCTGCGCCTGGTCGCTGAAGCCGAGCGTCGCGTAGCGCGACTTGAACTTCTCCGCGCTCTGGAAGTAGCAGACGACCTTGCCGTCCAGTGCGTAGGAGGGCATCCCGTACCAGAGCTTCGGTGCGAGGACCGGTGCGGTGGCGGTGACGACGGCGTGGACGCGTTCGGCCATGATCCGGTCCGCGTCCTGCATCTCGGCGATCTTCGCGAGCACGTCCCGTTCCGCCTCGGCCGCCTTGTCCGCCTTCGAGCTGCGGCGGGCCGCCTTCTTGAGTTCCTGGGCGTGGTCCTTCATCGCGGCCCGCTCCTCGGCCGTGAAACCCTCGTGTGCGCGGTTGCCGGTGCTGCTCATGGTGGATCTCCCTCTTGGGACTCTGGATGTGTGGTCGTGAAAGGGGGCTCGGACCCCGGCCGTGCGGCGGGAGCGGGGTGGGGCGTCCGTCATTCCTGGAGCAGTCCGATGAGGTTGCCGTCGGGGTCGATGACGGTGGCCACGAGGCGGCCGCCGCCGACGTCGTGCGCGGGCTCCTTGACGGTGGCGCCCACGGCGGTCAGTTCGGCGAGCTTCGCCTCGATGTCCGGCACGTGCCAGTAGCCCAGCGGCGAGGTCAGGCCCTGCGGTCCGCCGCCCGGGAGGAGGCCGATGTGCTGGCCGGCGGCCTCGAAGCCGACGTAGTGGGGCCCGTCGGCCTGCGGCGCGACACCGAGCAGCGCGGCGTACACCGCCTTGGCCTGGGCGAGGTCGGACACGGGATGCAGCACGGTCTTCATCCCCTGGGTGGAAGAGCTGGTCACGGTCACTCCTGTCGTCGCGGAACCCATCGGCCCGGTGTGGTCCGCCGGGCTCGTTCCCTGTGCCCACAGCCTCCCCCGGGCGGGGTACGGGGCGCCTCCGTGCTGACCACGGAGAGCACTACGGATAATGGCCCGGTGTCCACTCCAGTGATCTCGGCTCGGGAAGCCGACGTGCTCGAACTCCTCGGGGAGCACCTGAGCAACGCCGAGATAGCCGCCCGGCTGTTCATCTCCGTACGGACGGTCGAGTCCCACGTCTCCTCGCTCTTGCGGAAGTTGGAGGTGCCGGACCGGCGGGCGCTGTCCCGGCGCGCGCCCGGACCCACGCGTACCGAGCAGGTGCGCCCGGCCCGCGTGCTGCCGGCGCCGCTGACGGCGTTCGTCGGCCGGACGCGCCAACGCGGGGAGCTGGCCGCGGCGGTGACGGAGCGTCGGCTGGTGACCGCCGTCGGGCTGGGCGGGGTGGGCAAGACGCGGCTCGCGCTGGCGGTGGCGGCGGACGTGGCGGGCGACTTCACCGACGGGGTGTGCTTCGTCGACCTGGTCCCGGTCACCGATCCCGGGCGGGTGGGCGCGGCGGTCGCGGCGGCCATGGGCGTGGGCGAGCAGCCCGGGCGCGGCATCGACGACGCGCTGGTGGCCGCGTTGGCGGACCGTCGGGCGCTGCTGGTACTGGACAACTGCGAGCAGGTGCGCGACGGGGTGGCGCCGTTCCTGGAACGGCTGCTCGTGGCCTGCCCGGGGGTACGGGTGCTCGCGACCAGCCGGGCCCGGCTGATGGTGCCGTTCGAGTGGGTCTTCCCGGTTCCGCCGCTGTCGCGCGTCGGCGGCGGCGAGTCGGAAGCGGTGGCCCTGTTCCTGGAGCGGGCGGCGGCGGTCGGCGGGGCCCCGGCTCCGGCGGAGCGCGAGCGGATCGCGGCGCTGTGCGAACGTCTCGACGGGATGGCGCTGGCCATCGAACTCGCGGCGGCGCGGTGGTCCACGCTCGGTTTGGACGGCCTGACGGCCGGCCTCGGCGACCAGCTCCGGATCCTGGCCGGCGGCCCCCGTGCCGACGGCAGGCACCGGTCGGTGCGGGCCGTCCTCGACTGGAGTCACGACCTGCTCGATCCGCAGGACCGGGCACTGCTGCGCCGGGTGTCGGTGTTCGTCGCTCCGTTCACCGCCGAGGCGGCCGCCGAGGTGGCCGGGTCCGCCCCACTGGAGCCGGCCGCGGTCGCCGACGGGCTCGGCAGGCTCGCCGAGCAGAGCCTGCTCGCCGTGGCCCCGTCCGACACCGGCACCCGGTACCAGGCGCTGGAGACCCTGCGCCAGTACGGCACGGAGCGGCTCGCCGACGCCGGTGAGCTCGACGATGTCCGGTCGCGCCACCTGGCGTGGTGCCTGGCCGGTGCGGCCGGCCTCCAGGAAGGCGGCGGCTCGCACTGGCGGGCCCGGTTCGACGCGGTCGCCGAGGACCTGCGAGCCGCCTTGAGCTGGGCCGCGGGCCGGCCGGAGCAGCGGGGGGACGCGTGCCGGCTCGCCCTGTCCATGGCCGAGCTGGCCTTCACCCGGAACCTGATGGGCGAGGCCCAGCAGCGGTACGAGCAGGCGGCCCTGCTCGCCGCCGACGGCGCCGACGCCGCCGCCGCGTTGCGGCAGGCCGCCGGGGTGGCCGGGTGCCGCAGGCTCGGCGACGACATGTACCGCCTGCACCGGGCCGCCGCCGAAGCCGCCCGCCGGGCCGGGGACGCCGCCGGGGCCGCCCGCGACCTGGCGGCTGCCGCCACCGCCGCCTACCGCTTCTCCAGCACGTTCGCCACCCGGCTTCCGCCCGCGGACGAGGTGACCGGCCTGCTCGCGGCGGCGCGCGAGCTGACCGGCGACGAGGACCCGGCCGCCGCGGCGGCTCTCGCGCTGGCCGAGGCCGCGGTGGTGGCGGACGCGTTCGGCGCGGTCCAGGGGGCCCCGGACAACACCGCACCGGACACCGTCGCGTGCGCCGAACGGGCCGTCGAACTCGCCCGGCGCGCGGGCGACCCGGTGGCCCGTTCCGCCGCCCTCGACGCGCTCTCCGGCGCCCGGAGCTGGGCCGGTGAGAGCTTCGCCGCCGCGGCCGCCGCCCGGGCCCGGATCGACATCCTTGCGTCGGCACCGAGCGCCCCCGCCCGGACGCACGAGCTGATCGACGCCCTCGCGATGGCCGCCGCGACCGCCGTCGGCACGGGCGAGCTGGAGGCGGCCCGCCGGTGGGGCGGTCAGCTCGCGGGCCGGCCGCAGCTGGCCGAGGTGGGCGACCACGCCACGTCCTGGCTGCTGGTCGCGGACGCGTTCGCGGGCGATGCCGACGCGGTGCTCACCAGCAGCGTGCGCTTTCTCGACGCGTGGGAGCAGGCCGGCCGGCAGCGGTCGTTCTCGCTGGGTCCGGCCGCCGCGGCGGTCGCGATGATCCACGGCTTGCGGGGCGACCACGAGGCCCGGGCGGCCTGGCTCACGATCACCGACCTGACGGGCGGCAAGGAGGACCACCACCACGGCCACGGCGCCGTCTTCGACGCCATGGTCCTGCTCCATCACGGGGACGCGCACGCGGCCCTGGAGCGCGTCGCGCCCGAGCCGGAGCAGGTGTGGAAGTGGGTCTGCTGGGTCTGGCTGCACTGGTACGCGGCGCTCCGGGCCGAGGCGGCGGTCCTCGCCGGGCACCCGGACGCCCTGGCGCGGGTCGCCGCCGCCCGGGCCGTGGTCGCCGGGAACCCGGTCGCCACCGCCCTGGTCGACCGGGCGGAGGCACTGCTCGGCGGCGATCTGCCGCGGTTGCTCGCCACCGCGGCGGCGTTCGAGGCGGCCGGCTGCCGCTACCAGTGGGCGCGCACGTTGCTGCTCGCCGGGGGCGCGCACGCGAAGACCGGCGCGTCCGCGCTGGCCGGCCTCGGACTCGTACCCGTACCCGTGGCCCGGCCGCTCCAGGCCGATGCGGTCGAGCGGGCGGCCCGGCCGGCGCCGGAGCGGTAGGGGCGCCACCCCGGCCGCCCGCGGCCCCGCAGGTCGGAACGTGCCCCGCCGGCCGGCCGGCGGTCGCCGCGTCTGCCGGTGTCCGGGCCCGGCACGGTGACCGCGGCGGGGCTCGGCAGCGTCCGGGGCTCGACCAGGCCGTCCGGGTCCCGCGGAGCACGGGCAGGTGCCGCCCGGACCGTGCCCTCGGAGCCCCGGCCGCCCGGCGAGGAACCGGGCACCGGCCGCGCGTCCCGGACCGTCCTCACGCCCCCCTGAACTCCGGGCTGCGGCGGGCGGCCTTGGCTCCGTAGCCCTCGCGGCAGTCGTCGGAGGTGAGGGTGAGGGCCGCGGTCATGGCGACCCGGTCGAGGGCGGCGGGCAGGGCGGCGTCCGCGAAAGCGTCGACGGCCCGTTTGATGCCCTGGACCGCGAGCGGGGCGTTGGCCGCGATCTCGGCCGTCAGGGCGCGCGAGGCCGCGTCCAGCTCGGCCACGGGCACCACCAGCTGGACCAGGTTGAGGCGCTCCGCGGTCGCGGCGTCGATCCGGCGGCCGGTCAGGGCCAGGTACTTGGCCCAGCCGGCGCCCGCCTCGCGGGCGATGCGCAGGTCTCCTCCGGCGTCCACGGCCACGCCCAGCCGGGCCTCGGGGAGGGCGAAGAGGGCGTCCTCGGCGGCCACCCGGAGGTCGGCCATGAGGGCCAGTTCGAAGCCGAAGCCGAGGCAGTGGCCCTGGACTGCGGCGACGACCGGCTGCGGGAGCCGGGCGAGGACCGCGAAGCGTTCGTGGACCCAGCGGATGCCCTCGTAGTAGTTGCGGGTCCGTTCCGCGGCGGACTCCCCCGTGATGGCCCCGCCGGGGGCGCTCACGTCGATGCCCGCGCAGAAGGCCCGCCCCTCGGCCCGCAGCAGGACCACCCGCACCGAGGGGTCGAAGCGGATCCGGTCCGCGAGGAGGCCCAGCTGGCGGGTGGATTCCCAGCTCCAGCCGTTCAGCTTGTCCGGACGGCAGAGGGTGAGGACCGCCACCGCGTCCTCGACGTCCAGCCGGACGCGTCGCTCACCCTCACCGATCTCCGTGGTGACTGTGTCGATCACCGTGTCCCCGCCCCCGCCCCTGGCCCCGCCGCCGAAATTCCTGACGAACCGTCAGACTAGGGTGGCGGGGTCAGCGGGGGAAGACCTCGAACGGCACCGCCGGCCGGCCGCCGAAGCGGGCGGCCGCCTGCTGGACGTTGCCCGTCAGGAAGGTACGGACGTACTCCTCGGGATCCTGTTCCGTCAGCACCTCGATGTACGCCTTGTGCTCCAGCAGGGACCTGACGGAACGCTCCAGGCCGGGTCCGGCGTCGACCGCGTGCGTCGGCGTCGCGGTGCCCGCGACCGCGACCCAGCGGACCCCGCCCCACGGCTCCAGGCCCTGCTCGGAGATGAGCTCCGGGAAGATCCACCGGTTGCCGGCGTCGGCAGCGGCGTCCAGGGTGGCCCGGCCGACCGCACGGTGGTCGGGGGTGTTCCAGTATCCGCCGCCGCCCGCGCCGCCCCAGGTGTCACGGTGGTTGAGGGTGATCACCAGCTCGGGGCGGTGGCGCCGGATGGCCGCCGCGATGTCCCGGCGCAGACCGAGGCCGTACTCGACGACCCCGTCCTGGTGGTCGAGGAACTCGACCGTGGAGACCCCGACGACGGCCGCGCTCGCACGCTGCTCGGCCTCGCGCAGCGGAGCGCATTCGGCCGGGGCGATCGTGTCGATGCCCGCCTCGCCGCGCGTGGCGAGCACGTAGACGACCTCGCGTCCGCCGTCCGTCCAGTCCGCGATCGCCGCCGCGCAGCCGTACTCCAGGTCGTCGGGGTGGGCCACCACGGCGAGGGCGCGCTGCCAGTCGGTGGGCATCGGCTGCAAGGGGGCCTGCTGGTCTGCTCTTTCGCTCATGTACCGCACCCTAGGGCGGGCGCGCGGTGAGGGCTACTCGACCGTCTTCGCGAAGCGGGCCCGGTCGGCGAACTCCCGGCCCCAGCGCCGCCAGACGCGTCCGCGGGGGAGGTCTTCGGCACCGGCCCGGCAAGATCCGAAAGAGACGGCCTAGTCGTCGAGGAGGGACAGGAGGCGGTCCAGGACGCGGGGGCCGCCGGCGCGGACGCCGTCGTGCTCGTACTCGTCCGTCACCCAGGTCCGCAGGCCCCGGACGGCGCGGGCGGTGCGCAGGGAGTGGGCGGTGTCGACGTGCATGTCGTCGTGGTAGACGGCGGCGGCCACCGGCACCTCGTTGGCGGCGAGGCGGTCGGCGTCGTAGAGGGGCTGCCAGCCGGTGCGGGCGGCCAGCAGTTCGGCGGTCTCGCGCAGCGGGGCGAGGGCGGGGTCCGTGGTGAAGTGCCAGGGGTGGATGGTCTCCCCGGTGAACAGGAGGGGCTCGTCGCCCTCCAGGGTCTTGGCCGCGTCGAAGCCGGGGTGGCCGGCGCGGACCCGTTCGGCGGCCCAGGCGGTGGGGACGGCCGGGTCCTGGGCGTAGATCGCCTCGTGGACCAGGGCGTAGAGGGGGTGGCCGGCGAAGGAGAGCAGTCCGCGGGCGTTCTCCAGGAAGGCGTCGGAGAGGGCGGGTCCGGCGGCCGTGGGGACGAAGGCGTCCTCCAGGAGGTAGTGCAGCTGGTGGCTGCCGTCCCCGGTGCCGAGGAGCATCCCGAGCGACTGGAACGCCTCGACGGTGAGCCGGTGGCCGCCGGGGAGGTCGGCCGGCCGCTCGGCGAGGTGGGCGGCGATCCGGCGGGCGCGTTCCACGTCCATGGGGTAGCGGGCGTAGTGGGCGAGGTTCTTGCGCTCGATGCGCGGGTACGCCGCCTCGTACACCTGTTCCGCGGTCGCGTCGAGGGAGGGCAGCCCGCCCGTGATCAGGGCCGCGGCCAGGCCTTCGGGCGCGGTGGAGAGGTAGTGGGTGGTGCAGAACCCGCCGAAGCTCTGGCCGAGGACCGTCCAGGGCGCGCCGCCGGTCAGGCCGGGGCGGATCGCCTCGGCGTCGCGGACGATGGAGTCGGAGCGGAAGTGGGCGAGGTACTCGGCCTGCTGGGCCGGGTTCCCGCGCGCGGGCAGCGTCTGGCGGTTCAGGGGCGTGGAGCGCCCCGTGCCGCGCTGGTCGAGGAGCAGGACCCGGTACTCGGTGAGCGCCCGCTCCAGCCAGGCCTGGCGGCCGACGAACCGCCGTGCCCCGAAGCCGGGGCCGCCCTCCAGGTACAGCAGCCAGGGCAGTCGTTCCGGGTCCTTGCCGGTGGCGACGGCCTCGCGCGCGTACAGCTCGATCCGTTGCCCGTCGGGGCGGGTGTGGTCGAGCGGCACGGTGAAGTGGTGGTCGGTGAGGACGACACCGGGCTGGCGGTAGCTGCGGGCGTGGGTCACGGACGGCCCCTGGGGTCTGGGTACGGATCCCCGGCCCGTGCCCTTCCCCGGCCGGGTCGCGGCGGGGGTGGCGGGGTCGGGGGGTGGGTGGGAGTCGGGCCGGGTCCGGATCGCCGGCCCGGTTGCGGGGCGGCGGGGGCCGGCGGAGGCCCGCCGGGGCGGCCGGATCGGATCCGGCCGCCCCGGCGGGCGGGGAGGTCAGGGGGTCAGAACTGGACCACCGAGCGGAGGACTTCGCCGCGCTCCATGCGGGCGAAGGCCTCCTCGACCCCGTCCAGCGGGATGGTCTCCGAGACGAAGGCGTCGAGGTCGAGCCGGCCCTGGAGGTACAGGTCGATCAGGAGGGGGAAGTCCCGCTCGGGCAGGCAGTCCCCGTACCAGGAGGACTTGAGGGCGCCGCCCCGTCCGAACACGTCCAGCAGCGGGAGTTCGAGCTGCATCTCGGGCGTCGGTACGCCGACCAGGACGACGGTGCCGGCCAGGTCGCGGGCGTAGAAGGCCTGCCGGTACGTCTCGGGGCGGCCGACGGCCTCGATGACGACGTCCGCGCCGTTCCCGCCGGTCAGCTCCTGGATCGCCTTGACGACGTCCTCCGTACGCCCGTTGACGGTGTGGGTGGCTCCGAGGCCGCGCGCCCACTCCAGCTTCCGGTCGTCGAGGTCCACGGCGATGATCCGGGAGGCGCCCGCCAGCCGCGCCCCGGCGACCGCCGCGTTGCCCACGCCCCCGCAGCCGATGACGGCCACGGAGTCCCCGCGCCCGACGTTGCCCGTGTTCAGCGCGGCGCCGAGGCCGGCCATCACCCCGCAGCCCAGGAGTCCGGCGGCGGCGGGCGAGGCGGCCGGGTCCACCTTCGTGCACTGCCCGGCGGCGACGAGGGTCTTCTCGGCGAACGCCCCGATGCCCAGCGCCGGGGAGAGGGGGGTGCCGTCCTCCAGGGTCATGGGCTGCGTGGCGTTGTGCGTGGCGAAGCAGTACCACGGGCGGCCGCGTCGGCAGGCCCGGCAGTTCCCGCACACCGCACGCCAGTTGAGGACCACGAAGTCGCCGGGCGCCACCGAGGTGACGTCCGGGCCCACGGACTCGACGACGCCGGCCGCCTCGTGGCCGAGGAGGAAGGGGAACTCGTCGTTGATCCCGCCCTCCCGGTAGTGCAGATCGGTGTGACAGACCCCGCAGGCCTGGATCTTGACCAGGGCCTCCCCGGGCCCCGGGTCGGGCACGAGGATCGTGGTCGTCTCCACCGGTGCGCCCTTGCTCCGCGCGATGACCCCTCGTACTCGATGCGTCACGTCGTACCCCGCTCTGGTCGGATCGGTCCTGGTGCCGGGACCGCGCGGTCTCAGGGTCTCTGGACCTCCGGATCTCCGGCACCTCTGGATCAACGAACGTACACGGGCCGGGGGCGGTGCGGGAGCCGTGTCACGCTCCGGCGCCCGAACCGGCCAGATCCGGCGGCAGGGCGGCCCGCAGCGCGGCGGCGAACGCGGCCACGGCGGGATGGGCGCCGGCCCCGCTGCGGAAGGCGATCCGGGTCCGGCGTTCCATGCGCAGGCGGGTCAGGGCGACTCCGGGCACGCTCGCCCCGGGGATGCCGAGCTGCGGCACCACGGCGACGCCCAGTCCGGCGGCGACCAGGGCAAGGACGGTGGCGAACTCATCGACCCGGTGCCGGACGGTCGGGCTGAACCCCGCCGCCTGGCACGCCCGTACGGTCATGGCGTGGCAGAGGGTGCCGGGCGTGGCGGTGATCCAGGGGGCATCGCGGTGGGCCCGCAGGGCCTCGTCCTGGCCGGGGGCGGGGCCGCGATCGGGTGCGGGGTGCGGGGCGGCTTCGCGTTCCGGGGCGGCGAGGTACATGGCCTCCCGGTACAACGGCCGGGTGGCCAGGCCCGGTTCCCGCGGTGCGGGGACGAAGTCGTACGCGTGGACCAGGGCCACGTCCAGTTCTCCGGCCCGCAGCGCGTGCGCCACCGCCGCCGGGTCGGTCTCGCTGAGCATCGGCTCCAGCCCCGGGTGACGCCGCACCAGGTCGGCGAGGGCCGCCGGGACGATGGCCCGGGTGGCGGTGGGGAAGGCCCCGACGCGCAGGGCGCCGGCCAGGCCGGTACGGGCCTCCGCGAGGTCCGCTTCGGCCCGTTCCAGCCGTTCGAGGACGGCCTCGGCGTGGCGGACCAGGTTCAGCGCGGCCGGTGTCAGGCGGACGCTGCGCCCGGTGCGCTCCAGCAGGGGCAGCCCCGCCTCGCGTTCGAGGACGCCGAGTTGCTGGGACACCGCCGAGGGGCTGAAGGCCAGGGCTTCGGCGACGGCGGCGATGGTGCCGCGCCGGGCGAGTTCGCGCAGCAGGCGCAGGCGGCGTACGTCGAGCATCGGCTCAGCTTACGGTTCGGGTAAGGAATGCGAACTGGATTCGACGGTCGGCGCGAGTGAAGCTCGGTCCATGCACCAGGACATCGCTCGGAACACCCCACAGGCCGCCCCGCACGCCACTCCGCAGGCCGCCCCCCGGCCCACCCCCCAGGACGTCCGTCCGGACGTCGGCCTGGACGTCCATCCGGATGGCGCCCGCGCGGCGGCGGCCCGGAAGCGGTTCGCCCCCGGCGGGATCCACGTACCGCTCGTCACCCCCTTCACCCCGGCCGGGGACGTCGCCGTGGAGGCGCTGGAGGCCCTCGCGCACGAGGTGCTCGACGCGGGGGCGGCCGGGATCGTCGCCCTCGGCACCACCGCCGAGAGCGCCGCCCTCGACGAGGCCGAGCGGGACCTCGTCACCGGGGTCTGCGCCCGGGTCTGCGGGGAGCGCGGCGCGGCGCTGACCGTGGGCGCCGGGGCGAGCGCGACCCGGGTGGCGGAGGCGGCGCTGACCCGGCTGGCGCGCTGGCCGGAGGTGGGGGCGGCACTGGTCGCGGTGCCCCCGTTCGTGCGGCCCTCGGCGGCCGGGGTGCTGGCGCACTTCGCGCGGCTGGTGCGGGTGAGCCCCGTACCGCTGGTCGTCTACCACGTCCCCTACCGCACGGGGCAGCCGTTGGACGCGGCGGCGCTGCTGGCGCTCGGCTCGCTGCCGGGGGTGGCCGGGGTGAAGTACGCGGGCGGCGGGATCGACGGGGACACGGTCGCGCTGATGGGCGGCCTGCCGGACGACTTCGCGGTGCTGGCCGGGGACGACGCGTACGTGTCCCCCATGCTCGCCCTCGGCGCCGCGGGCGGGATCCTGGCCTCGGCGCACGTGGCGACGGAACGGTTCGTGGAGCTCACCGCGGCCTGGGAGGCGGGGGACGTCCCGCGCGCCCGGGCCCTGGGGCACGCGCTGGCCCGGCTCTCGGCGGCACTCTTCGCGGAGCCGAACCCGGCCGTGGTCAAGGGGGTGCTGCACGCCCAGGGCCGGATCCCGTCCCCGGACGTACGCCTGCCCCTGCTGCCGGCGTCGGACGCGGCGGTCGCGGCTTCGCTGCACGAGCTGGCGGGACTGCGGGAGCCGGCAGCGGCCTGAGGCTCCGGACCGGACCCCTCGCGCGCCCGAAAGTTCCTGTAAGGGCGATTTGCAACTAACAGCCCCGTCGCCCGAATCGCGGGGATCGGGCGCGGAATTGACCGAATCGACGGAAGCCGACGAAGGGCCCTTCAAACCGTGACGTCGGTCACGCGGGCCACCTCAACATCATTTCTCCGGAATGGCGGATTCCCTTTTCCCCGAAAGGAAATCCGCCATTGCGCGAACTCCCCTTCATGGTCATTCACCCACCCGGGGCGGAGAAGTCGATCTCCCCCGGGAATTCGCATCTTGTTGCGGCCCCGCGCACTCGCCTACGGTCACCCTCACTCCCAGCGGCCGACTGCCGAATACGGCCGCCGCCAGGGCTCTCCCGTACCCCCACGTGAGGAATAGCGCCATGTCCGCAAAGGGTAAGCACCGCAGGCCGAAGCAGAACCCGATCACCCGTCGCCTGGCGTTCGCCGGCACGGGCACGGCCGCTCTCGCTCTCCCGCTGATCGGCGCCACCACGGCCGGCGCGGCGGAGACCACGGCGGCGCCCGCCGCGCATTCCGTCGCCGCGGCCGCCACCTATTCCGTCGTGGCGGGCGACACCCTTTCCAAGATCGCTTCGGCGCATTCCCTGAGCGGCGGCTGGGAGCAGCTGTACGCCGCGAACCGCACCGCCATCGGCAGCGACCCCTCGGTCATCCGCCCGGGGCAGACCCTGAAGATCGGCACGCTCGCGAAAGCCGGCACGAAGGCCGCCCCGGCCGCCGCCGCTTCGAAGACCGGCGTCAAGACGGCCGCCAACGCCGACGCTAAGTCGTACCCGGACAACCTCGACGGCTGGATCCGGGAGTCCCTGGACGTCATGGCCCGGCACGGAATTCCCGGCAGCTACAACGGAATCCACCGCAATGTCATGCGGGAGTCCTCGGGCAATCCGCGGGCGATCAACAACTGGGACTCCAACGCCGCGGCGGGCATTCCCTCCAAGGGACTGCTCCAGGTGATCGACCCGACGTTCCGCGCCTATCACGTACCCGGCACTCCGCTGGACTCGTACGACCCGGTCGCCAACATCACCGCCGCCTGCAATTACGCCGCGGCCCGGTACGGCTCGATCGACAACGTCAACGGCGCCTACTGACGGGGCCGGTGGGGCGGCGGCGCAGTACCGCCCGCCCCAGGGTGCGCAGGGGCGCCACCAGGCCGTAGCCGACGTCCTTGCGCAGGGCCCGCGCGCCGGCCCGCTCCACGGCCGCCAGCTGGTGGCCCATCAGCTCCGTCATGGTCGCGACCACGGGACGCAGCCCGGGTGCGGCCAGGCCGGTGATGTCGGCGGCGGCGCCGAGGGCGGTACGGGCACGCAGGCATTCCGCGGCGAGGAGGCCGCGGACGGCCGGGGTGTCGCGGCCCGCTTCCAGGTCGGCGCGGGTCACTCCGTGCTCGGCGAGCCGGTCCCGGGGGATGCAGAGCCGCCCGTCGGCGAGGTCCCCGGCGAGGTCCGCGAGGAAGTCGACCCGCTGGGCGGCGTCCACGAACCTCCGCCAGCCCGCCGCCTGCCGCTCGTCGGGGCCGCCCTGGTACTGGAGGCCCGTGAAGACGACCACGCCCGGCCAGGCGTAGGCGTCGAGGTACTCCTGGAACTCCCCCTCGGTGGCGAAGCCGTCGAAGGTCGCCTCGGCGGTGGCGGCGCCCCGCAGGAAGCGGGTGACCCAGCCGGCGGGCAGGCCGCGGCTGCGCACGGCGTGGGCGTAGGCCCGCAGCAGCGGGTCGGGGCTCTCCCCGGAGGCCAGGGCGGCCCCGGTCCGTTCGGTCAGCGCGGCGAGTGCGGCCGCCCGTCGGGCCGGGGTGCCGTTCTCCGCGACGTCGTCGACCAGGTTCATGAAGGCGAGCCCCGCCGCGAGCTGCGGCACCAGCGGCGGCGCGGCCAGCAGGCGCAGGGCCAGGTAGGGGGCCGGCTCGCGGCGCATGACCCGGCGGGCCGCCCGGGTGTAGTCGGCTCGCAGCCGGGGGCCGGTGATGCCGGCCTCGGTGAGGGTGGTGTGCCAGCGGGGCATGGGGGCCGAACTCCTTGAACCGTGTCCGTCCGTACGTGCGCGTACGTGTGTACGGGTACACGATCTCAGGAGGGGACCACCTTCCTGACCTTGCCGTCGATCCCGGCGAGGACGTAGCCGCCCTGCCCGTACTCGTCACTGAGGTAGGGCCGCATGCAGGGTTCCTGGTCCATCATCCACGGGTCGACGATGACGTAGCGCGAGGTCGGCTTGTCGACCTTGAGGTCCCGCCGCGCCTGTTCCAGCAGGCCCGGAAGGGCGTCCCAGTTGACCGTCGCCATGTCGATGAGCGGCCTCCCCTCCTTCACCGTGCCGTTGGGGCCGGTGCGCTTGGCCACGCCGTCCCGGTACTGCCAGGAGTCGACGGTCCTGGCGCCCGGGGCGCTGGGGATCGCGGCGATGACGTACCCGTCGTAGACCTTCAGGTCCACGAAGGTGGTCGTGCCCGTCTGTGCCTTCAGCGCGGCCAGGGCGGTCCGGACCCCGTCGGGGGTGAGGAGCGTGCCGCCGCCGGTCTGCCCGCGCGGGGTGGCGGCGGCCGAGGGCCCGGTCGCGGGCGGGGCCGAGGAATTGGCCGAGGGAGTGGCCGAGGGCGTGGCCGAACCCGGGACGGAGGCCGTGGAGGCACCGCCCTTGGCTTCGGCGCCGGAGCCGGCGTCCCCGTCGGGGAGCAGCTGGACGACGCCGGCCGCCGCGCCCGCGAGGACCGCCACGAGGAGCGCTGCGAGGAGGACCCGGGAGCGGGCGGGCCGGGCGGACGCCGACACCGCGGTGGTGCCGGTCCCGGGGACGAACGGGGTCTGCGGGAAGGACCCCGGCGCGTAGGGACGGGTGCCCCCGGAAGGCGGTCCGGGCAGGGGCGCGGGCCGTGTGGCGGGCACGGGCGGCCCGTACTGGCCGAGGACCGGCGCGGGCGCGGCCGGGGTGGCGCCCGCGAGAGCGGTGCTCGCTTCGCGGAGCAGTGTTTCCAGTAGTGCCCCGTCGGGGCGCGCCGCCGGATCGCGCACCAGCAGCCGTTCCAGTACGGGTCCCAGCGGGCCGGAACGCGCCGGCGCGGGGATCGGCTCGTCGAGGACGGCGACGACGGTGGCCAGGCTGGTGGCCCGGCGCAGCGGATGGGAGCCTTCGGCGGCCACGTACAGCAGCATCCCGAGCGACCACAGGTCGGAGGCGGCCAGCCCCTCTTCCCCGCGGACGCGTTCGGGCGCGATGTACTCCGGGGAGCCGATCAGCACGCCGGTCGAGGTGAGGGCGGTGGACCCGTGCAGGGCGGCGATCCCGAAGTCGGTGAGCACGGCGCCGCCGTCGGGCCGCAGCAGCACGTTGGCCGGTTTCACGTCCCGGTGGAGCACCCCTTCGGCGTGCGCGGCCCGCAGGGCCGACAGGAGGTCGAGGCCGAGCCGCAGCACGTCGGCGACCGGCATCGGCCCGGCCGCGAGGCGGTCGTGCAGGGAGCCGCCCTTGACCAGTTCCATCACGATCCACGGGTGCCCGTCCGAGCCGGCCGGGGGTTCGACGATGTGGTGGATCGTCACCACGTGCGGGTGCGCGAGGCGGGCCAGCGCGCGGGCCTCGCGCACGGCCCGCTCGCGCAGCTGGACGGCCAGACCGGGCTGCGCGGCCGCGGTCGCCGGGTCCGGCGGGCGCACCTCCTTCAGCGCGACGTCGCGGTGCAGGGCGATGTCGCGGGCGCGCCACACCGTGCCCATGCCGCCCGCGCCCAGCGGGCCGATCAGTTCGAAACGGCCGTCGACGAGCCGTCTGCCGGCCTCACTCGTGTCCATGGGCGGCATGGTAGGCGGCCCGTGCGTCAGCAGCGTCGGCGGTCCACCGTCACCGTGCCCTGGGCGGTGCCCACCTCGCGGTCGTAGCAGCCGTCGCCGCTCCCGGACCCGTACAGGCGGTGGCGGGCGGTCGTGGTGCCCACCGCGTGCCGCTGGTCGCGCGGGACGTTCGCGGTGTAGGTGGCGTCGCCGGAATACCGGTCGTCGAGCACCGACCGGTCGACCTCGCGGCCGCCGCGGAGGGTGACGGTGTCGGCGCGGTCGCCGAGGGCGAGGACCGTGCGCAGCCGGTCGCCGGCTCCGAGGGTGGTCGCGCCGTCCATCGTGTACGCGCGGACGGTGCGGGTGGTGGTGGGGCCGCGGGTCACGCTCTCCTCGTCGGTCCACGAGGCGGTGAGCGCGTCCCGGGCCTCCCCGTCGGTCCAGCGGTGCGCGGAGGTGTTGCGCACGGCCCGGGTGACGGTGGTCGTGACCCGGCCGTGGGAGGTGTCGAGGTAGCCGGCGACGGTGAGCCGGTGGCCGCCCTCGGTGTCGAGGCGGTGCTCGCCGCCGGGCGGGGCGGGCGTCCAGCGGGAGGAGTTGGCGGGGCTGCCCTCCTCGTGGCGGGTCAGGGCGCCGGTGACGACGCGGCGGCCGTGGTCCTGCCAGAGCAGCAGGTTGGCGGGGGTGCTCCAGCCGCTCTGCCCCGCCGGTACGCCGGCGACGGACACCTCGACGCGGTGGGGGCGGCCGTCGTTGAGGAGGGCGGCGTAGGGGGTGAGGTCGTAGCGGACGGGCTGGACGTCGAAGGCGCGCGGGCCGGGGGTGACGTACCAGAGGAAGGGGTTGGACCAGCCTCCGGTCCAGACGGTGGGGAAGGGCGCGGCGAGGCCCGCGAGCTGCCCGTCGACGGAGACCCGGACCTCGCGGTAGGGGCCGTCGGCGGCCTTGCAGGAGTAGGGGGCCGCGTCGGGGACGGTCATGTACCAGTACTCCTCGCAGCCGCCGCCCGAGCCGGTGGCGTACACCTCGGCGAGGAGCCGCTCGGTGTTGCGCGGGGTGGTGACGGCCGGGGTGGTGAGCGGGATGACCAGGTCGGGGGTGTCGGCGGGGCCGGTGCCGGCTTCGGCGGCGTAGAAGGTGAGGGTGACCTCGACGTCGATGACGCCGGTGTACGTGTCGTTCACGACGTTGCCGATCAGCATCTCGACGGGCTGCGGCCGGCTGAGGGTGTCGCGGTAGCGGGTCACGTCCTTCTCGACCGACCAGGTGATGCCGTCGGGCGAGGGCTGCGGGGTGGAGGTGCGCAGGATCTCCACCCCGCCGAGGGTGAGGTTGCCCAGGCGGTCGTACTGGCGGCCCTTGACCCGGCCGTCGAGGCGCAGCACGACCTTGGCCCAGCCGCCGCGGCCGCAGCCCTCGGGCGGGGCGTAGTTCCCCCGGTAGGGGGTGAAATCGCTGAAGCGGGCCGCGGCCAGGGTCACCCGGCAGGAGCGGGTGGCGGGCCGGTCGACGGGCGGGGCCGCGGTGAGGGGGTCGTGCCAGTCGGTGCCGAACTCTGCGGGCGGGGCCGGGTCCGCGGCTCCGGCGGAGCCCGCGACGGCCCGTGCGGGGGTGGCCGCCGCGGGTCCCGCGACTGCGGCCGGGGTGCCCGCGGCGAGGGTGAGCGCGGCGAGCAGGCCCATGATCCGGTGTCGTCTCATGGGCCCGCAGTGAAACCCGTCCGGGCCCGCGGCCGCCAGGGCGGCCGGTGCGGACCTGGCGGGATCTCGCCCCTGCGCGGGCGCCGTTCAGTGGGCCGCGGGCAGCACCACGACGCCGTCGTCGTCCACGTACACGGTGTCGCCGGGGCGGAAGGTGACCCCGCCGATGGTGACGGGTTCATCGACGGTGCCCGCACCGGTCTTGCCGCTCTTGCGGGGGCAGGTGCCGAGCGCCTGCACGCCGAGGTCGAGCCGGCCCAGGGCGACGCTGTCGCGGACGGCGCCGTTGACGATCAGCCCGGACCAGCCGGAGCGTTCCGCGGCCCCGGCGATGAGGTCGCCGACCAGGGCGGTGCGGAGCGAGCCGCCACCGTCCACGACCAGGACCGCGCCCTCGCCGGGCGTGTGGAGCAGTTCGCGCAGCAGGGCGTTGTCCTCGTGGCAGCGGACGGTGCGGACGGGCCCGGCGAAGAGGGCCCTGCCGCCGATGCGCCGGAAGGGGGTGGCGCAGATGCCGAGGCGCTCGCCGTGCTCGTCGTACAGGTCGGCGGTGGGGAGGGGGGTGACACTCATGTGGGTCCGGGCTCCTCGCTGTTCGTACGTCGCGCCGTGCGGGCCCAGCGTAGGCGGCGGCCCGCCCGTCGCGGTGCACCGGTCCGCCTGCCGGTCGGGACGGCCGCGACGGGCCCGGGTCAGGGGTGGGGCAGCACCGGGCCGGACGGCATCGACGGGATCGGCGGGGTCAGGGCGTGGCCGGTCGGGCCCGTCGCGGAGTCCCGCGCGCGGGGGCCGCCGGGCGGCGCGGCCGGGCCGGGCGCGGTCGGCGTGCGGGTCAGGAGCAGGACGCCCCGGGTGGCCGCGAGGGCCCCGGCGGTCGCGAGCAGGACGCCCACCGCGCCGCCCTGGAGGCGTTCGCCGAGCAGGACCATGCCGATGGCGGCGGCGGCGAGCGGGTTGGCGAGGTTCACGACGGCGAGCGGGGCACCGAGGCCGCCCCGGTAGGCCCGCTGCGAGAGCAGCATCCCGCCGACCGCGAACACGACGACGAGTACGGCGACCGAGGCGACCCGGAAGCTGAGCAGGGCGCCGCCCCGGCCCGCGGCGACGGCCACGGTCTGGGTGAGCGCGGAGGCGGCGGCGGAGGCGAGCCCGGAGGCGGTGGCGTGGCGCAGCCCGGAGCGCGGATCCTTGCGGGCGGTGAGGACCAGGATCACGGCGGCGGTGGCCCCGGAGACGGCGAGGGCTTCGGCGAGGGTGAGGGTGTCGTCGGGGGCGGGTCCGGAGGCGGGGAGCAGCAGCAGGCCGAGTCCGGCGACGGTGGCGAGGGTGCCGCGCCACTCGGTGGCCGCCACCCGGCGGCCCGCGCCGTGGGCGCCGAGGGGGACGGCGGCGACCAGGGTGAGCGCGCCGAGGGGCTGGACGAGGGTGAGGGGGCCGTAGCGCAGGGCGGCGGCGTGCAGCAGGGCGGCGGCGGCGTTCAGTCCGGCCGACCACCACCAGGCCCCGTTGCCGAGGAGGGCCTTGGCGCTGCGGGCGACGGCCCGGCGCGCGAGGCGCTCCTGGGCGACGGCGGCGGCCGCGTAGGTCACGGCGGAGGCCAGGCACAGCGCGACGGCGAGCACGGTGGCGTTCACCGCCCGCCCCCCGCCCCGGCGGCGGTGGCCGACGCGGAAGCCGGTGCGGCCCCATGGCTCGCGACGGAGTCCCGGGCGGGGGCCGGGGCGGGGGCCGCCGGCTCGCCGCCGCCACCACCGGCCGGTACGGAGACGGAGGCGGAGACGGTCTCCAGAGCCCGGGCCGGGCCCGCGAGCGGCCGGCGGTGGGGAGCCGGAACCGGTACGGGACCGCCGGCCGGCGTGACGGCAGGGAGGGTCCCCGGAGCCTGAGCCGTCCCCGGATCCGAAACGGCACGCGGGGCCGGAGCGGTCCCCAGGGCCGGAGCGGTCCCCGGAGCCGCTGCGGTCCCCGGGGCCGGGACGCGGCCCGGCTCCGCCGCCGGGCGGGGTACGAGGAGCAGGGCTCCGCCGAGCAGGGCCGTCGCGACCAGGGCGTCGAGCCAGTAGTGGTTGGCCGTGCCGACCACCACGAGCAGGGTCACCAGCGGGTGCAGGAGCCACAGTGCCCGCAGCCGCGAGGAGGTGGCGGCGATCATCCCGAGGGCCAGCATGAGCGCCCACCCGAAGTGCAGCGAGGGCATCGCGGCGAACTGGTTCGCCATGGTGTCGGCGGCGGGGGCGGCCCGGTAGACGGTGGGGCCGTAGACCTGGCCGGTGTCCACCAGGTGCGCGGCGGCCAGCATGCGCGGGGGCGCGAGCGGGAAGGCGAGGTGGAGGGCGAGGGCGGCTCCGGTGAGGAGCGCGAGGACCCGCCGGGTCCACAGGTAGTGGGCGGGCCGGCGCAGGTAGAGCCAGATCAGGAACAGCGCGGTCGCCGGGAAGTGCACGGCCGCGTAGTAGGTGTTGGCGGTGTGCACGACGGCGTCCGAGTGGAGGAGCAGCCGCTGCACCGCTCCTTCGCCGGGCAGGCGCAGGAGGCGTTCGGCGTCCCACACCCGGTCGGCGTTGCGGAAGGCCTCGCCGGTGCGGCCGGTCGCGAGCGTGCGGCCGGCCTTGTAGACGGCGAACAGCCCCGCGACGAGCAGCAGCTCGCGTATGAGCCGGCGCCGCTCGTCCTTGGTCCGGGCGGCGCGCGGCCGGCCGGGTGTGGTGTGGGAGGTCATCCCCCGGTCTCACTTCTTTCGGGTGGTGCGAACGCTCCGTGGCGGGGTGGCCGCCGGCCGGGATCCGCCCTGCATCGACACGCCAGTGTATCGATACATTCGCGTATCGATACGCTGGTGTACCGATAGTCTCCTGGAGCCGTACACTCGGAACACGGACCAGGCCGCCCAGAGCCCGCGAGGAGAGCCGCACCCCCATGACGTCGACGCCGCAGGTCACCGCGCGCCGCTCCAAGATCAGCCCGGAGCGCGAGCAGGAGTTCTACGACGCCGTCCTGGACGCCCTGCGCGAGCACGGGTACGAGGCGCTCACCATGGAGGGCGTCGCCGCCCGGGCCAGCTGCGGCAAGTCCACGCTCTACCGGCAGTGGAAGACCAAGCCCCAGCTCGTCGCCGCCGCCCTCCGCGCGAGCCGGACCGACCGGACGCTGGCCAGCGTGGACACCGGGACCCTCGTCGGCGACCTGCGCGAGGCCGCCCGGATCGCGGCCGGGACCTCGGGGCGCGACACCCGGCTCACCCAGGCCCTGGGGCACGCGGTGCTCAGCGACGAGGAGCTCCAGCGCGCGCTGCGCGAGGCGCTGGTCGAGCCCGAGCTCGCGGCCTTCGACGCGATCGTCGCGCGGGCGGTCGAGCGGGGCGAGATCGCCGCGGACCATCCCGCGGTGGAGTTCCTGCCGGCGCAGCTGATGGGCGTGCTGCGGATCCGGCCGGTGCTGGAGGGCCGGTACGCCGACGCCGACTACCTGGTCAGGTTCGTCGACGCGGCCCTGTTGCCCGCCCTCGGCATCACCCCCTGAACCGGTGGGCCGCCGTCCACGATGACCGGACGGCGACCCGCTCGCGCTGCCTCGTGGGGACGGCGGCAGCGCGCCACCCGGACGGGGTGGCGGTCACTCCCGAGCAGAGTGACCGCCACCCGGTCCGTACGGCCCGCGGCGCGCCCTGCGTCAGCCGCGCGCGGCGCCCATGACCCGGGCGAACTCCTGCGGCTCCACGTCGAAACCGTGCGGGCGCGCCTCCAGGGCCCAGCCGCCGTGGGTGTCGCGGACGAACTCGGCGACCGTGGCCGCCGTGGCGCCCGCGACCCCGGCGAAGTCGGTCTCGGCGAGCGTCTCGTAGCCCTCGCGGATGCGCAGTCCGGTACCGGCGACCGCGGCGAAGGTCCTGCGGCCCGCGTCCCCGGAGCCCTGGATGACGACGCCGACCACGACGCGGCCCAGCTCGGGCGCCAGCCGGTCCAGTTCGAGGACCATCACCTCGTCGAAGCCGAAGCCCTGGCCGGTACGGCTGTCCCGGCTCAGCGTGATGGTGCCGTCGGGTGCGCGGCTGCCGAAGTGCACGAGGTAGACGGGCTCCCCGTGCGGGTCGGCCGTGGCGTACACGGCGGCGACGATGTCGAGGTCGTTGGCGGGTGTCCCGGCCGGGCTCGGGTCCCAGCGCAGGGCTATCTCCACCTTGGCCAGGCTCTTGCGTACTCCGCTCACCGAACTCCCCCTCCGCTCGGGCGCTTTGGCCCGTGTTGCCTGATCCATGCTGCCCGGCCATGCTGTCACGGCCGGGCGATCACGGGTCGGGGGACCGCACGTTCCAGGCCAGTCCGGGGCCGCTTCCCTCCTCGGGGCGCGGGGCTCCGGGCGGCGACCACCCCTGCGCTACGGACGCACTGCCGGTGATCACCCCGCCCACCCGCAATTCGCTCACCTGTTTGAGCAATGTCGGTGCGCCGCCCGCCGGGCGGGCCTCCCGTTCGGGCGCGGGACCGCCGAAGGATCTCCGGCTGAACCGGATCGTTATCCTCAAGTTTTACTCAGATGTAGTGACGGTGGGCCCATCACCTTCCTAGCTTCCTCGTACACGTGCGTTAACGCCGTCGCGGTTCCGCGTGTACCCCGTTCCCGCGATTCACCCCGTGGTTCCGCGTTCCCGAGGAAAGAGTTCAGCATGAAGGTTCCCCAGGCCGGTGCGGTCGCCGCAGTGATCGCCCTCGCCGCCACCGCCTCGGGCTGTGCCGGCGAAGCCCCCAAGGAGCCCCTCGCCATCGGGATCAAGTTCGACCAGCCCGGCATCGGCATGCGCGAGGCGGACGGCACCTTCACCGGTTTCGACGTCGACGTGGCCACGTACGTGGCCAAGGAGCTCGGCTACAAGCCGGACGAGATCGAGTTCAAGCAGGTCTACAGCTCCGACCGGGAGCTCCTGCTCCAGTACAACGAGGTCAAGTTCGTCGCGGCCAGCTACTCGATCAACGACAAGCGCAAGGAGAAGGTCGAGTTCGCCGGGCCGTACTTCGTCGCGCACCAGGACCTTCTCGTCCGCGCCGACGACGCCTCGATCACCAAGGGCGAGGACCTCAACACCAAGCGGCTGTGCTCGGTGACCGGCTCCACCTCCGCCGAGAACGTCAAGCGCAACCTCGCCCCGAAGGCGAGCGTGCTGGAGCTCGGCGGGTACTCCGAGTGTCTCGTCGCCCTCCAGGACAACCTGGTCGACGCGATGACCACCGACAACTCCATCCTCGCCGGGTACGCGGCGCGGAAGGGCAACGAGGGCAAGTTCCGGCTGGTCGGGCTGAACCTGAGCAACGAGAACTACGGCATCGGCGTCAAGAAGGGCGACAACGACCTCCAGCGCAAGATCAACTCCGCGCTGACGAAGATGGTCTCCGACGGCTCCTGGGAAGCCGCGGTGAAGAAGAACTTCGGCCCGGCGAACTACAAGTACGAGCCGGCCCCCCAGGTCACGACGGCCAACTGAGCCCCCGCTCCCGCCGGCTCCCGCTCGCCCCACGGAGGCCTGCGGGACGGCGGGAGCGGCGACCGCGGAGGCCGGCTGCCCGGCCTCCGGCGGGTCACACCACCGGCGCCTTGGAGCGCAGCACGGTGAGGAACTCCCGCATCCAGGCGGAGTGGTCCGGCCAGGCCCTCGCGGAGACGAGCGTGCCGTCGACGACCGCCTCGGAGTCCTCGAATGCGGCCCCGGCGGCCCGGACGTCCGGCTCCAGCGCGGGATAGGCGGTGACCCGGCGGCCGTCCAGGACCCCGCTCGCGGCGGTGATCAGCGGGCCGTGGCAGATCTGCGCGATCGGCTTGTCGGCGGTGGCGAAGCCGGCCAGGATCCGCCGCACCTCGGGGTCGTTGCGCAGGTACTCGGGCGCGCGGCCGCCGGGGACGACCACGGCCGCGTACTCCTCGGGCACGACGTCGGCGAAGGCGATGTCGGCGGGCCAGGTGTAGCCCGGCTTCTCCGTGTAGGTGTCGAAGCCCTCCTCGAAGTCGTGCACCACGAACCGCAGCTTCTTGACGGCGGGCGCCGCGATGTGGACCTCGTACCCCTCCTCGATCAGCCGCTGGTAGGGGTACAGGACCTCCAGTGACTCCGCAGCGTCACCGGTCACGATGAGGATCTTCACTGCCATGTACGGCTCCCGTCGGGGCTGTTCGGGCTCGGTCGTCCGGCCCCGCCCGGGGCCGACGGCTACCCTGCCCGCGTCGGGTGCGCGGTACACCCCCGGGATCCTCCCCGCCCCGACACATGGTCTTCATCTGTTGGGCACATGACAATGTGAACCTCGCTCTGCCACCTGACACCCCACCAAACGCCATGGTGGGGACGGTGCGTGTGGAGAGGCATCCCCCACGTCATGAGAATCTCCCGTACGGCCCCCTGGGCGGGCGCCCTCGCGGCCGCCGCCCTGCTCCTCATACCCGCCACCGCTTCGGCGGGCCAGCAGCGGACCGCGGCGCATCCCCACGCCGGCCAGGTCCGCGACACCGCAGCGGCGGCTCAGGCTCAGGCGGCCCCCGCGGCCGTCTCCGTCGACGCGTACTACGCGCCCGCCGAGGGCAAGACGGGCGCGGCCCTGAAGTCCGCCCTGCACGGCATCATCAAGACCCAGTCCAAGGTGTCCTACGACGGCGTGTGGAACGCGCTGAAGGTCACCGACCAGGACCCGGCGAACCCGAACAACGTCATCCTGCTCTACTCGGGCCGCTCCCAGTCCAAGGCCACCAACGGCGGCGGGGTCAACGACTGGAACCGCGAGCACGTCTGGGCCAAGAGCCACGGCGACTTCGGCACCGCCACCGGCCCGGGCACCGACCTGCACCACCTGCGGCCCGAGGACGTCACCGTCAACAGCACCCGCGGCAACAAGGACTTCGACAAGGGCGGCAGCCCGGTCTCCGAGGCCCCCGGCAGCTACACCGACGCCGATTCCTTCGAGCCGCGCAACGCCGTCAAGGGCGACGTGGCGCGCATGCTGCTGTACATGGCGGTGCGCTACGAGGGCGGGGACGGCTTCGCCAACCTGGAGATGAACGACAAGGTCAACAACGGCAGCGCGCCCGCGATGGGCCGGATCAGCCTGCTGAAGCAGTGGAACCAGCAGGACCCGCCGGACGCCTTCGAGCAGCGCCGCAACCAGGTCATCTACGACACCTACCAGCACAACCGCAACCCGTTCGTCGACCACCCGGAGTGGGTCAACTCCATCTGGTAGCCGATCGCCCGCGCACGGCGCGGCGGTGCCCCCGGCCCGGGCCGGGGGC
>NZ_JBEXPG010000091.1:0-24563 GCF_040611935.1 Streptomyces sp. NPDC006512 | reverse complement strand
GCCGGCATCTACGACCTGAGGCTCCTGAACAAGGTCCTCAAGGCCGCCGGCAAGCCCGAGGTCTCCGACGCCGGTCTCGGCACCAAGTAACTCCGCAGGCGGCCGCGCCGGCCTGACGGGTCGGCCGGTGGCGGCCATCAGGTTCAGGTGCACCGCCCCGTGCCCGACGTCCCCGGCGGCCCGCTCGCGGCGGCCGGGGAGTCGCCCGCTCCGGTCGGCTCAGGCCTGTGTCGGGTCCCCGGGGATCGGGTGCACCTCGACCGGGTCGGCGCCCGGCGCCCCGCCCGGGCCGGGGCACGCCGACGCCCGTGCCGCGATCTCCAGCGCCCGGTCCTCGTCCTTGACGTCGACCAGCCAGTACCCGGCCAGGATGCTTCCCCCCGCCTGGGCGGGGCCGTCCGTCACCTGCGGCCGTCCGTCGCTCCCGGCCCGCACCGTCTTGACCAGCGAGGGCCCGCCCAGGCCCTGCCCGTCCACCCATTCTCCCGCTGAGACCAGGTCCGCGTTGAGGGAGTTCATGTGGGCGAACATCGCCTCCATGTCGTCCTTGGAGTAGGCCGACATGATGGTGTCCCACTGGGCGGCAGGCACGTTCATCTGGATCATGTACTTCATGTTCCTCACCCTTCCCGGGCGGCTGCTGTGCTCTTCAGGCTTACGGAAGGGTAGACAGCCGGGCACCGCGAAACTCATCGGTGCGCCGCGGCGCGCCGCTCAGTTTTCGCCCAGGACCGTGGCGTACGCGGCCTCGCGGACCTCCCGATCCGGGTGGCGGCGCAGTTCGACGACGACGGCGCGGCAGGTCTCAGGCCAGTCCTGGCGGATACCGACGGCCCTGGCGAGGCCCACGGCGAGGAGGCCCTCCGGGAGACCGCCGCCGCCGCTCAGGGCACGGACCGCGGCGAGCACCGCGGCCGGGTCGGCGAGCCGGTTGCCGGACCGATGGGTTTCCTCCACGTACTTGGCCACCCCCACCGCGAGGACGGGCCGGCCCTCGATCGCGGCGATGAGCTCGCCGAGCGAGAGCAGCAGCTCGGGCTCGGCGGCCTCCAGGTCGACCGCCTTTACGAGGAGGGCGGTGCGGGCGCTCGTGACCGCGGGTTCGGCCGTCAGCTGCCGGGCCAGGGCCGCGCACATCCGGTGGTCCCGGTGCAAGTAGCCGAGGAGGGACTCCAGGCGGCGGCGCGCCGGCAGATCCCCGTCCCGCCCGCCGCCCTCCGGTTCGCCGGCCGCGATGCGTGCCAGGAGCCGGTCCACGACGTCGTGCAGAAGGCTGCCCGGCGCCACGCCGCCGATCGGGTGGGGCAGTTCGGACTGGGCCAGCTCCGTCAGCGCGTATCTCACCTGCCTGGCGCTCAGCGACGAGGCGAGGTCGGTGTAGACGTCCGCCAGCGCCGTTCCGGCCGCGGGGGTGTACCGCGCCCAGTCGCGGAGCTCGTACAGGGCCTGGTCCGCCGTCTGTCCGCCGGCCTCGAAGGGCAGGCGGGCGACCAGCTCCCCGTACCGCGCGCGATGGGCCGGGGCCAGATCCGCCGGGCTCAGGTCGAGGAGCGTGCGCCGGGCGGGGTCCGGTCCGTCGGTGACCGCCGACTCCAGCAGGGTCCACATCTCCTCGGCCGGGAGCAGTGTCGCGGCCAGACCGACGACGGTGGCCCGCACGTCCGGATGGACGCCCGGGGCGCTCCCCACGGTGGACAGGAGCGTCGTGGCGGCGCCCGGCGGCAGGTGTCGGGCGGCCAGCCGGGCGGCCGCCTTGCCGACGGTGACCTTCACCCCGCTCTCCCGCGTCAGGACGTCATGGAGCAGGGCCGCGACCTGCGTGGGCCGGGCGTGGGCGGCGGCGCGGCCGGCGGCAGACCAGGCGGCCGCGGCGCTGTCGTCGCCGGCATGGTCGAGCATGGCCGCGAGGGCCGAGGCCGGGTCGTCCGTGTGGGCGGCCGCGTCCAGGGCCGCTGCCGTCAGAGCGGGCTCGGCGTGGCCGGCCGGGCGGGTGTGGCGGTGGAGCAGGGCCCGCCCGTGCCCGGGTACCGGGGCCACCGCGCGCAGCAGCGCGGCACGTTCGTGGAGGCCCCGGCCGGTGTCGGCGATGACGGCCGCGGCCAGTTGGACCGCGGCCTGCTGCTGCCGGGGCAGCCACCGGTCGGCGTACCGGAAGGGGGGCAGGGGCCGGGGGGTTCCGGACACCGGGAAACGGCCACCCGGGAGGGGGACGGCGGGCAGCGCGAGGTCCAGCAGGTCGGTGCGCTCGGCGGCGAGCACGGTGAGCACCGGGGTCAGGAAGACGGCGGAGGGCTCCCGTGCCAGCAGCTCGGCCACGCGGTGGCCGCGGGTCGCGGGATCGGCCAGCCAGGCTGCGGCGACATCGGCGAAGACCCCGTCCGGGCAGGTGTGCAGGGCTTGTTCGAGGCGGTCCTGGAGTTCGGGTATCCGGTACGCGCGGTGTCCGCAGGAGGTGACCAGCGCGAGCAGGGGCAGGACGTCCCCGCGCTCGGCGGCCCGGTCGAGCGACGGGCCGAGTACGTCGAGCAGGATGCTCGTCCCGTTGCCGCGCAGCACGGTGTCCAGGTGTCCGAGTTCCGGCGTGCCGGTGTGGGCGGTCAGCGCCTCGACGATGCGTACGGCGGTCGGCAGGGCGGCGGCGCCGGCATCGGCAGCCGGGTCCGCGACGGCGGCGAGCAGGGTGACGGCCAGGGTCCGGATCGTGTCCCGGGTGCCGGGTGAGCAGTCCCGGGCCCGTAGGGCGGCCAGGCACAGCCGTTCCAGGGAGTCGGCCCCGGTGCGGTCCCCGGTGGGCGCGCCCGTCCCGAGGGCCGCCACGAGCAGCGGCGTCGGCAGGTCGGCGAAGCCGGACAGGGCCTCCCCGCGTACGGGGTCGCGCTCGTTGGACAGTCGGCCGGCGGCCAGTGCGAGGACCTCGGCGACCTGCCCCGGATCACGGGTGTGGCCCGCGTTGAAGACCAGCCGGTCCCAGATCGTCCCGCGCTCCTCGGAGTCGCCCGTACCGAGAGCGGCCAGGAGTTCGGGGCGGGCCTCGGCGGGCGGCAGCAGGGCGAGCAGGTCCGAGACGTCCCAGTCCGTGCCGCGCTCGGCGCGGAGTGCCTCGATCTCCGCCCGGGCTCCGGCCTGTTGCTCGGCGGGCGGCAGCAGGGCGAGCACCCCGGCGTGCGGCCTCCTGCTCGGATCGCACGCGACGACGGCGTCCAGGAAGCCGGGCCGGCGCGCCGGTGGCACCGACCGCAGCAGTACGCCGAAGGCGTCCCGGTGGAACCACCGGGCCCCGAGCTCGGGCAGGGCCGGCGGATCCGCCGCCACCAGCTGCCGCATGACGGCCCGGCCGGGTGTCCGCTCCCACCGCTCGGCCGCCCGGCCGGGGTCGGCGAGCCAGCGCACGACGCGCCCGGCGTCCACCGCGACGAGTTCGCCCAGCCGGTCGTGCACCGGACCGGGCAGGTTGGCGGGGGCGTACCGCTCCAGCAGATCGAGGACGCGCCCCGGTGCGGCGGTCGTGGCGGCGGCCACAGCGGTGGCGTGCCGCCTCCACCAGAGGTCGCGCAACTGCTCCGGCAGGTCTTCGAGTTCCCGTTCCGCGTGGTCGAGGACGGCGGCGGGATGCCGGGCGGACAGCGTGCTCCAGTCCTCGAAGGCGAGCGCCCGGGCGAGTTCGGGCAGCAGCCGCGCGGTGAACCCGGGCGAGCAGCCCGGCAGCAGGCGGGCGGCGTCCCGGTCGCCGTACTCGCCGCGCACGCGGAGCACCAGTCGCTCGGCGAGTTCGGGCCGGCTCCCGTCGCGCAGCAGCCGTGCGAGGTCGGCGCGGACCACGGCGGGGGCGTCGTCGTACGCAGCCTCGACGACGGCGTCCGGGACGGGCAGTCGCCGGGCGCCGCGCAGCGCGTACCGGCGGACCACGGGGTCGGGGTCGCCCAGCCGGTGCGCCAGGTGTGCCGTCTCCCCGGCGGTCAGGGCCGCCAGCGCGGCGAGGCGGCGTTCGTACGGGCCGCGCGCGTCCAGGGCGGCGAGCAGGGGGTGCAGTTCGCCCCGGGTGGCGAGCCGGTGAGCGGTGACGGCGGTGAACCGGAGCCGGGCGGCGTGCGGCAGGGGTTCGAGGGCGGCGAGCAGTTCATCGGCAGTGGAGATCATCGCGGGCATTGTGCCCGAGGACGCGAGCCCGCCGCAGCGATTATCGGACCGGCCCCACAGCCGCGCGCCGGGTACCGCCGGTAGCGGGGGCCTGCCCCACCAAGATCAACCGGATAGCCGGATGGTCGGGCGGACCGCGCGTCGGCGACCGTGGGGCAGTACCGAGCAAGTCGCCTACAGACAAGGCAAGATCGTGCGCATCGTCACGGCCACCACCGCCGTACTGGCCCTCGCCGCCGGAACGGCGCCTGCCGCCACCGCCCAACAGCCCGGCACAGAAGGAACTTGGCGTACGGACGGCTACGGCACCGTGCTCTCCATCCGGAACGGAACTCTCCAGGAGTACCAGACCACCGCCGTCAGCTGCCTCAAGACCGATTCCGCGCAGCGGACCGGTGCCGGCACCTACACGACGTCCGACGGCACCGTCTTCACCGTACGCGTCCAAGGGCAGCGCGGGTCCGTGGGGACGGCCGGCGACGTCGGCGTCCGGAACCTGCGCCGGATCCCGGCGCTGCCCGAGGCCTGTACGTCCACGGCCCCGGAGGATTCGCTCGCCGCCTTCGACGTCTTCTGGCAGTCCTTCGAGGAGAACTACCCCTTCTTCGCCGCCAAGGGCATCGACTGGCACGCCGTACGCGACCAGTACCGGCCCCGGGTGCACGCGAAGACGTCGAAGGACGAACTCTTCGCCGTCTTCAGCGAGATGGTCACACCGCTCAACGACGCCCACGTCGCCGTCCTGGGCGGCGGCACCCGCCTCTTCCACCGGGTCCGCCCCGGCACCGTCATGCCCGACGGGACACTGGACGCCGAGGTCAAGAAGTACATCGTGGAGCGCGACCTCAAGGACGCCCGGGAGTCGCAGGACTTCGCCAAGGGGCGGATCACCTACGCCGACCTCCCCGGCGGGCAGGGCTACCTCCGGATCTCCGGCTTCACCGGGTACGCCGACGGCGGCCACGCCGCCGAGCTGGCCGAGCTCGACAGGGCGCTGGACACGGTCCTCGGCCAGGAGCGCACCCGGCGCCTGAAGGGCCTGGTCATCGACCTGCGGATCAACGGGGGCGGCGACGACGCCCTGGGCCTCCACCTCGCCGGGCGTCTGACCGACACCCCCTACCTCGCCTACTCCAAGCGGGCCCGCAACGACCCCGCGGACCCCACCCGGCACACGCGCCCCCAGGCCGCGTACGTCACGCCCGCCCAGGGCCCCCGCTACACCGGGCCGGTCGCCGTGCTGACCGGCGGCTCGACCCTCAGCGCGGGGGAAACGTTCACTCAGGCCCTCATGGAGCGGCCCGGAAAGACGGTCCGGATCGGGCAGCCCACCCAGGGATCCTTCTCGGACCACCTGGAGCGCAAGCTCCCCAACGGCATGGAGGCCTGGCTCCCGAACGAGGAGTTCCTCACCCGTTCGGGCAGGACCTTCGACGGCGCGGGCATTCCGCCCCACCTCACCGAACCCGTCTTCACCAAGGAGGAGTTCGACCAGCGGAAGGACTCGGCCTTCGACAGGGCCGTGCACGTCCTCCGGAACCACAGCGGCACACCGGACTGACTCGACGTCAGGCGATCGTGATCGTGATCGTGATCGTGATCGCGGAGGATTCGCGCGCGTGCGACGATCGTGGTGCGTGGCGGCCGCCTGGCCGCCGGCCGTTCCCCGGGGGTGGAGTCAGGTGAAGGACGACGAGGTACGCTCGCGCTTCGACGGCCGCGGGCGCGTCGAGCTGCTGCCAGGCCACGCCACGGCCGCACAGCGGCACCGCGTCGAGGAGATCGCCCACGCGCTCGGCTACCGGCTTTTCACCGTCCACAACCTCGGCCTCGCCGGCATCCGGCTCGTCTACGCACGCGACGACTCGCCGACCGCACGCCGCCGCAACGAACTGACCGTTGCCCGGCTGCGCGCGGGCGGTCCGCTGCTGCCGGCGATGGAGCTGCCTCCGCCCCCGCCGCCGGCTCCACCGCCCCCGGTCACCACACGGCCGCCCCGGCATCGGCCCGGCCGGGCTCCGTCGGAACCCCCGCCGCCGCCACCGGCGGCTCCGCCCCGACCACGTGTTCCGCCCCCGCCGCCGTTCCCTCCTCCGCCACCGCCCCCGCCACCGGTCGGGTGACCTCGGCGGGTACCGGGGCCGGTCAGGCGCGGTCGACGGTGTCGGTGTCGAGGGTGCCCGCGGCGATCTGTACGGCGAGGTCGGAGAGTTTGATGCGATGGGCGCGGGCGTGGCGGCGCAGGGCGGTGAAGGCGGTGTCGGGATCGGTCTGCCAGCGCTCCGCGAGGATGCCCTTGGCCTGTTCGATGGTGATGCGGCTGGTCAGCGCCGCTTCCAGCTGCTGGTGTTCGACGGTCTGGCGGTCGATGGTGCGCTGCTGGAGGATGGCGATGGTGGCGACGTCGGCGAGGGTCTGGGCGAGGCGTACGTCGGCCGGGGTGAGGGTCCGGGTCTGCTCGTGGAACAGGTTGAGGGCGCCGATGACCTGGTGGCGCAGGCGCATGGGCAGGGCGTGGGTGGTGGCGAAGCCGGCTTCGCGGGCCCGGGCGGCGAAGGCGGGGAACCCGGCGGTGGCCGCCGGGGTGTTGAGGTCGACGTTGAGCCATGTGTGGCCGGTGCGGTGGCATTCGACGCAGGGGCCCTCGTCGTGCTGGAGGGCGAACAGTTCCAGGAGCCGGGTGTGCTCGTCGGAAGCGGCGATGAGCTGGAGGGTGTCGCTGTGGTCGACGAGCATGACGCCGGCGGCGGAGACGTCGAGGAGCTCGACGCAGCGTTCGCACAGGCGTTGCAGGAAGTCGATGAGGTCGTAGTCGTCGAGCATCGTGTCGACGGCTTCGACGACTACTTCCAGGACGCGGGTCTCGCGGTTCATGGCCTTCACTCCTTCGTTCGGCCAGATGCGTCCGGCTCCGGTTGTTCTCGAAAATGCACCCGTCGGGCCACCACGTCCGCGGCGACGTCTCCCACGGGGCGGGAGTGCCGGTAGGAGTAGGCGCGCAGGAGCAGCAGGGCCTGGGCGAGGGTGATGCCGGCCTGCACGCTGATCATCCCGGTGGCCTGGTGCACGACCGCCCGGTGGAAGTTCGCATGTTCTTCCGGCGTGGCGGAGTCCTGGGCCGTGGGGGGTTTGTCGAGGATGACGGCGAGCATGGCCGCGGCCAGGAGCCGGGCGTCCAGGAGGGCCGAGGCCGTCATGGGGCCGGGCGTGGCTCGCTGGAAGGTCACCGTACCCAGACAGGCGCCGCCCAGGTGCAGGGGGATGCACACCACCGCCCGCACTCCGAGGGCGACGGCTTCGGCCAGCAGCACCGGCCACTGGTCCAGCTCCACCGAGAGCAGTTCGGGTTCGGTCACGGTGACCAGGCGCGCGGCGGCGTCCCAGGCCGGTCCCTGGCCGAGGGTGAACTGCAGGTCCTCCAGTGCGGCACTGACGCCGGGCGAACACCAGACCAGCTCGCTGAAGCCCTGCGCCGTGGTCAGGGAGACCGCGACGCCGTCGAAACCCAGTACGACCGCGCACCGGGCCGGGTCACCGCCGAAGAAGTCCGTACTGCCCGCCTCGGGGCGGAGTTCGGCGAGGATCCGGGCCATCGCCGTACTAGCCGCCATGCGCCTCACCTCCCCCGCCCCGACTCGCCGGCCGCGAGGTCGCCTCCAGCCTAGTCCCGCCCGCGATCCCCGCGGACCATCCCGGTCCGGCCGGAAGCACGGCACGGCGCGCGCCGCAGGTCGGCGCCTGAGGGGAAACGTCACTCCACGCGCGATCGGGTGAATGCGCCGCACCAGGGTCGCTTCAGGGTCGCGGATGTTGCCACCATGGGCTCCGGCCGGTCCCGCCCCGTCACCACTGTCCGTCCGTGCCTCCTACACGGTCCGCTTCAGTGACCCCGGGGCAGCGGCAGGCCGTCCGTGATCACCCAGCCCCCGTGATCATTCAGACCTTCCTGCCACCCGGACCCCGTGGCCGCGAAGATCTCCTCCCCGATCACCCAGACCCCGTGATCACCTCTCCCGACCCGGCCTCCGTGGCTGGGCCGGGACCGCACGACGGACGGCACCCCCGGTTCTCTCCGTGTCCCGGACCGGCCCCGTGCAGTGCCGGCCGCCGCGCCGGGTCACAGCCATGCGCCTCCGGGCCGATGCCGGAGGTGCAGACCCGTCGTGTCCGGCCCGGTTCGGTGACCGGTCTCGGGTGTTGAGGTCCCTGCGCCCGCCCTCGGGGTGTGGGCGCAGGGGCCTCCGGGACCGCTGGGAACCGCGCCGGGCGGGTGGGGCCGCACGCCGACGGCCCGGCGTCGTGGGCCTCCCTTTCGGTACCTCTTGCGCAGCAGCTTGTGATCACACCGGGTCCGCGAAGCCGGTACGCCCGGGACACCCGCGCCCGGCCTGGCGGAGTAACACCCGCGGCGTCACGTTCCGACGGGGCGCCGTCGAGGAGCACGGAGGCCCCTGATGAGCGCGTCCACCGACAACCCGGAACCCTTCCGCCGGGGCCTGGAGCAGCCCGGCTACGGCCGCCCCTCACCCGAGCTGCTGGCCCGGGCGGGCCGGGGCCTCGCACGCTTCTTCGCCGATCGCGACGAGGATCCGGAGGGCGCCGCCGGCGGGGGTGAGGAGCGAGGCGGAAGCGACGGTCCGTCGGTGCTCAAGTGCCTCTGCCGGGGTTCATCCGGTGAGCTGGTAGATGCTTCTGGCGACGAGCCACAGCCCGAGGGCGAGGCAAGTGACCACGACGGCCGGTTCCTTGTGCCGTTCGAGCCATGCGCGCAGGCCGGTCAGCGCGACCTGGGCCCTTTCCGGCACGAACACCACGTACAGCTCCATGGCCAGCAGGCTGGAGGTGGCCAGGACGCAGAAGCCCGTGAGGGCCAGGAAGGACGCGCCGTGGGAGAGGTCGGCCTGCACGACGGTGGCAGCGGCGGCGCCGACCATCCCCCACGGCTGCAGGAGCACGGCGAGCGCGGCCGCGGACCAGCCGGTGGCGTCGTCCATGCGTGACGACAGCGAGGTCCCGGGCGCCTGCGGGTGCTCCCGTTCGGGGTCGCCCGGGGCCGTCGCGGAACGGTGGCGCCGGCGCCGCCTGTGCTCGCTGTAGCCGATCAGACCCACGCCGATGAGCAGGGTCGCGGCAAGTGCCGCGATGGAGGGCGGGGAGCGGGGCGGCGGCGGTTCTCCGCCGGTCAGGAGCAGGACGATCGCGATGACGGCCACCAGGCAGGCCAGCCAGGCCAGGATGAACGCCAGCCCCTTGCGCACGCCCCGGGGTGCGGAGACGACCAGTACGAACGCCATGATCGGCAAGGGGAACAGGGTCACGGCCAAGCCGATGAGCAGCAGGTCGAGCACCATGGCCACACATCCCGCCTTGCCCCGGCCGTCGTGTCCTCGTCCGGCAGATGCCGCCGACGCCGCCGCCGTCCGGCCGTTCCATTCTCCCGGCCCTCCCAGGTGATCGCCACGCGGGTACCGCGGTCACTCGCAGGCGACGCCGTCGCCGTCCCGGTCCAGGTGATCTCCGAAGCCGGGGTCCCCGCGGCGAATGGGGGCCGCTCCCGCGGCCCGGACCGCCGTGCAGTTCCGGTACGAGACACCGCGGCCTCCCCCGGCCCCGGCAGACGAGCCTCCGCCGGTGGTCGAGCCTCCGCCGGACGAAGATCCTCCGCCCGCCGTCGCGTCCACGAGCGTCCTCGCCTTGCCGTCGTCGGCCGCGGGAGGGCGGGGCCGGTTCGGCGGTGCCTGGGGCACCTGCGGCTGCGCCGGAGCGGGGACGGCCGGTGCCTGCGCAGGCGTGGCGACGGCCGCCGGTACCGGTACGGACGCCACTGGCGCCGGCGTGGCCGGTGCGGCGGACGTGGCCGACGGAACCGGACCGGAGGCGGGCGGTGCGGGCGGCGTCGCGGTGACGGTGACGGTGGCCGTCACGGCGGGCAGGGCGCCGGGTTTCGCGTCGTCCTGCGCGGCCTTCGGGCCGGAAGCCGCGACGACCAGGACGAGGAACCAGATCGAGGCCAGGACCACGGTCACCGCCCGGCCCGCCTTGTCCCAGCGGGCCATGAAGGCGAGCGCCGCGCCGAGCGGGGGCATCAGGAGCGTGGCGACGGCCACGGCGGGAACAGCGAGCAGCGGGTGCCAACGGCGCGACGGGGCCGGCTCGTGCGGGACGGGGTGGGGAGTGGGGAACACGGATCTCCAGACAGTGGCGGGCGGGCTCTGCGGCAGGCGGGCGCCCCGGCCTTCGGCGTGGGGCCCGTAGGGCCGGCCGGGGGGGTACGTCACCCCAACGCCCCCGGCCCGAAAGGGTTACCGGGAACACCGCGCTCCGGGTACCGGACGCGGACGGACCCGCGCCGCACGAGGGCTCCTCCCGGCCGTGTGCGGCTGCCGCCAATCAGCTGACCTCCCCGGCGGGTCGATGAGCAGCGGGCCGGGGCCGCTGCGAGCGTGCTGTCATGGCACCCGAGGCAGGCACACGAGAGAAGCCGGCACGGGCGGGGGTCGTACTGCTGACGCTCGCCGCCGGACAGTTCCTGATGGCGCTCGACAGCTCCGTCATGAACGTGTCGATCGCGACGGTGGCCGAAGACGTCGACACCACCGTGACCGGGATCCAGGGCGCCATCACGGCGTACACCCTCGTGATGGCGATGTTCATGATCCCGGGCGGTAAGGTCGGCGCGCTCATCGGCCACAAACGGGCGTTCCTCACCGGGTGTGTGATCTACGGGTGCGGGTCGCTGATGACCGCGCTGGCCCCCAACCTCTCCGTACTCCTGCTGGGCTGGTCGTTCCTCGAAGGGATCGGGGCCGCGCTGATCCTGCCCGCGATCGTCGCACTGGTCGCCGGCAACTTCCCGCCGGAGCGCCGGCCGTCCGCGTACGGACTCGTAGCCGCCTCGGGAGCCGCGGCGATCGCGGTCGGGCCGCTCGTCGGGGGCGTCGCCACGACGTACTTCTCCTGGCGCTGGGTCTTCGCCGGCGAGGTCGTCATCGTGCTCGGCATCCTGCTCCTCGCCCGCCGCACCGCCGACGCCCCGGTCGGCGAGCGTCGGCGGATCGACCTCGTCGGCGCCGTACTGTCCGCCCTCGGGCTCGGATCCTTCGTCTACGGCGTCCTCCGCTCGAGCGAATGGGGCTGGTTCCTGCCGAAGCCCGGGGCGCCCGCCTGGCTCGGGATCTCCCTGGTCGTCTGGCTGATGTTGGCGGGCCTGTTCCTGATGTGGCTCTTCCTGCACTGGGAGGCCCGCCTCGTCGAGCGGCAGCGGGAGCCCCTGGTGAACCCGGCCCTGCTGCGCAACCGGCAGCTCACCGGCGGCCTGACGATGTTCTTCTTCCAGTACCTCGTACAGATGGGCGTCTTCTTCGTCGTACCGCTCTACCTGTCGGTCGCCCTGGGCCTGTCCGCGCTCGAGACCGGCGCGCACATCCTGCCGCTGTCCCTGACCCTGCTCGCCGCCGCGATCCTGATCCCGCGCTTCCTCCCGAACGTCTCGCCCCGCCGCGTGGTGCGACTGGGGGTCCTCGCGCTGCTCGTCGGCGCGGTGGCCCTGCTCGCCGCACTGGACGCGGATGCGGGCGCCGAGATCGTCACCGTCCCGCTCCTGCTGATCGGACTCGGCATGGGAGCACTGGCCTCCCAGCTCGGGGCCGTCACCGTCTCCGCCGTGCCCGACGAGCAGAGCTCCGAGGTCGGCGGCATCCAGAACGCCGTCACCAACCTCGGCGCGTCGATCGGAACGGCACTCGCCGGCTCGATCCTGATCGCGGCGCTCAGCGCTTCCTTCCTCACCAGCATCGAGCAGAACCCGGCGGTTCCGGCCCAGGTCAAGAGCGAGGCGACCGTCACGCTCGAAAGCGGCGTGCCGTTCATGTCGGACGCCCAGCTCAAGACCGCCCTCGACGAGGCGGGCACGAGCCCGGAAGTCACTTCTGCCGCGATCGACGCGAACAGCGCCGCGAGACTCGACGGTCTGCGCGCCGCACTGGCCATCCTCGCCTTCGCCGCCCTCATCGCCATGTTCTTCACCCAGCGGATCCCGACGGCCCCTTCCACGACACCGCCCGGCGGCGGGCGTGCCCGGGGGGCGCCCGCCGGGCCCCCGGCACCCGCACCCTCCGTTCGTTAGGCTGGTGGGAGGACGGCCGTGCCTCGGAAGCTCGACTGTCACCGGGGCGCCGGCTCACTCCGGTTGCGCGCCCTCGTAGGACGGGAGCGTCGCATGTCGTACCGCGTGCTGCCCCGCTCTGTGCGAGTGGTGTTCCCGGCTGCCGTCGTGATCGCCTTGGCGGCCGTGCCGCCCGCCCCCGCGCTCGCTTTCACCGGCGGCAACCACGAGACCGTCACGTTCACCGGCGGCAACCACGAGACCGTCACGCGGGCGGCCCTGCCCTGGGAGCCGGCCACGCTGTCCGCGATGGCCGGTGCGCGCGACGGCGCGATCAATGCCGATGACCACGGCGGGTACTTCCTCCTCGGCCCGCTGCACTGCGACAACGCCGACTACCTCGCGGCGCGTCACGTCCAGGACTATCCCCGCAGCCGGGACGAGGCCACCACCGAGCTCCTCGCCTGCATCCGTTCCTCCGTCGCCCGCTTCCGCAACGCGATCCGGGCGGCGGACGGCCTCGTCGACGCGCACGGCAAGGTGCGGGCCGACCAGAGCGACCTCTCGTCCCCCTGCATCTGGGAGAAGGCTTCCGGCCGCGCCAAGTGCGACGTCCTGGAACAGCTGGGCCGCGGCTGGCACTCGGTCCAGGACTTCTACTCCCACTCGAACTGGTCCGACCGGGCCGCCCCCGGTGCGGTCGGCCTCTCCAACCCTCCCGGACTGGCGCGGGCCGACGTCGCGCCCTTCCTCGACATCCGCCGGTACAGCACCATGAAGGACGCCGACTGGACCCGGGACGCGCGCGCCCGCATGCCCGTGGACCTCACGACCGGCTGTTACCCCGACTTCGATTCCACCGGGGTCAAGTCCGAGGACTGCGCCGGCCGCGTCACCCACAACCGCGCCCTGAACAAGGACACTGCCGCATCCCTCCGCTCGAAGACGGGCGACAACTTCAACCGCGCCGTTTCCGGAGCCACCGCCGAGACCACGCGCCAGTGGAACGACTTCAAGGCCGAACTGGTCAGGACCTACCCGGACGACCGGCGGGGCGAACAGATGGTCTGCGCCCTCGTTCACGACGACCCGGTGTCGAGCTGTCCCTGAGCGAGCACCCGCGACGTGCCCGCCTCAGCGCGAAGCCCTTGTCGGTGCCATGCTGGAAGGAAGTGGAGGACCGGATACCGGATGCCCCGGACCGGCCCCGACCAAGGGAGAGAGCGACATGCCTGGTCTCCTTCGAGGAATAGCACGCACCGCAGTGGTGGCCGGTACGGCAACGGCCGTCTCCAACCGGGTCTCGCGACGCCAGGCCGGGCGGTGGGCCGAACAGGAGGCTCCGGCCCCTCAGCAGAACGCGGCCCCCGCCGCGCCGGCGCCCGCCCCGCCGGCCGACGACATGAGCAGCCGCATCGACCAGCTCAAGGAACTCGGCGCCCTCAAAGAGCAGGGGATCCTGAGCGAGGACGAGTTCGCGGAGCAGAAGCGCAAGATCCTCAGCTCCTGACGGTCCCGACCGCGGGCGACTGACGGATGCGGACGCGGGCGACGACCGCGAAGCTGAGCGCCGGGGCTTCCCCGGCGCTCAGCTTCGCGGTCCCGCTCAGGCTTCCTCTGCTCAGGGGCTCAGGCTTCCTCGGCTTCGAGGGAAGCCAGCAGGGCCTGGACGGGAATCCGGCCGCCGGCGACCATCTGCGCGCCACTGCGCCGCAGCGCACGGGCGAAGGGAGCCGCCCACACGTTCTCGTACACGAGCACCGCGGCCCCGTTGCCCGGCTCCAGTGCGTGCGCCGCTTCGTCGAGGTCGTCCTGGCCGAGCAACCCGGACGAGACTCCGTCGAAGACGGCCAGGTTCGCCGCGTCCCCGTCTTCCTCCGCCAGTTGCGCGATCTCGAGGGCGATGACACTGCCGTCGAGGTCCTTCGCGATGAACCGGAGGTCGAGGATGCGGACGATGCCCCGGTCCACCAAGTCGACCAGCAGGGGAAACGCCTCACCCGTCATGCGGTTTCCGGGAAACTCGACGACCAGGAAGTCGACGGGACCCATGTCTTCGACGTCGTCGCTCATGACCACTCCTCGCACTCGGCGGATCGGCGGCCCGGCGATGCGGCCAAGGGCCGGCACACCCCCGTCTCCATTGCAGCATCCGTCCCGAGGCCGCGCACCTCCGACCGAACCGGTGGCCGGCCGCGGTCAGCGGCCGGGCACCGAGGCGAGGATCAGGTCGGCGGCCAGGTGCGGACAGCCGCGGGCGTGCCAGGTCACCGACAGCACCCCGCCGGCGGCCGACAGCGTCCTGGCCGCCCCGTCCTGGTCCGTGGCCCTGCAGTGCGGGCAGACGACAACCCGCGGACGGTCGACCTCGAACACGGCCCTCACCCTCTCCCGCCGGCAACGGTTCGACCGGCTCAGGCCAGAACTATCAAATCCGCAACCGTTCCGCCCGCTTACTGGCCGGTATGCACCAGGATTCCGTCACCTGGCCCGGCGTACGGGGGCCACGGCCGCCCGGCGGTGCCTGATGTTGACGGCCGACGCCTTGGCCAGGGCCACGGGGTTCAAGAAGCGCAGCGGCCCGATCAGGCGGGACGCGAACAGGTACATGTGCCGCGCCACCTCCTCGTCGCGCGCCGCCGCCGAGAACACCAGCCGCTCCACGGGATTGAAGGGACGGGCCTTGGCGAAGTCGGCTCCCAGGTACTGGTGACCGCGCAGCCGGCGCCGGTGCCTGCGCGCGTACACCGCGAGCGACCTGTCGAGGTCTCCCCGACCGGTCGCGGCCGGGGCGACCGCCTCGGCCAGCCATTGCGCGGACTGCAGGGCCCACCCGCATCCCACCCCCCACAGGGGGTCGCCGGTCAGGGCGGCGTCGCCGACGAGCGCGACGCCCGGTGCGGTCGGCCGGCGGCTGAGGAGCGGGTAGTTGACCGCACCGATGATCTTCGTGACGCGTTCGGCGGAGTCGATGGGCGGCGCTTCGGGCAGGGCGCGGACGTAGGCGAGGAAGCTGCCCTCCAGGTCTTCCCGGAAGGCCGGCAATCGCTTCTTGTCCGGGAGCACCGCGATGACCGTCACCCCGTCGTCGTTGGGGAACGCGTACGCCATGTCCGGCTCCAGGAACCAGGTCTGGCCGATCCCGCCGTGCAGCGGAAGGTTCCGGAAGTGCGCGAGATAGCCGAACCGCGCGTTCTCGTGCAGGCGGGCGGGCACCCCGGCGAGCTTCGCCACGGCCGAGTCCTTGCCGTCGGCACCGACCACCAGGCGGGCCCGGATCTCGCGCTCGCCCTGCGGTGTCGACGCGCGCACCCCCACGGTCCGCCCGGCTTCCCGGACCACCCCGGTCACCTGATGACCGAGGAGCAGGTCGACGCCTTGGGTGTCCGCCGCGCGGGACCTGATCAGCGGATCGAGGACGCTGCGCCGAATGTTGTACGCGTACGGCAGCTCGGGGCCCGTCGGCGCCGCCCTCGGCTCGATCCATCCCCAACGGGTGTACCAGCGCGCCTCGTTGCGGACGGCTCCCGCCTTCTCCAGCGCGGGGACGAGACCGAGTTCGTCCAGCACCGGGTAGGCGCAGGCCGTGAGGGAGTGGGTGCACAGCACCTTGTACGCTTCCGGGTCCGAGCGGCGTTCCAGCAGTGCGACGCGGACGCCCCGTCGAGCGAGCAGGATCGCCGCGGCGCTGCCGGCGAGACCGGCTCCGCTGATGACGACGTCGTAGTCGGATCCCGCGCTCTCAGGCTTGACCATGCGCTGATCGCTCCCTTCGTGGTGCGGCCGGTGGGAGTGTGCAGTGCCACTGCTGTCAGGTACATGAGCAGTTGTCAAGACCGGGCCGCCGGTCGGGACGGGATCCCGGCCTCCTGACGTCGGACGGCCCGCCGAGGAGCGCGGCGAAGTCGCAACTCTCCTCGGCGGGGTGGCGTGCGCGGGCACGAGGGTCCGGTGCCGGGGCGCGGTTCCTCAGCCTACGATCTTGCCCCAGCCGGTCACGCGGGCCCCGAGGTCGCACCACACCGCCGCGGTGCCGGGTGCGGTTCGCCACGCCGCGTAGTGGGTGTAGTCGAGGCCGTTGTCGGTGCGCTCGCAGGTGATGTACGCCTGGAAGCGGCCGCTCCCCTTACAGGCGATGTAGGCTCCGGCGTGGCCGCCGCTGCCCGTGACGTTCTTCTTCGAGCAGCTCCCGACGGCCGCCGCTTGCGATGTGGTCACGGCCGTGAGTCCGGCCGTCATGATGGCCACCGCTGCGGTGGTGGCTGCGATCCGGCGCCTGATGCGCATGGGTCCCCCTGGGACGTCGTCGTGGGCACGGGGTCGTACGGGCGTACTCGGCTTGCGGTGGGTCCGCTCCTCGCCGGACCGGATTCCGGTGGGCGGCAAGCGAGCGGAACCGGCCTTCCCGCCGGGCTCCATCCAGGCTCGGGCCGGCCGCGACGCCAGGACAAGCGCACGCCCGTCAACGACCTCGCGGTGCCCGGAACTCGACCAGGCGGGCCCGGGAGCGGCCCCGGTCGCCCTCCGCTGTCGTGGAGAGGCCGGCTACGGGAAGCCCCCGCGTCACGCATCCGGCCCCGGTCGGGGTCACGGTGCCGGCCGTTCCTGCCGGGGACGGGTGTGAGCGGTCGCGCAGTTGTGGGCGACGGTGTCGGCGAAGGTACGGGCCAGCGGGGACAGCGCGTCCCAGCGCCGGACGGCCCATCCCGCGCCGAGTTCGGGGAGGGCGGGGATGGGGACGAGGCGCAGGCCCGTGTGACGGGGGCCGCGCCAACCGGGGAGAGCGGGGACGATCGCGCAGCCGAGGCCCAGTTCGGCCAGGAGGATCGCCGTGTCCCAGTCGGTGACGCTGGTGTCGAAGACCGGCTGGACCCCTGACTCCCGCAGCCAGTTGTCGAGGTGGGCCCGGGAGGTCGAGTTCTCGGGGAGTCCTACGACCCGGATGCCCTCCAGGTCCGCTGGCTCGATGAACGGCCTTGCGGCCAGGGGGTGTTCGGCGTTGACGGCCAGTACCCAGGGCAGTTCGATCACGGGGCGCTGCTCGATGCCCCGCACGGACGGTCCGATGGTGATCCAGGCGAGATCGAGACCGCCGGCGGCGAGCGCGTCGAAGCAGCCGCGGCTGGAGTTCTCGGTCTCGAACTCCAGACTGACCTGTGGGTAGCGGCTCCGGAAGTCGACGATGGCATCGGACATGAAGTGGCGGACCGTCGTGGCCCCGGTGGTGATCCGGACGGAGCCGCCGTGACCTCGTACGAGGTCTTCGATCTGCCGCAGGGCGCGGTCGATGCCGCCGAGGCCGTCCTCGACGGCCACGCGCAACAGGTGCCCTGCCTGAGTGGGCACGATTCCCCGGGGGTGGCGCTCCACGAGACTGAGGCCCAGTTCGCGCTCGAGGCGTTTGACGTGCTGACTGACGGCCGACTGCGTACACGACACCTCGCGCGCCACCGCACTGAGCGACCCGGCCTTGCACACCGCAACGAAGAATCGAAGATCGTCAAGAGTCACTGACCCAAGCTACAGCTTGGGTCAGGGCAATAAAATCCGAGGATTGACTGGGGTCTGGCCTCCTGTGAGGATCGATCTCGGGCCCAGGGCGGCAACCCGGCATGGTCTGAGCACTGGTCCGGACAGCGCTCAGGAACATGCCGGGTGCCGACCCGCCGCCACGTCGGCGCGGTCGCGGCCGAGGCGCGGTGAGGGCGCCTTCCCGTTCACGGGCGCGGGCGGCGTGGTGGCGGACGAATGGAGCGCGTTGGCCGTCCGTCGGCCGGCCGGCGGGGTGGTGAGGTGGCGCGGTCACATCTTTTGCCGACGACGCGGAACCGTTCCGCCGTCATGTGTGTCACATCACGCAGAAGTGACCAACTCCCATGACCAGCAGGGGGAAATATGAAACTCACCCGTTCCGTTCTCACCACCACCGCGTTCGCCGCCCTGGCGCTGGGGGCCACGACCGCGCTCGCGGCGCCCGCCACCGCCGCGCCCAACACCACGCCGCAGAAGGTCTGCGGAAGCGCCTACAAGACCGTGAACCAGGCCGCCATCGGCTCGCTGGGCACCGTCTACCTGACGTACAACGCCTCGAACGGCAAGAACTGCGTCGCGACCATCCGCAACAACCCGGGTGCCGCCGTGGACATGGCCCTCTGGATCGAAGTCACCGACACCTGGGAGCGGGGCGAGGACTTCGGCCGGTACACGTCGTACGCCGGCCCGGCCTACGTGTACGGCAAGGGCCACTGCGTCGACTGGGGCGGGGGCATCAGCAACGTGCACGTGCAGGTGTACAACTCCAACTGTGGCGCGCGCAAGGAACACCGGGTCACCGAGGTCCGCTGACCCGGGCCCCTCCTGACCGCGACGTCCTGCGCCGTCGTACGGTCGCCGGGGGCGGGATCCACAACCTGACGACCACACGGGAACCACCGCGGTCCGGCTCGCCCCGGCAGACTCACCGAGTTCTGCCGGGGCGAGGGCGCGTCCGGCCCCCTCCCTCGGGCGCGCGGCCGTCCGGGTCCCCGTCAGGCGGCGCGGCAGAGTTCGGCCGGGGCCGCCGCTGCTCCGGCGCGGGGAAGCGTCGCGGGGACGGGGCGGGCGGCGCGCACTGCGGCCGGGACGTCCTGGGAGCGGTTGCGGGCGAAGACCACCAGGCGCAGAACCCCGAAGCGGGCGACACCGGCGAGGGCTGAAGCGGACAGGTAGACGGCCTGCTCCAGCAGGGCAGTGGGCGATGCCACCAGCTGCTGCAGGACGAGTACCGCGACGCAGGTCACGGCGTACGCGGCTGCCGCGGACCCGGCCGACTGCGCGTGCTGGCGCCAGGTCGCACGCCGCCCGGCACCGAAGGTGAAGCGGGCGTGCAGCTCTGTGGCGAGGAGCGTGGAGGCCACGGTGATCAGGGCGTTCGCCCACACCCAGGGCATCCAGGAGGCGAGGGCCACCACCGCGAAGCTGGATGCCACCCCCACTCCCCCGCCGCACAGCACGAAGCGGGCGAAGGCGGTGACGGCACCGGGTGCGGCCTGCCGCCGGCTCTGCGCTGTTGCCTCCATGGCCCCCACCCCTTCGACCGATCCACCGTTTCTTACGATGGAAACGCTACGTTGCATTCACGGATCGAGCAACGCACATATTGCGATCGAGCGATGTATCAGCAGCTCAGCGCCCATAAATCGTTGCACTGGATCGAAAACTAACGCAACACGAAACCCCCTCCCGTTGCATTGGATGAAGGTGAACGCTATGCCCGTCAGGCGAGCGGATCGAGATCCGCTACAGGGCGTGCGGTGGTGAAAGATCCGTCCCATAAGCTCGTCCGTGGAGACGTCAGATGCCGTGGGCATCCGCTGCGAGGAGGCGACGGTGCTCGGTAGGGCCACGCGAATGCTCGGGGGCGCCTTGGTCGTGGCCTGCGTGGCGCTCGTCGGCCCCGGTGCGCCGAGCAGCGCCCTCTTCGCCAAGGCGCTGCCCGCCGGAGCCGCCGGTGACGTCGTACCGAACCGGGTCATGACGTGGAACCTCTGCAACCCCTGCGGGGAGAGCAACGTCGACCGGGCGGCGGAGATCGCCACGTACGCACCCCAGGTCATCGGCATGCAGGAAGCCTGCGTCCGGGACGTCGAGAGGATCCGGGACCATCTGGAGGCCCTGTACGGGCTGGTCTACCACGTCGAGTACGGGATGGTGCTGCAGAATTGGGGCCGCTGCGGGGGAATGCCGTGGAGTCCGGGGGGCTTCGGCCAGGCGGTGCTTTCAGCAGCACCGATGACGGACGTCGCCCACACGGAATACCCCGACGGTGGATCCGAGGACCGCGGGTACATAGCCGTCACCACCATGGTGGACGGCCGACCCGTCCGGGTCTTCAATACACACCTCGCCCAACGGCGCCAGGAGGCGGTCCGGGCGGAGCAGACCGGCGTACTCGCCAAGGACGTCGCCCGGCACGACCGCGCGATCGTCCTCGGTGACTTCAACGCCGTGCCGGACACCCCCGAACTCGCCGTGATGTGGGCCCTGGCCACGGACGCGGACCCCCGGTGCGGCCCCTCGGGCACCGGCGGCTGCCAGCCGACGACCGACTGGCGGAGCAAGTTCGACTACGTCTTCCTGCGGGGCGTCGTCGCGCTCGGGCACCGTGTGAGTCCGACCCCTTACTCGGACCACCACCTGCTGCACGCCGACCTGGACACGGCATAGACACTGCCCGAACGGGCTGACAGGCCGGCTGGCCGTCGGAGCCGACCGGCTACATCCGGATCTCGGGCCGGTAGACGTCCAGCCAGATCGCGGTGTCCAGGGCGCGCTCCAGGCCGTTGCGGGCGGCCGGGGTCAGGCTCTCGGGCGCGGCGGTCACGGTTTCGGCCAGCCAGCCCTTGCTGACGATCTGGAAGACGGGTCCGTCCTCGCCCAGCAGGTCCTTGGCGCTGTTCTGGAGGGCCTCGGCGTAGCGCCAGTCCTGGATGACCGGGTAGGGGCTCTTGGTCCGCTCGGCCACGGACCGCGGCAGCAGGCTCCTGGTCGCGCCGCGCAGCAGGCTCTTCTCGCGGCCGTCGTACGTCTTCATCGTCCAGGGCGTGTTGTAGACGTACTCCACGAGCCGGTGGTCGCAGAAGGGCACGCGGACCTCCAGGCCCACGGCCATGCTCATGCGGTCCTTGCGGTCGAGCATCATCCGCAGGAAGCGGGTCAGGTGCAGGTACGACATGACGCGCATGCGCTGCTCGTGCGGGCTCTCCGAGCCGACGCTTCCGACCTCCGCGAGGGCGGTCGCGTAGTTCTCGGCGACGGTCTCCAGCGGGTTGAGCGCGATCAGCGTGTCGAGGTCGTACATCTCCACGGGCTGGGTGTTGGGGGTCGCGCCGATCATGCCCGCGGTGATCCAGGGGAAGGTGTCCCCCGCCTGGACGACAGGGTCGTGCAGCCAGCCGTAGCCGCCGAAGACCTCGTCGGCGGCCTCGCCGGACAGGGCGACGGTGGACCGTTCGCGGATCGCCTTGAACAGCAGGTAGAGGGAGACGTCCATGTCGCCGAGGCCGGCCGGGCTGTCCCGGGCGATGACGACCTGGCGGCGTATCCCGGGGTCGGCGACGGAGTCGGGGCCGAGCACGATGTCGGTGTGCTCGGTGCCGGCGTGGCGGGCCATCGCGCCGGCGAAGTCGGCGTCGCGGGTGCCGTGCACACCGGTGGGTACGAAGCCGGCGGACTCGCCGGTGAAGTCCACGGCGAAGGTGTGCAGCGGCAGGCCTTCGGCGGCGCGGCGGCGGGCGGCGAGTCCGGTGACGGCACTGGAGTCGAGGCCGCCGGAGAGCAGCACGCAGGTGGGTACGTCGGCGACGAGTTGGCGGCCGACGGTGTCGTCGAGGAGGTCGCGGACCCGCTCGACGGTGGTGTCGAGGTCGTCGGTGTGCTCGTGGCTCTCCAGCCGCCAATAGGTGTGGCTGCGGATGCCGGCCTGGTCGACGGTGACCACGGTGCCAGGGACGACCTCGGCCACGCCGTCCCAGATGGTTTCGCCGGGCGGCCGGTTGAAGGCGACGAACTCGCGCAGGCCGCGGGCGCTGACCACCGGCTCGGCCAGCGGGTTGGCGAAGATCGCCTTGGGTTCGGAGGCGAACAGCACGCCGTCGGCGGTGGGGTGGTAGAAGAGCGGCTTGACGCCCATCCGGTCCCGGATCAGGACCAGTTTGCGGGTGCGGGCGTCCCAGACGGCGAAGGCGTACATGCCGTTGAGCCGGGGCGCCATCGCCTCACCCCACTCCAGGTAGGCGTTGAGGACGACTTCGGTGTCACTGGACGTGCGGAAGTGATGGCCCCTTCCGCGCAGCTCCGTCCGCAGTTCGGCGAAGTTGTACACCTCGCCGCTGTAGGTCAGCACGACCGGGCCGTCGGGGGTGGTGGCCCGCATCGGCTGGACGCCTCCGGCCAGGTCGATCACGGCGAGCCTGCGGTGGCCGAGGGCGGCGGGCCCGTCGATCCACCGGCCTCCGGCGTCGGGGCCCCGCCCGGTCAGTGTCCGGACCATGCGGTCCAGGGTGGTGGTCTCCTGGGTGAGATCCCGGTCGTAGGCGATCCAGCCGGCGATGCCGCACATGTCGATGCTCCTCGTAGTCGCGGCGCTTCCCGGGGGGCTCGATGCGTAGGCCGGTACGGCTCCGCCCCGCCGGGGGCCCCGTTCCGGCACGTACGCCGGCCTCGACGCCCGAGGGGTGCGCTTGTCGGCCCCGACGCTAGTTCCGGCCGCTACCGGTCACATCCCCTAGGAACCCCTACTGCAAAGGAGGGGGCAAGCCAAGGCAAAGGAATCGCAAGGTCAGGGTGGGTTGGATAATGAAAACCTAAAGGGCTGCCCGTGGCTTACCCAAGACGGTACGGGGATGGAAAAGCCGGCGGGCGGGCGGAAGATGGGTGCCGGCCCCGATGTGGGCGGGTGGTGCCGAGGGAGAGGGTGGGGTGGAGGAGCACCCTGAGCCCTGGTTGCGGCATCGGCGTGTGAGGCGCGGATCCGGTCGGGCGGGGCGGGTGTTCCGGGCCACGGCACGAACGGAGCCAGCGCCGATGACGAACCTGCCGCCTACCCCGCGAATTCCTCTCGCCGCCCCCGCCCCCACCTGGCCGGGCCCGCCGTGAGCGGCTCCGCCTGGGCGGCCGTGGCGGTGTTCGCGGCCGTCTACGTACTGATCGCCACCGAGAAGGTCGGCCGGGTCACCGCGGCGCTGGGCGGTGCGGTCGTCATGCTGCTGATCGGGGCGACGAGCGCGGAGCACGCGTTCTTCTCCGATGCGGCCGGGATCGACTGGAACGTCATCTTCCTGCTGCTGGGCATGATGCTGATCGTCTCCGTGCTGAAGCGCACCGGACTGTTCGAGTTCGTCGCGATCTGGACGGCCAAGAGGTCGCGCGGCCGCCCGTACCGGCTCATGGTGCTGCTGATCTTCGCCACCGCCCTGCTGTCGGCGTGGCTGGACAACGTCACCACCGTCCTGCTGATCGCCCCGGTCACCATCGAGGTGTGCCGTCGCCTGGCCCTGCCCGTGGCGCCGTACCTGATCGCCGAGGTGATGGCCTGCAACATCGGCGGCGCCGCCACCCTCATCGGCGACCCGCCCAACATCATGATCGGGTCCCGCGCCGGGCTCTCCTTCAACGACTTCCTGCTCCACATGGCGCCCGTCACCACCGTGCTGGTCGTGGTGTTCGCGGTGCTGGCCCGGTGGATGTTCCGCGGCGCGTTCTCCTACGACCCCGAGCGGGCCGCGCGCGTCATGGCGATGCGCGAGCGGGACGCCATCACCGACGCACGCCTCCTGGCCGTCAGCGGCGTCGTCGTCGTGATCGTGATGGCCGGCTTCGTCCTGCACACCACCTTGCACCTGGAGCCCTCGGTGGTGGCGATCTCCGGCGGCCTCGTCCTGCTCGCCGTCTCGCGCATCGACGCGCGCCGGGTCGCGGCCGACGTCGAGTGGGAAACCCTGGCGTTCTTCGCCGGCCTGTTCGTCATGGTCGGCGCCATGGTGCGGACGGGGATCCTCACCGACCTGGGGCAGGCCGCGGCCCGGGCGCTGGACGGCAGTCTGCTCGGCGCGTCAATGGCCCTGCTCTACGGGTCGATCGTGCCGTCCGCGGTGATCGACAACATCCCCTTCGTCGCCTCGACCGGGCCGGTCGTCTCCGAGATCGTCGCCGCCTCCGGAGGGAACGGGCAGGCCCAGGTGCTGTGGTGGTCCTTCGCCCTCGGCGCCGACCTGGCGGGCAACGCCACGATCATCGCCTCCTCCGCGAACGTCGTCACGGTGGGCATCGCCGACCGGGCCGGACACCACATCTCCTTCTGGCAGTTCAGCCGCTACGGCCTGGTCGTCACCGCCGTCACGACGGCCCTGGCCGGCCTCTACGTGTGGCTCCGCTACTTCGCCCTCGCCTGACCACGGAAAGGAGGCCGAAACCATGACCGAATCGGACGACGAGAAGATCGCCGACCTCGAAGCCGCCCTGTGGCACGACGACCCCCGCTTCGCCCGCGGCCTGGGCACGGGGCGTCCGCGGCGGCCCCGCGAGTACCGGCGCGGCCGGGCCTGGCTGGTCATGCTGCTGGCCCTGTCCGCCGTGGTCACCGGGGCGGTGGTGCCGCACGGCCTGCTGCTGGCGGGCGGCCTGATCACGGCCGCGCTCGCCGTGAACCTCTTCGACGCAGGCCGCCGGCGCCGCCCGCACCGGCGCGGGCCCTAGGGCCTGTCGTCAAACTCCCGTCTGCCCCGCGACGCCTGGCACGCGCTCTCGCCGCACCGGGCGAAAGCCAAGTACGTCCAGTACGCGG